>JAGXBC010000003.1 GCA_018971305.1 Patescibacteria group bacterium | reverse complement strand
CGATGCCTGCTTGCTGTTTCGAGTATCGACCCTCGGAGCGGCGGAGCTAACGCGTTAAGCAGGCCGCCTGGGAAGTACGGCCGCAAGGCTAAAACTCAAAGGAATAGACGGGGACTCGCACAAGCGGTGGAACATGAGGTTTAATTCGACAGTAAGCGAGGAACCTTACCAGGGCTTGAAATTCTGGATGACAGGTTGCCGAAAGGCGACCCTTCTCTCAAGGACATCCAGTACAGGTGCTGCATGGTTGTCGTCAGCTCGTGCTTTGAAGTGTTCCCTTAAGTGGGGTAACGAGCGCAACCCCTGCTCCGTGTTACAAGTGTCACGGAGGACTGCCCAGCCCTTTGCGCACAAGCGCAAAGAAATTAAAATTCCAATTATCAAATTTCCAAACGTTTGGAAATTGAAATTTTGGAAATTATAATTTACTTTGTTCGCTTGCGAACAAGGGGCTGGGAGGAAGGAGGGGATGACGTCAAATCCGCATGGCCCTCTGATGCCCTGGGCGACACTCGTGTTACAATGGCCAAGACAATGGGTTGCCAACCCGTAAGGGGGAGCTAATCCCATCAAACTTGGTCTCAGTTCGGACTGAGGGCTGCAACTCGCCCTCACGAAGCTGGAATCGCTAGTAATCGCAAATCAGCCACGTTGCGGTGAATACGTTCTCGAGTCCTGTACTCACTGCCCGTCATTGCAAGGAAGCCGGGAAAGGATGAAGATCGCCTCGTGCGATTCAGTTCTAGCTCGGTGACACGGCAAAAGTCGTAACAAGGCACGCGTAGCGGAAGCTGTGCGTGGATCAATTAAACTATACAAATAGTTAGTCGAACGCGAACCATGAATTCCATGGCAAGCGTGTATTGGGATAACTAAAAAGCTCTTAGAAATCTGTTAGTAAAATAGACGCGAAAGCGTTTATTTTGCGTTACAGTTCCTTAGACCCTGAGTTCATCGAAGGATTATTAATTTACCAGAATTTTTGGAGAAAAAAAGAGACGTTGTTGCCAACGTCTCGTATTGCGAAAAGTGAAACGTATATAGGTTTCAGGTCTGTAGCTTGTCCAGCAGTAAATCTGCGGGCACATACAGTAGCGCAATCCCGAACCACACGGAGCATATCGCCTTCACGTGCTGCGAAAGTTCTGGGACGGCTACAGTGAAAAGAGACAGTAAAATTATACTACCAAAGCCCGTCAACGAAATAACGAACACCGGCGCCGTAAGCATTTTTACAGCTTTCAGTACTAACAGACTTTTTGCTTTAAGCATCTTACACCTCCCTATCTAGTTAAATTATAGACCATAAGTATTCTTTTGTCAAGTGAATTTGATCTCCAAAAATTTGAGTAAATTTCGATCGTACTATTTAAATAGTTTTGTGCTATAATCAGAAAAACAATGCCGAATAAAAAGACCGTAATGCTTATTGAGGACGATAAGTTTTTATCGTCTCTTGTCAAAGCCCGCCTGGAAAAGGAGGGGTACGGTGTCATGCAGGCATTTGATGGTGCAGACGCTTTAGAGCTGCTCAAACAAAGCCGCCCCGAATTAATAATTATGGATCTGATTATGCCTAAAGTTTCCGGCTTTGAAGTTTTGGAATCGATTTCTCTTAATCCGGAACTCAATAAAACCCCGGTTATTGTTCTGAGTAATTTGGCGCAGGACAGCGACATAGAAAAGGCCAGACGTTTTGGCGCGGTGGAGTTTTTTGTAAAAATCAGGGTCTCTATTGACGATTTAGTAAAAAAGGTTAAGACTATAACGTAACCCAATGATAAACGAAGATATATTAAAGAAAATAAGGCCAGGAGCCAAGGTCAAGGTTTATGAAGGCAAAACTCCTTTTACGGGGCTTGTTATTGCCCGCAAGCACGGTTCCGAGCCAGGGGCGACATTCACGGTTCGCACAGTTCTTGCCGGAGTGGGCGTTGAGAAGGTCTATCCGATTCATTCGCCGGCGATAGTGAAGGTAGAAGTTGTTTCCAGTCCGAAAAAAGTTCACCGCTCCAAGCTTTATTTCGTTCGCAATAAATCCGGAGCGGAGATAAGGCAAAAACTGGGAATATCTGTTTAATAACTTAGAGCAAGTATGATAAAAACCGAACCGCCTTATCCAGGCGGTTTTTGGTTGAAAAAATATTAAATATGCATCATAATTTATCTGCTGCGCGCCTGCCTGAGGGCAGGCAGGGGTAGCGAAAATATCTTAGATGTGCAGATTGAAAATGCGCGGGTGGCGAAACTGGCAGACGCACTACCTTGAGGTGGTAGCGGGCGCAAGCTCATGGAGGTTCGAATCCTCTCCCGCGCACACTTCTTAGAAAGTAGGGTTTTCGGAATTTCTACGATCCCCTAATAGGGGATCTATTTGGGGAAGTTAGGATTTTAGATATAATCGATGTGAATGAAAAATAAATTTGATACAATCATTCTTGGTCTTGGTGCGATGGGTAGCGCTGCCACTTATCAGTTAGCAAAGCGTGGCAATAAAGTTTTGGGTATTGATAAATTCTCCCCGCCTCACGTTTATGGCTCAACACATGGCGATACTCGTATTACCCGACAAGCAATAGGCGAAGGTGAGCAATATACTCCGCTATCACTTCGTTCATATGAAATCTGGCGAGAAGTAGAAAAAGAAATTAATAAAAATCTTCTCGTCGTAACGGGCGGTCTTATTATCTCCAGCGATGCTAAAAGTGCGGTTAATCATGTCGAAAAATTTTTCGAGAAAACCCTCTCGGCGGCAAAGAAATATGATATCAAGCATGATATATTGGATGCTCCAGAAATCAGAAAAAGGTTTTCGCAGTTTAATGTTAAGAATGATGAAGTCGGTTATTACGAATACAACGCCGGATTTTTGAGGCCAGAGGAGTGTGTAAATGCAAATCTTTTTCTCGCAGAAAAGTATGGCGCCGAAATTTATAAAAACGAGAAAGTCGAAAGTTTTACCGAAGAGAACGGCACGGTTAAAGTAAAAACTGATAAGAGCGAATATATTGCGGAGAAATTAATTGTGAGCGCAGGGCCATGGCTACCAGAGTTGATCGACAAAGAATATGCTGATTTATTTTCAATTCGCCGCCAAGTAATGTATTGGTTCGATACTAAAGGATCTATTGAACAGTTCTCATCACCTCGATTTCCCGTGTTTATCTGGGAACTGCAAGGCGACAATCAGGGAATATATGGCTTTCCGGCAGTCGATGGACCGCGCGGTGGCGTGAAGATCGCAAGTGAGCAGTTTAAGGCAACCACGACCCCAGAAACGGTTAATCGAGAAGTGTACACCCAAGAAATTAGAGAGATGTACCAAACATACGTTAAGCCTTATTTTCCAGGCTTAACCGAAACATGCATTAAAGCGGTTTCTTGCCTTTACACAGTTACACCTGATTTCGGATTTATTATCGACAAACACCCCAAACATTATTCAATTATCATTGCCTCTCCTTGTTCTGGTCACGGCTTCAAGCACTCAGCTGCAATTGGTGAAGTGCTTGCACAACTGGTCGTTGACGGGAAAAGCAAAATTAATATTGATAATTTTACCATTTCCCGGTTAATAAAAGTTTAAATGCGACCCAAGGGCCTCAAAATCGCGATTCTGATTTTCAGCCCCTCTTTCCGTATTTCTGAGTATGTGCCATATTACACAACAAAATCGTTTGAACATCGTCCACTCCTGCGCACAAATAATCTCAAAAATAAAAAGGGCTCCGGTGATACTGGAGCCCAAAACCGAACTTAGCCAGGTTCTTGTCACTGCTTTCGCGCATAGGCGATAGCTATGACGATCATGAGGGAGCACGCCTTGATGCAGAGCAGTGAAAAGAACAGAGCACCTCCGTAGTTCGCTGGGGTCTCTTGGAAAGCAGATCCCGCCAACGCCGCCATGATCCCACCATAGATGAATAAGAAACAAACCGCACCCCTCCACGAATTGAACATATCTATCGACCTCCATCTGCGAAGTCACAGCTATTACCGAGCGATGCTTGCTATATAATAACAAATATACAGATTTTGTCAACCATTGTCGATTCTAGTCAAAAATTAGAACATGACTGTTCGAACATCGTCCACTCCTGTGCACCACAAAATAGCATCATCACGATGCTATTTTGTTTATCACTTTTGGAAACCCTATCATCGTTTAATTCATTCCTGAAAATATCGCCGTCTACCGTTTTCTTCTATAATTTGTTATTATTGTTTGATAATTATATGAAGAAAAAAAATACGGGTTTTTATATAATCTTGGCTATATTAGTGGTCTTGGGTCTTGGGTTCCTGATCTATCCATCAGTTAAACCGGGACCAACTAATTTAGGTCCTTTCGCTTCCTGTCTTAAGGACAAAGGGGTCGCTTTTTATGGAGCATTTTGGTGTCCGCATTGCGCGGCTCAAAAGAAGTTATTCGGCAATGCCGTTGATCTCTTACCTTACGTTGAGTGTTCTAATCCAGACGAAAGCCAGACGCAGATCTGTATAGACAAGGGAATTCAAAGTTATCCTACATGGGTTTTTCCGGACGGCTCGCGGAACACCGGTGAAACCTCATTGCAGACGCTTGCCGATAAATCCGGTTGTACATTGCCGGCTCAATAAAGAATGTCTCCGCTAGTAGAATCTGTAACTCATATACTTTCTTTGGCCACTGTCTTTGGCGGTGCGTTGGCCTTGTTTCTATTATTTGCCGCATTCAAAGAGAAACCAGCGGAGAACTCTGATGCCGACGCGGTCTGGAAATTGTTAGGTTTCTTTAAAGATAGGGCGCTCATATTCTCTTTTTTGATAGCTCTTATTGCAATGATCGTCAGTTTGTTTTATTCCGATATCGTAGGATTTGTCCCTTGTGTTTTATGCTGGTGGCAGAGAATTTTCCTTTATCCTCAAGTAGTAATATTGGGTGTTGCCCTCTCCAATAAATCAAAGAAATGGTGGCAATACACTATTCCGCTTTCGGTGATAGGCGGTGCAATTTCAATATATAATTCTTATTTACAGTTTGGCGGTAGCTCTCTTGTTCCTTGCGCGGCAAACGGCTCATCTGATTGCGCGCACGTTTACTTTATGGAGTATGGCTATGTCACGATTCCCACTATGGCTCTCACGGGATTTGTTTTATTGCTCCTTCTTGGCATCTTGGCAAGAAGGCGTGAATCGGAAGAAATCTAACTGTTAGCCAATAGGGTGTTACTCCAATGTTCGTTGAAAGATGATACATTGCTTTGTAACAGTAAATCTTTTAAAACGTATTTATCTATGAAATTGAATATCGGACAAGACAACCTGACTCGGCTCGCTCTGCGCGCTAAAAACGGTGACAAGGGAGCTGCCGAAGGACTATACGATAATCTTTTCTCCAAAACGTTCGGATTCTGCATGAACAGATTACGCAATCGCGAACTTGCCGAAGACCTGACTCAGGATATATTTCTAAAGACCTTAGATAATTTGGACGGTTTTGATAAAGAAAAAGGAAATTTTGTTGTCTGGTTCTGGCGGTTGGCGCACAACACCATAATTGATTATTTCCGTGCAAAAAAAAGCCAGACCTTCTCTGATTTAAGCGAGATGTTCTTGGACTCAATGGAAGACGAGGGTGGTAGGATCGATCTAGACGTAAAATTTGAGGCAGAAATTTTAAAAAAGTTCGTGAATACTTTGACCAGCGACGAAAAAGAAATATTTGAGCTCCGCTATATAGCCGAACTGTCTTATAGCGAAATAGCCGAGATTGCCGCAAAGTCCGAAGGTGCGCTTAGGGTTTCCGCTAGCCGCCTCAAGCAAAAAATACGCGACCATTTCCAAAAATAAATGAAAGATTTTTTTGAACAAGATAAATTGCCGAGCAGGTTAAGAAATACGCTTGCGCCAGGAAAAGAATTCGCCAAGAAATCGCGCGGTGTCTTCTTGGCGCTATTTGAAAATAAGTTTATGAAAACCGTTCCGCGGAACAGATTTTCTTTTGCCTTTCGGACGATTTTGGCTGTTGTCGCCATTATAGGATTCACCAATATTCTGGCGGCTTATGCGGATAATCAAAGTGTTAATCCTACAAGTCCGCTTTATCCGCTGAAAAGATATCATGAGTCGTTGGTTCTGGCTTTTGCGAGCAGTAATGATAAGCCGCAACTGCAGATTCAAATGGCAGAAGAGAGATTGAACGAGATAGAAGCCGTTAATGGGCAAAGCAATAACAAGAATAACGGCGAGGGTAATGTGGGCGGGACAAATCGGGAAGATCAGCACTACAAGGTAAATATCGCGGTGGCAAAACTTGAGAATGACGCCGAAGATTCTTTGCTGGGCGCCGAAAAAGACGAAGCGACGAGCAGCGAAAGCGGCGTACCGGCGTTCTGCAATCCGCTGAATAAATTATTCATAAATTCAACTTCATCGCATTTGAGGGGAATTTTGGGTAAGAACCCGAAGATATTACAGAAGTTCGGAGATAAGTGTGATGGCATTGCGAGTAGCACCAATAACTATATTAATTCCTTGAACGATAGCGGTAACACAAATGCCACAACCACGTATAACATTAAAGGCAACGAAGAATCTTCTGGGACAGAAAACCCTCAGTTGATAAATGGTAATCATAATTCCGAAAACACAAAGGTCGAAACAGAAAACAATAAAAATAATAACGATGATTAAAAATAAAAAATTGGTGCTGGCTATTAGCTTGGCTGGCGGACTCGCTCTTGCTGTCGCAGGATTAGCTGGAGCGCAAACTGCCGATTTAGCCGCAACTTGTTCGGGTACTGTGGCACAAAACGTCATAACCTGGACAGCAACGGCAAGCGGTGGTGCTCCAGCATATTCATACATTTGGACGGGAACCAATATCGGTGGCAGCACATCAAGTGTTGTTTCCGCTACGTATAATGCCACTGGTACTTATCAGGCTGGTGTTCAGGTTGGTGACACTACGACAAGCACGGTGAATGCTACTTGTTCGGCCGTGATAACTTCTTTGCCGCAAACTACAACTACTCCTCCGGTGCCGCAACTTTTCAAGAATCCGGAATTGAGCATTAACCCGGCTGGTCAGTTTATTACCCATGGCATGAAAGTCGTAAGTGTCGGTACAAATTCTTTTGTCGGCAGCGTTTGGGGTACGACCTGGACGGTAAATTTGTCTAGCGCTCCCCAGCTGTTGTTCCGCGGAGGTAACGAAGGGGGACATATTACCGGCAATGTGACTTTTAGCCAAATAAAGGTTGGTGATGAGGTTGGTGTCTCTGGACGCGTTGATCCGAATAATGCTGGTGTCGTATATGCTCAGGTTGTAAGAGATTACAGCTTGCTTAAGGCCCGTAGTTCAAACGATACGAATACCAATAATGGAAAAAACGGAGAGAACGAAACGCAATCAGAGAACAAAGGCAACAACGGCAACGGAAATCAGAACAGCAATTCCCAGAGTCTCAGAGACAGAATTCAGCAGATTTTGGACCAGATTAAGGGTCTTCAAGATAAGATAAATAACCACGGTTAAAATTTTCCTGATAACCTTATCTAAACAACGATCCCGCTTTTAGCGGGATCGTTTGTGCTTATAAGAGATAAATAATATAATTCATCTAGTTAATAGATATATAATAGATATATAAAGGAGGGGTAGTATGGCCAAGAAGAGATATGTAAATACTCTAGAGCTTCGTAATCTTGGGTTTTCGGAGGATTTAATCCAGGCAGCGCTTAATATGGAAAAAAAGGGATTGTTCGACGTAGAACCATCAGCTGATTTGGTAGAAATAACGGTTGAAGCTTGCAGAGATCTATTTCCGGTGGCGAAGAAAAAGCCGGCACTTTTTAAAAGATTATTGAATAAAGTTTTCTGCAAAAGATAATTTATTCGGTATAGGGGTGCTTGGCGCCCCTTTTTGATTTGTATTAATTTCCGTGCTAAAATATTTTAGTGACATTCGATGAATTTAAAAATATTGATTTGCGCGTAGGTCGCGTGCTTGCTGCTGAACGCGTGCCGGATTCAGAGAAATTAATTAAATTGGAAGTTGACCTTGGCGGCGACTCAGCGGACGGCTCGGGGCTTGGAAAGAGGCAAATCGTGGCTGGTATCGGAAAAAAATATGAGCCGGAAAGTTTATTGCAAAGAGAAATTGTGATAGTCGTCAATCTCGATCCGCGCAAGCTGATGGGGCTGGAGAGCCAGGGGATGCTCCTTGCGGCTCACGACGAGAATGGCGAGCCAATAATTCTAACGGTGGACAAGGAGGCGCCACCGGGATCGAAAATAAGTTAGAATAATTAAATAATCTTATGAAAACATTTAAAATTGCAATATTTGTAGCGGTTGCGGTAGCTTTGGTTTTTGGCGGAATTTGGTACAATCATAACTTGGACAACAAAGCTCAACAACAAGAATCAGCGGATCAGGCAGCGGCAGCACAGGCGCAAGCACAGGCTCAGGCGGATATTTTGTCTAAATTTAAAGTTACGGACGTAACGGTTGGTACTGGCTCAGAGGCTAAGAATGGCAACACGGTTACGGTAAATTATACCGGTACTCTTGATGACGGCACGATTTTTGACAGCAATACCAATGCGAAGTTCCAGCATGTGCAGCCGTTTAGTTTTACGCTGGGGCAGGGGCAGGTCATCCAGGGTTGGGATTTGGGTGTTGCCGGAATGAAAGTTGGCGGCAAGCGCACCCTCGTTATTCCCCCTGAGCTTGGTTATGGTGGTCAGGCGGTTGGCTCAATACCGGCGAATTCAACATTGCATTTCACGGTAGAACTTTTAAGCGTTAAATAAGTGTTTCAAGGATATCCACAACCGCTCTATTTTTATTTCGGCAATTTTGTTACAATTAAACACGAAGATACGAAATTTTATCCTTTGGGTTTTTCCTTGTGAGGAGGAAAGGCAAAAAGGGAATAAGTATCCAAAGGCATTAGTCCCTCCGGAAACGGCAGGGGCTTTGCTTTTTTATATATAGAATGGACGATCATTTTAAGCCAATAAAATAAATGGTCGAATATTTTAACAAACAAAAAAGCGGCTTGATATTATCGCGCCGCCAGATCACTGCCGCTTGTTCTTTGATGCCGTTTTATGAGCTTTGGTTTCTTCTTCAATGAACAGGCTTATTTCCCGCATACATGTTTCTTCGTAGACGGTACGAGAATTTGGTTCAAAAACGTATTTTTGCCAACGAGCAAACCAGTAGATGTATCCAAGGATATTTCTACAATTATGCTTCTCGACTACGTCGTACTCGTTTGTTTTATGTTCTTTACGATTCCAATAATTACCACGATTATGGAAGGAGATGTGTGTCCCTAAGGTAACGCCACCATGTCGTTCCAATGGCATATTTAACTCCTTGATTTTTGATAAATAACTCTGCAACCATACTTGCAATTCCGAACAAATTTGTCAATCTATGCGCGCAAGGTTAAGTTTTCATAATTGTTATAATTCAATAGATGAACAAGCCCAGGCTTATATTCTATTCAACGATTTTAGCGGCTTTAGTCGGCGCTTTTATTTTTCGCGGAACGATAAGCGAATATTTCTCCCCGAAGCTTGGCAATATCGAGCAAGTTGCGATAAAGGCAGCGGTTGAGAATATTAAAAAAACGGTAGCAACACCGGAACCATTAAGAGCCCCGACTTCTTCGGAGCCATCAGTTTCTCCGGCAAAAACGTCCGCCTCTGACTCTCTTACTGTTGCTGGTGTCATAAGTTGGACGAATATTCAAAGGCAGGAGAACGGCGCGCTTCCCGCGCTTGCGGAAAATTCCCAACTGGATACGATTGCCGAAGAACGCCTCGCCGATATGTTCCAAAAACAATATTTCGCGCACGTGTCTCCGAGCGGCGATAGCGTAACAACAGTAGCGGCGAGCGTGGGCTATGATTATCTTGAACTCGGAGAGAATCTTGCGCTCGGAAATTTTGGCGGAGATGAAAAAGTTGTGATTGCCTGGATGAATAGTCCCGGACATCGCGCCAATATTTTGAACGTCAATTATCGTGAAATCGGCGTGGCCGTACGCAAAGGGGTTTACGAAGGCGAATCAACTTGGATAGCCGTCCAGATTTTCGGTAAACCGGTTTCGGCCTGCCCAGCGATTGATTCGCCGCTTAAAGATAGAATAACCGCCAGCGAAAGCCAGCTTACATCCATGGAATCACAAATTTCCATTCTTAAATCTCAATTGGACACGATGGATAAAAGCGACAGGCGGGCTTACAACGCCACGGTGGACGAGTACAACGCACTTGTCGCACAGTATAACGATTTAGTTGCTCAGACCAAGCAGATGATTTCTCAATATAACACTGAGGTTTCGGCTTTTAATCAGTGTGTCTCGGGGTAAAATCAAGTTTGCCCGCAGGAAAGCGCGGAACTATAATTTACATAACAGAATCTTAGGTTAAAGGTCGCCGAAATTTATCCATAAAAATGTTTCAATCATTTCTACCCTTGGTACAAAATAATTGGTTCATATTTCTAATGATAGCCTGGACCCTGCCCTGGAAGGGAGTAGCTTTGTGGAAAGCGGCGCGTTTGCGGGACAAATGGTGGTTTATAGTGATGCTGATATTAAACACCGCGGCCGTTTTGGAAATCGTTTATATTTTTTTCGTTAGTAAAAGAAAGGGTTTGCTTGATAAGGCCTTCAGTTCTTGAGGTGGTGAAAAATGAAGAACTATGCGAAGGTTGGCGGTCGTCAAGATTCCCCGGCATATCGGACGTAGGCAACTTTCCGCTATCGCAAGTATTTACAAATATCAAAAACAAAAATCTCCGATAAGCATGAAGGGCAAAAGCGCAAATTTTCAA
This sequence comes from Patescibacteria group bacterium, assembly GCA_018971305.1. Taxonomy (GTDB): domain Bacteria; phylum Patescibacteriota; class Minisyncoccia; order UBA6257; family 2-01-FULL-56-20; genus REEB91. Next base: position 213,609 of record JAGXBC010000003.1, on the reverse strand, counting down.
CGTAGGGTTCTAGCCGTTGTCGCAAAAATTCCCCGCGGCCAGGTTTCAACGTATAAAGAAATCGCGCGCCGGGCTGGCAATCGTTTGGCTTATCGCGCGGTCGGGAATATTTTGAAGAAAAATCATGATCCAAAAATTCCCTGTCATAGGGTGATTCGTTCAGATGGAATGGCTGGCGGCTATAACCGCGGAGCGCGGCGCAAGATAGAGATACTTAAAAAAGATGGTGTCCTGCTAAAATAGCAAAATTATTTATGAAAAAAGTAGCTATAATTCTTGCGGTGGTAATCTTTGTTCTCCTTGTAATACTTTTGTTCGTGCCGGTGCCTAAGAGGCCAATCATTTCCCAGTTGCCAACAGGGGAAGATGCCAAGATTTTCTCGCCTCAGGCCAAAGATACTATTTCTTCGCCGATTATCGTTAAGGGGCAGGCGAAAGGCAGCTGGTTTTTTGAAGGGTCGTTCCCGGTAAAAATAGTTGACCAAGATGGAACGGTTTTGGGGGCGTCGCCCGCGACGGCTATCGGCGCCTGGATGACTACTGGCACGGTTCCGTTTGAGGCAGTGGTTGGTTTTGCTCAGCCCGATTCCGCGAATGGCACGATAATACTCGCCAAAGATAATCCCTCTGGTTTGCCGGAGAACGAAAATTTTGTGATAGTTCCAATTAGCTTCGCCGCGACTTCCAGCGATTCGCAAGTAGTTAAAGTATTTTTCGGCAGCAAGTACGCCGAACAGGGGAGCGAGTGTGATGTTATGTATCCGGCTTACAGGATGATTCCAAAAACTCAGGCGCCGGCGCGAGCCGCGCTTGAGGAATTATTGAGTGGTCCGACGGCAGAAGAAGATAATTTGGGATATTTAACCAGTATTAATCCCGGCGTAAAAATTCAGAGCTTAACGATTGCTAATGGCACGGCGAAAGTTGATTTTAACCAAGCACTCCAGCAATCCGTCGCCGGCTCCTGCCGTGTTACGGCTATCAGAAATGAGATAGAGAATACTCTGAAGCAGTTTTCCGCTGTCCAGAACGTTGTAATTTCCATAAACGGCAAAACGGAGGGTGTTTTGCAGCCGTAGAGATCCGAGAAATGCTAACTCTATATAACGTAATTTCATCTGACGGATTTATCGCCAGAAAAAATGGTGGGGAAGATTTTATCCCAGATAATCTGTGGCAGAATTTTCTTGATATCTGCCGGGAGCACGGAACATTAATAGTCGGCAGGAAAACATATGATACTATTCAGGCGTATAGCAAAGAATTGTTGGGTTCGTTCGGAAAATTGCCAATTAAAAAGATAGTAGTAAGCGGCGATAGGGATTTCCATCCGAAGAAAGATTATATCGTTGTACATTCCCCAGAAGAAGCATTTGCACTGGAGCCGGATGCGCTCGTGTCCAGCGGCCCAACGCTTAATAATTATTTATTAAAGAACGGTTTCGTAAAGAATATTATTTTACACGAAGTTCCGGCGGCTATCGGTGAAGGCATCAGGCCTTTTGATTTTGATAAAGATGGATTTGTTTTAGTTCCTATCAATAATCCACCAGGGGTTGATGGCGTAAAGGTCTGTGAGTATAAAGTTCAGTATCCACGAATTGATTATAGTGAAATATAGACCATACCAAACTATTTGCTTATCCGTCGCAACTTTTGTAATCGCCCCAGTTCTTTTGGCGCAGGCACAAACAAGTACCGGTTTACCAGCAGAAGCTACAAGTAGCATGCTTTCAAGCGCGCCAGCTCCAGCCGGTGTGAGCTCCTCAGTTAATCCGACCGCTCAACTGCCACAGAATACTACGGCTACGGGTATTGCTGCTCCGGTACAGGTCTTACCACGCTCCGTTTCATCCACTCCTCCCCGCCCAACTTCTTTGCAGTCCTCCACTGACACAGTTGAATCAACGACAAGCGTAACGGCTATGCCTGGCCTGCTCACAAACACGCAGGCATCCGGAAATTCAAATTTTCTTATTGCCGGAATTGTCGCGTTCGTGGCCTTGGTTGCCGGAGGGCTGGGACTAAAACTAAAAAACAAAAATAAGAATACAGATAAAAACGATTCGCAGAAGTGCGATGACATAAAGACATTACTTGACCAAAAAAAGAAAGAGCTGCAAGAGATGGTTCGCAATTTGCCGAGAGATAAGGCACAAGAAATGGCAACGGATAAAATTTTGGAAGGGTTGAAGGAAAATGAGAACATCAACAAGATCGTAGAGTTTTCGGAGGATATGAAGGATAAGTACGACAAACTTCATGAGACCGTAGAAATGCTCCAGAAAAGATATGATCTCTGCACGCTGTCGTTGCCGGAAAACGGCGAGGCCTCTTACCAAGGAACTATTATTGAGAACAGTTTGAACGACAAAGCTATCCTGGATAAATTAAAAATTATAAAGAAGTATATGATGGAAGATTGGTTTCTTAACGACGTATCGGTAAATGAAAAACAAATAGAAAAACTGGGGGAATACCTGAACGATGGCCCATGGTACATGCATTTTTGGCAGCCAGGCAAAGATGAAGTGATTGTTGTTTTTAAAGATAAAAATTTCAATATTAGGTATTCCGATAAGACTACCTGGAAAGATGCCATCGAATACGGTAAATCCAAAGGTATCCCTGGAAAGCAGTTGGATTTTACTATCAAAAATTAGGAAAAGGTGCTGAAATTAGTTTTAATCCGTGTTATCATGATGAAACATGAATAAAAAAATACAAATTGTTATATCGGTTGCGGTTGTTGTGTTCATCGGGGGATATATGATTTTCGTAAATAAGAATGCGAACACGAATACCTTCGCGCATGTTGCAGGTGAGGGAGAGCGTTGCGGCGGCAACATGACGACTGCTCCTGTTTGCGCGAGCGGCTTTCACTGCGCTCCGGAACCAGGTTCGCATTTGCCTTTTGGAGATGTCGGTGGCACCTGTGTTAAAGATTCAAACGTGCAATATGTTAACAGCCAGTATGGATTTTCCATTCCGCTTGCCGATTCCTGGAAAGGCTATTCTATTTTAGAGAAAAATTGGGATGGATGGTCGACGGATGGCGCAGGAGATAATACTCCTACAACCCACGGTCCGTTGATTATACTTCGGCATCCAGATTGGACGGATTCCACTCCGCGCGAAGATATGCCGATTATGGTGTTTACTCCGGATGAGTGGAATCTTGTGTTCCAGGAAAAACTGGCGGTGAGTGCCGCGCCTATCCCTCCTTCGGTTCTTGGGCAAAACTCAAAATATGTTTTAGCACTTCCTGCCAGATATAATTACGATTCCCGTATAGGATGGGAAGAAGTGGATAATCTGGTTCACGGCCTTACAGCTTTTGAACCGACTCAATAGGAAGTAGGTTATAAAGAATCAGGTAAATGTTAAAAGACCAACTTGCAAAAATCGGGAATACTTCAATTTGCCCGTCGGCGATAATTGTTAAGGGCAACAATATTTTGCTCGGATTAAGAAATTACACGAAGGAAAAATGGAAAGATATTTCTGTTTGGACAACACCGGGCGGCAGGTGCGATGCCGGCGAGACAATAGAAGAAACATTAAGGCGGGAGGTTAAAGAAGAGATTGGCGTGACCGATTTTAGAATAGAGGATTTTATCGGAGAAATTCCGGGAGCGAAAGAGGGCTACGTCGTACCGATATTTTTTTGCACAACTGAGCGGGAGCCGAAGCTTATGGAACCGGAAAAATTTTCCGGATGGAAATGGTTTACCATTGAACAATATTTATCCGGCGAACCGCCGAATACGATAAATCCCGTCGGGCGTAAATTGGTCAGCGAATTTTTGCGGAAAAGAAGATAATCTTGCAACCAGCGAATTAGATATGCTAATATCGTTTTAGTTAATAAAAATAGAGTGGAGGTTGGCCAATGTACAAGAATGTTTTTCGAATGGCCAGAGAGGCTCTTAAAAAAGGAGGTCTTTTCTCCAATGCCGAAAAATATAATGAGGCGTTTAACGTTGTGAAACATGCTGCGGCGCCTGAGCATATTGGGAAAGATATGGAAAAGGAATAAGCGATCGGATAGAATGTTCCTGCGGCTGGAAAAGCGACAGTTATTGGGATATGGTAGGGGCTGCTTGGACTGATTGGGTGGAACACGTAGCCGAGGTTTGCGGCTTGATTCCAAAAGAATGTCCCTGCGGCAAAAAATATGTTCCGGCCGATGGCGGAAAAGCCTGTCACGAACTTAATACGGTCGGCGCGTAAAGATTTAGAAAATTATTGGGACCATTTAATGGTCCTTTTTATTTGTCGGGAAATACTTTAAAATATAATTCATGAAGATTTACGTTCTCGGCAGCAGCCATTTTTATAAAGAAATGGTTGATTGCAAAAATAAATTATGCAGCTTTGGATATGACGGCTGGATTCATCCGGACTATGAAGCGTTCGTACGCGGTGAAAAACAAGACATCGTAGAAAAATGGCGCAGGGGAGAGCGGGCCGCCATCAAGCGCGAGAATAATTATTTACGGGAGCATTACGCCAATATCTTGGCGAGCGATGCCGTGATTTGCGTTAACTTGGACAAAAACGGGGTAAAAAATTATATCGGCGGCAACGTTCTTATGGAAATGGGACAGGCCTACGTGAACCACAAAAAGATATTTTTCCTTAACGGAATGCCTGCGGGGCTTCCTTATATGGATGAGATAGAAGCTATGGACCCGATTTGTTTGAACGGTAATTTGGCGGCGATCGTTTAAGACTATTTTTTTAATGAACTTTATTTAAAATGCTTCAAATCTCACTTCGCGCTGAACAAATTTTTCATATCGGTAGCTTTCCGGTCACAAATGCCGTGCTTTTGTCCGGAGTTGCCTTGGTGCTTCTTGCTGTTCTCGCGATAACCTTGCGTAGCAAACTCGCGTTTGTCCCAAACGCCGGACAGAATATTATGGAACTCGTCGTCGGCGGCGCACTTACGCTCATGGATTCAGTTCTCGGCAACCGTAAAAGTTCGGAGAAATATCTCCCCTTGGTCTTTACAGTTTTCCTTTTCGTGCTTTGTTCCAACTGGCTGGGACTTCTGCCCGGAGTCGGTTCTATCGTTGTTAAAGGGGTCGGCGGAGAAGTGGTGCCGCTTTTGCGTTCTCCTGCGAGCGACCTTAACTTTACTTTGGCTCTTGCGCTTATCGTAGTCACGTTCGTGAATATATTCGGGATTGCGGCAGTCGGGTTGAAATCCCGCCTCTCGGTATTCTTTAATTTTAAAGGCCCGATAGATTTTTTTGTGGGCATCCTTGAACTTATCTCAGAATTTGCTAAAATTATTTCGTTCTCCTTCCGTCTCTTTGGGAATGTATTCGCGGGCGAAGTATTATTGGCCATCATGGCCTTTTTAGTACCATACCTAGTGCCACTACCGTTTATGTTCCTGGAGATATTCGTTGGATTTATTCAGGCATTCATTTTCGGAATGTTAACCCTGGTTTTCGTGGCTATGGCGGTTGTTACTCACGGAGATGAACATTAAATTAAAACGAGAAAGGTCGCATAATCTTTAATAAAAAATTTATTCATGGATATTAACAGTATTAGACTTCTGGCCACGTTCGGTGCAATCGGCATGGGGACTGTTATCCCGGCCTTTGCTATCGGTTGGATAGGTTCCAAGGCAGTGGAAGCAATCGGGCGCAATCCGGAGGCCGCTTCCAAAGTCCAGACGATGGCAATCTTGGCCATCGCTTTCGCCGAGGCTATCGCGATTTATTCGCTCGTCATCGCGCTTATCATCAAATTCGTACAATAAGAAAGTTTCATGCAACAGCTTTTTGACCAGTTAGGAATTGATTGGCACCTGCTTTTGAGCCAGGCGGTCAATTTTTTCATACTACTCGTCGTTCTGCGCGTCTTTATCTATAAGCCGCTGTTAAAGCTTTTGCATGATAGGCGTGCGAGGATTGAAGAAGGCCTGATGAAAGCGGACGAAGCTGATAAGCGTCTTGCCGAAGTAGATATCATCGGCAAAGGTAAAATTAAGGATGCCGAATCTCAAGCCCTGAACATCCTTAAAAAAACAGAAGTTGACGCGAGGAAACTGGAGGCGGAAATGTTTGCAGAGGCAAAACGCAAGGGTGCCGAAGAGTTTAAAAATTTAGAGGCAATTCTCCACGCCAGGGAACAAGCTGCCCATTTGGCGATAGAAAAAGAGGCAGCATTGCTTATTAAGAGGGCGATTGTGCGGACGGTTGAGTTATCGCCCGAAAAAATCGACGATGCTCTGATAGAAAAATCGGTAAAAGAAATGAAACATATCGTATGAAATATCCCGCTCACATTTATGCGAAAGCTTTAGCAGAAGTGATAACAACCCCGGGCGTGGATGCAGAAGTTATCGTAAAAAATTTTTCTGCGCTTTTACGGAAGAACGGCGACGAGGTGCATGCACAGAAGATAGTTGAAGAAGCTGCCCGTTTCGCCCGTGGTAAAGCAGGCATCCGCAAGGTTATAATCGAATCAGCGCGGACGCTCACTTCAAAACAAAAAAAAGAAACAGCCAGTTTTATAAAAGAGGGTGACGTTGTGCAGGAAAAGATTGTTCCGGAGCTGGTTGCGGGAATCCGGGTGTTTATAAACGACGAGAAGATTTTCGACGGCTCTCTTAAGGGTAAATTAGATTCAGTTTTTACAATATAAAACCGTGTCATACGAAATCATAGAAAAATTAAAACGCGAGATAGAGGGATATAAAGAGAAAGCCGAATGGGATGAAGTTGGCCGCGTTCTTGAAGTCGGCGATGGCATTATAAAGATCCTTGGTCTTCGCAGCGCTGTAAGCCAGGAAATTTTGACCATAGAAACCCCCAAGGGTCCAAGAAGCGCTCTTGCCCTGAACCTTGAAGAAGAATCCATCGGCGCCTTAGTTCTGGATGATTTTTTATCCATAGAGGTCGGTAATATCGTTAAAAGGACGGGCCAGGTTCTTTCTATTGAAGTAGGGGAAGAATTGATCGGCCGCGTTATAGACCCATTAGGAAAACCTCAGGACGGCAAGGGGGATATTTTTAAAGCAGGAACCAAGCCCCAACGCAATCCAATGGAAGCGCGAGCGCCGTCGGTCTTGGAGCGTGAATCGGTGAACACGCCGCTTCACACCGGCCTCAAAGCCATTGATTCCATGATTCCTATCGGCCGCGGACAGCGCGAACTAGTGATCGGCGACCGGCAGGTGGGCAAAACCGCTCTCGTACTGGATACCATTCTTAACCAATCGCACGACAAGAACCATAAGCCGCCTATATGTATTTATGTCGCTATCGGCCAAAAAGAATCAAAAATCGTAAAGATTGCGGAAACTCTCAAAAAATTCAACGCCTTGAAATACAGTATTATTATTTCTGCGTCAGCTTCATCACCGGCGGCCTCTTGGTATCTTGCGCCCTACGCCGGCTGCGCTATCGGAGAATATTTCAGAGATAAGGGTGAAGACGCACTCGTTATTTATGACGACCTTTCCAAACACGCTTGGGCCTATCGGCAGATTTCGCTCTTATTGCGCAGACCGCCTGGCCGCGAAGCGTACCCTGGAGATATCTTCTACTTGCATTCCAGGCTTTTGGAACGCGCCGCTAAGCTTTCCAAGGAAAAAGGCGGCGGGTCGCTTACAGCGCTTCCTATAGTGGAAACCCAGCTTGGTGATGTCACTGCCTATATTCCAACAAACATAATTTCCATAACGGACGGGCAAATTTATTTGGAGAGCGATTTATTTTACCAAGGCCTTCGCCCGGCTTTGAACGTGGGAATTTCCGTATCGCGCGTGGGATCCGCTGCGCAAACAAAAGCTATGAAGAAAGTGGCCGGTAAATTGAGGCTTGCCCATGCGCAATTCCATGAACTTCAAGCATTCGCTCAATTTGCCACGGATGTCGACGAGGGAACCAGAAAAAAAATCCTTCAAGGGCAAAAAATAAATGAAATATTAAAACAGGAAGACCTGGCACCGGTACCTTTTGAAAAACAGGTGTGCGTGTTCTACGCCGTCCTTAATAATTATTTTGAGAAGGTTGCCGTAGAAGACGTTAAAAAAACCGAGGGAGAACTTTTGGAGTATCTGGAGAAACTCCACGAAAGCGATATCTTAAAGCCGATTCGGGATACCGGCGATTTTTCCGAAGCGACGGAACAAAAATTAAAAGAAGCGATAACGCGCTTCATGGAAAGATAATATGGAATCTGGACAAAGTCTTAAACGGCGCATGAAGAGCGTCCAAAACATCGGAACCATCACGAAAGCGATGGAACTTGTGGCCGCCACAAAGATGCGCCGCAGCCAGGAATTAGCCCTAACTTCGCGCCCGTATTCCTATACTGCCCTTGAGCTTCTGGGAATCCTCTCCAACCTTAAAGACGTGCCGCTTCCTAAAATTCTTTTGCCCCGGCCCGTCAAGAAAACAGTTTTCTTAATCGTGGCTTCCGATAAGGGTCTGGCCGGTTCTTTTAACGGCGCGGTCATCCGCAAATTTGAACAATACGTGAAATCCGAGAACATTGATCTTGCAAATCCGAAATATTCATTTGTTGCAATCGGTCAGAAAGCAAAAATTTATTTTGACCGTCGTAAATTGCCGGTTATAGGAAGTTTTACGCGAGTCGGAGATTTCACAAAACCAGAAGAGGCGGAGCCCGTAGCCGATTTTTTGGTCCAGGGTTATCTCAAGCAGAATTTTGACAGCGTCGTCGTATTCTTTACTACTTTTGTGACTGCGCTTCGCCAGGATGCGGTCGCTCGCGAATTTCTTCCGATAAGTTACGAAGCGATCAAGCAATCCGTAGAGGAAACTATACCGCGCGCTGGACGATATTCCGATTACGCGAAGTCCGAATCGTTCTTTGAAGAAAAAGAGCGTGAGTACATTATTGAACCGTCGCCGAAAGAAGTATTAGAAAAACTCGCGCCGGCGCTACTCAAAACCCGCATCTACCATATGATTCTGGAGGCAAATGCTTCCGAACACTCCGCGCGGCGTATGGCGATGAAAAACGCCTCGGACAATGCCCGTGACCTTTCTGAGAATCTTAATGTCGTCTATAATAAATCGCGCCAGGCGTCCATTACGAGGGAAATTATAGAGGTCACCTCCGGAGCACAGTCCTTAAAATAAATATAAAACCATGAATATTTGTATATTTGGTGACAGTATAACGTGGGGCGCAAGTGATACCGAAAAGGGCGGTTGGGTTGAACGTCTTAAAACTTATTTTGGCAATAAATACGAGGCGATTATTTATAATCTTGGTATTCCGGGGGATACAACAATTGATTTATTAAAGCGCGTAGAATCCGAATGTAAATCGCGCAAACCGGATTTAATTATCTTTTCAATCGGGATAAATGATCTGTGGCGAGATGATCGTACGCCAATCAAAAAATTTGCTGAAAATATCGCAAGATTGCATAGAATTGCAAAAAAAATTCACCAAAAACGTGATTTTTATGGGGCTTACGCCCGTTAACGCCCTTAAACTTCGCGGTTATACCACTATGGGGGATGTGGAGTTGTACGATAGTGCAATAAAGAGATTTTGTAAACGGGAGAACGTCAGGCTTGTATCAATGAATGAAGTGCTGACGATTAAAGATCTTGAAGATGGAGTGCACCCCACTCCTTCTGGTCATAAAAAAATAGCAAATAAAATAATGCCGATTTTAGAAAAATATTTTAGAAAACCATGAAAACAGGAAAAGTAACACAAATTATCGGTCCGGTTGTTGATATTGATTTCGGCGAGAAAACTGTTTTGCCGCCGATATACAATGCGCTCAAAATAAAACTGGGCGACCACGAAATCGTTGTGGAAATCGTAAAGCACCTGGAACCGGGAAAAGTCCGTGCTATATCGCTTGCGCCTACCGAAGGCCTGAATCGGGGCGCGGAAGCGACTGATACGGGGAAGATGATTGAGGTGCCAGTAGGGGAGGAAACGCTCGGAAATATTTTTGACGTTTTGGGCAAACCACTCACGGTTCCCAAGAAACCGTTCAAAAAATATCTACCCATTCACCGTGATTCGCCAAAGTTCACGGAGCAATCAACTAAAACGGAAGTTTTTGAAACGGGAGTCAAGGTTATAGACCTTATCTGCCCCTTTATTAAAGGAGGAAAGGTGGGATTGTTCGGCGGCGCGGGAGTAGGTAAGACTGTTTTACTTCAGGAGCTTATCCGGAATGTCGCGGAGGTTGGCGGAGGCGTATCCGTATTCGCGGGAGTCGGTGAACGTACGCGTGAAGGTAATGACTTGTATCACGAGATGAAACAATCAGGTGTTATCGATAAAACAGCTCTTGTTTTCGGACAGATGAATGAAGTTCCTGGTGCCCGCGCCCGCGTGGCGCTCTCCGCGCTCACGATGGCCGAATATTTCCGAGATGAGGAAGGTAAAAATATTTTGCTTTTCATAGATAATATTTTCCGCTTTTCGCAAGCTGGCTCAGAGGTTTCAACTCTCCTTGGCCGCATGCCTTCGGCTGTGGGTTATCAGCCGACACTCGCGTCTGAAATGGCGGAATTGCAAGAACGCATAACGTCCACCACGAAGGGCTCAATTACGTCGGTGCAGGCCATTTACGTTCCAGCGGACGACATCACAGACCCGGCGCCCGCGACAACCTTCAGCCACCTGGATTCAACTATCGTTTTGTCACGCGCGCTTACGGAAATAGGAATTTATCCGGCAGTAGACCCGCTCTCTTCCAACTCCAGCGCGCTTGACCCGAAAATCGTCGGCCGTGAACACTATGAAGTGGCACGTGAAGTCCAAAAAACATTGCAGCGTTATAAAGAATTACAGGACATCATCGCCATTTTGGGCATTGAAGAGCTTTCGGAAACAGACAGAAAAACCGTGGATCGCGCCCGTAAAATCCAGAGATTCCTCTCTCAGCCGTTTTTCGTCGCGGAGGCTTTCACCGGCCATCCAGGCCAATACGTTAAGCGCGAAGATACTATCCGCAGCTTTAAGGAAATATTGGAAGGCCGACATGATGAAGTTCCGGAAGAAAACTTCTATTTGAAGGGTGGAATTGAACAAATCAAAAAATAAATAATGAAACTCGGAGTTTATTCTTTAAAAAAAGTTTTATTCAGGGGTGAGGCGACATCGGTTAATTGCAATACATTGAATGGCGAGGTTACGATTTTGGATAATCACGAAGCCATGATTTCCATTTTGGACAAAGGCACAATGACCATCCTTGACAAAAATGGAAAAGAATATTATATTCCTATAAGCTCCGGGTTCTTAGAAACCCGTTTGAACGATACAAAACTAATCGTGGAGGAAAAACAGTAATGTCAGAATCGTTCCCAAATATTCGGCCATGGCGAAAACCTGGTGAGCACTATAAGGCGAAGGCGACTGTTGTGGGTTGCTTTGATGACGGATTTTTGCCTGCGTTCTTTGAATTTATTGAGGTTAAGGGTCTTGATCGTAAAGACGCAATTATCTTGCCCGGAGGAGCGAAATCACTTTCTTCTCCCGCGGACGAAGCCCACAGGAAAACTATGCTTTGGGCCATCCAAACATCGGTAGCCCTTCATCACTCGGACACCATTATTCTCGTCTTACACGAGAACTGCGGCGCCTACGGCGGCACAGAGCCAGATTACAAGAAAGAGCTTGATGCTGCCGAAGAATACCTTAGAGGATTCTTTCCAGACACTATGAAGTACGAGAAATGGGTTTCCGGCTTCAACGGTTATCGCCGCTTAGAGTAGTTTTAGATTGTACGGTTTTTTTGCCCAACTCCCGGCGTAGTCAACGCCTACTCTCGGCCCTCGCTTGATATGCGAGGGTCTTATTTTTATTCCATGGTCTTCAAACCAAAGGCCAGTCCGTCGACCGGCTAATTTTCCGGTTAACTTCCCGTCAATTTTTAAATATTTTGTTAGGCGCGCAGGACCGATTATATCTTTTCCTTCGAGTGTTCGCCCGGCGCGAAAAAGAATGGCTGCCGGATATCCTTTCGGACCAGTTACTACATTCACAAGCCAGTGGATGCCATAGGTGAAATAAACGTAAAATCTGCCGGCCTCCCCGAACATCGGTTCGTTGCGCGCCGTTTTGCCACGGCTTGCATGCGATGCCTTGTCTTGCGGACCGTCATAGACCTCAACTTCGGTTATCATGAGCACGATGCGTTTTCCGCGATAGCGCCTGACTAAAAATTTACCCAATAATTTCTTAGCTACCGTGATAGTAGGCTTATTAAAAAAATCTTTTGATAGTATTTTAACCATTGCTTATAATATACAATATTGATATATGACCTTACCGAAAGAATTGCCGCATCTCAAAAAACGTGCGCAAAAAATTACCAAGATTCTTAAGAAATTTTTTCCTAATCCGAGAATAGCCCTTAATTATTCCAATAATTGGGAGCTTTTGGTTGCGGTAGAACTCTCCGCACAATGTACGGATAAAAAGGTAAACGAAGTGACCGCGCAACTATTTAAGAAATACCGCAAACTTGAAGATTATGTAAGAATGGGCAAAAGCGTCCGTGGAGTACGGGAATTCGAGAAAGACATTAAGTCCACCGGTTTTTACCGCTCCAAAGCAAAAAATGTTCTGGGAGCGGCGAAAGTCGTTAAGGAAAAATTCGGCGGCAAGTTGCCGAAGACGATGGCCGAAATGCTCACGATTCCCGGCATCGGCAGAAAGTCGGCGAATGTTATTTTGGGCAATGCTTACGGAGTGGTGGAGGGGATAGCGGTTGATACGCACGTTATTCGCCTGTCAAAAAAGCTTGGCCTTACAAAACACACCGAACCGGAAAAAATAGAGCGGGACCTGATGCAAATAATTCCGAAAAATGATTGGTTTAATATAACTTATTTATTGATTGATTATGGAAGGAAATACTGCCCCGCGCGGCCGCATAACCATAACGTATGTCCACTTTATAAATTCGGAAAATAGTTATACGAACCGCCTTGTATTTTCTGTCATTTTTGTTAAGATGTTAATAGTTATCACTTTTTTGGAGGTTACATAAGTGGAAATACCAAATGTGAGCAATCCCAAATCAGAAGATCGGACAAATGTCAGCATTGAGCCTCCTTACGCCGAAAGCGGCCCGGATGGTTTCCCGAACCACGAACCCGGAGAAGAGCCAGAACCCCCGGCTCTTATCGATCCTACCGGCTTCCCTTATTGAAAGGGAGGCTGTTTTTATGATAAAATAGCTCTGATAAAAAATTTGACTCAAAATTTTCAATCGTATATAATTTTTCAGATGTCAGAAACCAATACAATACCAGTAGATAGTGCAGCTAATGTATATCCCGAAGCCGCTTCACGCGAAATGATAGAAGCCGGCGTTTTTTACGGCCGCCAAAAGAGCAAGACCAATCCTAAGATGAGGCAGTATGTCCTAACGCAGCGCGCCGGAATAGAGATAATTAACCTGGCTCAAACCGCCGAAGCCATGGAAAAAGCAATCGCCTTTCTTAAAGAGAAGGTCAGGAATGGCGGTTTCGCACTTTTTGTCGGCACAGAACCATCCGCAGAAGCTGGAATAAAAGAGTTGTCCAAAAAATACAATATGCCTTATGTCACCGACCGCTGGGCTGGAGGAACGATAACAAATTTCAAAGTTCTATCTAAAAGAATTGAATACTTCAAAAAATTGCGCAGCGATCTGTCTTCCGGCGCGCTCATAAACAAATATACAAAGAAAGAGCGCTTAGACTTAGAAAAGGATTTAGAGCGGCTTCTGGAACTTTTCGGCGGCTTAGAACTTTTAACGAAGGAACCAGACGTGCTTGTGGTGATAGATCCTAAATTACACGATACCGCCGTACGCGAGGCACAACGTGCCAAGATTCCTGTTATTGCTCTTGCTAACGTTGATAGTAACCCGGACGTTATTGACTATCTTGTCCCGGGAAACGACAGGGCGGTGAAGAGCATAAATTGGTTTTTAGGAAAGATTGACGGAGCGTTGAAAGATGGATTAGCTCTGCGCGCTAAAGCCGCTTTGGAAGCAGCTCGTATTGAGGCAGAAAAGGCCTCGGAAAAAAATGCGGCAAAGGATGGCAAGGAAGGTATAAAGCACGTAAAAAAGGCAGATGAAAATTAATCCGAGCGACATTCAAAAATTGCGTGAGATAACCGGTGCCGGAGTTATGGATTGCCAGAAAGCACTCAAAGATTCCGAAGGAAATCTAGATAAAGCTATGAGCATCATTCGCGAACGCGGCCTGGAGAAAGTTGAAAAAAGGGCCGGACGGGAAGCTGGGGCTGGCTTGGTTCATTCATATGTTCATAACGAACGCATCGGTGTTCTTGTGGATTTACGCGCGGAAACGGATTTTGTTGTCCGTTCAGACCCTTTCCAAAACTTGGTCCATGAACTTGCTATGCAGATTGCCGCTGTCGCACCGGAAAATGTGGAAGAACTTCTGAAACAGCCCTACATCAAAGATGAGTCGCGCACAGTTGCCGATATCGTTAACGAAGTCATAGCTAAAGTTGGCGAGAATGTTAAAATAAATAAGTTCAGCAGGATTGAAGTTTAATTGCCTACTTATCTATGAAAAGCGAGGGGGAGCCGGTACAAGAAGTAAATAAAGCTGAGAGTTTTTCCGAGGGCGAGATGGACACGCTTAGACGTGTGTTTAATAATTTAAGCGGACTAGAACGCGTTTATGGAGAAGAGTTTTCTCCGGAAGATTTATCTTTGATAAAAGAATATGTCAACGGAGAAATTTCTAAAGCGAATAAGGAAGCTTTTAATCGTTTCAAACCATCCGCTAAAAATATGTTGCGAGCTCTAAAATCGGTAACCGAAGAACAATTCTTTGCATTGCCTAGGGGAACAGGAAGCGAACTTGAAAACAAAGTACCAACCCCGGCAAAAAGGAGGAGGCCTCCTGATCTGGACTCTTACGATGGTAAGTAGTGCGATGCTTGAAAAATAAGATTTCGTAATGTTATCGATTTAAAGATATGGCACAATTTATTTTCACGAACATATTTATGATTTCTCTCGGCACGATTTTGTATGTCGCAGTGAGAACTCTGCCGAGAATTGAGATGAGCGGCGAGGACAAAAAGGGGATTATGGAACGCTGGCTGGCGTCGGAATTACCGGAGAAGGTAGATGTTGCTATGAATGGATTTTTGGTAAAGTTTCTCAGAAAACTAAAAATCTTGTTATTAAAAGTTGATAATTCACTGAGCGGACACTTACGTAAGATTCGCCCAGAGAACACGGGCGCGAACGCTCAGAAGCCAGCTATTGATTTTAAGGAAATAAGCGGTAAGAATAAGGAAGACGGAAATTCCGTTATCGATTTGTAGGTTATGCGCAGGTGGCGGAGCGGCCAATCGCAACAGACTGTAAATCTGTCGCCCTTTTGGGCTACGCAGGTTCGAATCCTGCCCTGCGCACCAAGGTTTTTTGTTAAACTTAACTTATGAGATTGCTTTTGACTTCGAACGGAATCAGTAATAAGACCATAGCGAAGTCGCTGAGGAAATTATTGAGAAAACCATTTTCTAAAGCGAAGCTTGTTTTTATTCCTACGGCCGCAAATATTTCTTCACGAGATAAGAAATGGCTAATTAATGATCTTAATAATTGCGCCAAGCTCGGTTTCGGAAAGATAAATATCTTAAATATTGATGCCACACCGCAATCAAGAATCTGGCGTCCTCGTTTAGAAGAAGCAGATGTCATTCTCTTTGGGGGCGGAGACACATCTTACCTACTGCATTGGATCAGAAAATCAGGAATCGATAAAGCATTGCCTAGGCTCTTGAAAATGAGGGTCTATGTTGGTATCAGTGCGGGGAGCATCGTTGCGGGTCCTGATTTATCGTTGCTCAAGATGTATTATGGCGAAGAGCCCAGAAGAGAAAAAGCCCTTAGATTGGTTAGTCTCCACTTCCGACCCCACTTCAGCTCCCCACATTTTCCGAAAGCAAGAACTAAATACCTGACCAGGCTTGCTAAAAAGCTGAGGGGGCCGATGTATGCGCTTGATGATAATTCTGCATTAGAGGTGATAAACGACAAAATCAAAGTTATTACAGAGGGTAAATACCTATTTGTGGATGCTTGATTGTTCCATATTACACCACAAAATCGTTCGAACATCGTCCTCTCCTGCACACAAGTTGACACTGTGATTGTGTGTAATATATGATTTCGAAAGAATAATCTGGTATAAAAGGAGATTACTTTGTCTTGGGCCGATAAGAAAGCTGCGCAAGAATTAAACAATCTCGATCGTAATGGTTTCGCCGAATGGATATGGACCGTGGTTCAAGCGTTTTGTATTTCTCGTGGAAGAGGGACGTCGACTGCTGTATATACAATAATCGTCAACTCCGAATCCGTGTCCGATGGTCTATTGCATATTTACGAGAAATGCGTCTCGGCTGAGAGTAAACCAGCATTTCTTTGCGCAATTGATGATTTAATACTTGGAAAAAATACAGGCAAGGAGGCAGAATCAATAAGTCTTCAAGAAGTTGTCTATTTATCAGAAGATATTAAAAGATACGCGGCGCACCTATAACGGGCGCCGTTTTTATATATTACACAACAAAACCGTTCGAACACTTGCCGGCTGGCGAGCAGGTCGTCCAATCCCGTCAGAGGCGTGGCAAGCCCTCGCACATTGATTCCCTAAAAATATAAAAAGCCCCACCATTTTCTGGTGGGTTGTTTATTGAATCATAGATTTCGGCAAATGTTGTTGATGGTAGGCCCTTGCGCGCTGAAGATTCTCCAGTTTATAAAATTCCCGGTCGGCGGGAAAATCTTTATGGCCTCTTTCTATTGCGGCCATTAATTCTTCATTGCTTGCGCATATCCAATGCAATTTCAGTTGCTTCTTATATTCACGATATACCGCCCGCGTTCCCGAATTAGAATTGCCGGCCATTATTATAAGCATCAGTTTTTCTATTTTAGCCGCGAGAAACAGGAGGTCCTCGTACCAGATGTAGGGGTTTTCAGCCATCTTTAGCCTCCGAATAAAATACAAATATATCTACGATAATTATGGTCCGATTCCGATTTGTAATCAAATTGATAATATGTTAAAATAATATCCAATATGCGCCGTAATCCTGGCCTATTTTTAACGATTATTATTTTACTATCCGTCTTAGCCGGTGTTTTTATTTACCCGAAATGGTTGGGTACTAAGTGGCAGCCGTGGCGGCTTGGTCTTGACCTTGTCGGTGGCAGCCATCTTGTTTACCAGATTGACCTCGCGCAGGTCGCAGAGGGGGATAGAGATTCCGTTGTGAACGGACTTCGCGATGTGATCGAGAAGCGTGTTAATCTTTTTGGCGTTAGTGAGCCGCAGGTATACACTGCGACCAACGGCGATAAAGCCGAATTAATAGTAGAGCTTGCCGGAGTTAAAAACATAAGCGATGCCATCAAGCAGATAGGAGAAACCCCTCTTTTGGATTTCCGCGAAGTAGAACAGAACGGCTCCAGCACAAGTTTTATTCCGACAAATTTAACGGGC
Source organism: Patescibacteria group bacterium (assembly GCA_018971305.1). GTDB lineage: Bacteria > Patescibacteriota > Minisyncoccia > UBA6257 > 2-01-FULL-56-20 > REEB91. Next base: position 196,084 of record JAGXBC010000003.1, on the reverse strand, counting down.
CGCTACGTAACAGGAGCTCAGCTTACTTTTGACAATACAACTCATGCCCCGCAAGTTTCCATTTCTTTCAATAGTGAGGGCGCACAAATTTTTTCTGAAGCTACGGGAAGAAACATTGGTAAGCCGCTGGCAATTTTTTTGGACAATAACTTAATCGAGGCTCCGACGGTCCAACAGCAGATAACTGGCGGCCAAGCCGTAATAACCGGACACTTTACTATTTCCGAGGCGCAACAACTCGTTGAACGTTTTAATGCCGGTGCGCTGCCCGCGCCAGTGACTTTGGTCAACCAGCAGACAATTAGTCCGAACCTCGGGGCAGATTCATTGCGAAAGATTATTATTGCCGGAATTATAGGAACCGCGCTCGTCATGCTCTTTATGATTTTATATTACGGTTTACTCGGAGTTTTCGCGGCTCTAGCTCTGATTATCTACATATTGCTTACCCTCGGTGTGTTTAAAATCATACCCATAACGATGAGCTTGGCAGGGCTGGCGGGGTTCATTTTGACGATAGGCATGGCAGTTGACGCCAATATTCTTATATTTGAAAGGGTAAAAGAGGAGTTAAAAAAAGGGCTCTCCAAGGCCTCGGCGCTTGAGGAAGGATTCAAACACGCATGGCCTTCCATCCGCGATTCAAATAGCTCAACGATAATAACAGCCATCATTCTTTACTACTTTACCTCCAGTTTCGTTAAGGGATTTGCCTTAACTCTGTTTCTGGGAGTATTAATAAGCTTGTTCAGCGCAATCACGACTACCAGATTATTCCTAAGAGTGTTTATGAAAGATAAAAAATCTGCCGCCAAACCCGCAGCAATCAATAAATAAAAACATGCTGAATATCGTAGGACACAAGAAAATATTCTTTATAATTTCCGGAGTCTTCGTTGGTGCCGCTGTTTTCACGATGTTATTTTTTGGATTCAAAGAGGGGATTGATTTTGCCGGCGGCACTCTTTGGCAGTTCAAGGTTTCTCAGGGAAACCCCACGGCGATTGATATGGAAAATGTTTTCACTTCTCTTCCGGGAATTTCAGATGTTCGGGTTAATTATGATCTGACGAACGGCACCTTCCTTGCCCGTCTGAATGCCATCAGCGAAGCAGACCATCAGAAATTTTTGCAGAACGTTAAAGATAAAACTCCTTCGTTTGAAGAGTTGAGTTTTCAGTCCATTGGACCATCCGTGGGTGCGGAATTGAAGCGCAACGCTCTTATCGCCATTATTCTTGTGCTCGTGGGAATTTCTTTCTACATCGCCTTCGCCTTCAGAAAAGTTCAGCGGCCGATAAGTTCTTGGAAGTACGGCATCATCACGCTTATCACTTTATTTCACGACGTTGCCATACCGGCCGGACTCTTGGCGATTCTTGGACATTTTCTACATATTGAAATTGATAGTAATTTCGTCGTCGCGCTTCTCGTAGTTATGGGATTCTCGGTCCACGACACTATCGTTGTTTTTGACAGAATTAGAGAGAATTTGTTGTTAGGCCGGGGCAAAGAAGACTTTTCTGCAACGATAAATGCGAGCGTCAATCAAACATTAGCCAGATCCATAAACACTTCTTTAACCCTTATCCTGGTCTTGCTCGCTATGTATTTTGTTGGACCGATAAACTTGCGTTATTTTGTCTTAACTCTTCTCGTCGGAGTAACAACGGGCATCTATTCATCTATATTTATAGCCAGTCCCGCGCTTATCGTAATTAGCGGCAAAAACAGTAGAAATTGAAGCAAACAAAACCTGCCAGCGACCTCACTTGACTTATTGTTGATTAATTTATATAATGGTGTATAATATAAACAATGTTATCAGCCCCCAAAATAATTAACGCTCTGTTCAATTCTCTCGCCGACCGGCAAAAAGAAGTAATTGTCGGCCGCTTTGGTTTGAAGTCCGGAGAGGGGGAGACTTTGGCTGCCATCGGCGACACGATGGGAATAACGAGGGAACGCGTAAGGCAAATAGAAAAATCGGCATTAGGACTTTTGAATAAAGAGGTCCTTAAAAATTCCGTTTGCGTTCACATCTTAAATCAAAGCAAGAAGCAGCTTAAAAACGCTGGCGGTGTTATGAGGCAGGACGTCTTGCTCCAGTATGGAGCGGATTTTGCCGAAGGACTTAATAAGAATTATTTAGCGCTTCTTTTGGAAGCGTCCGGGGCTTTTTATTTCTATCCCGAAGATGAAAACTACCACCCATTTTATTATTTAACCAAAGACGATCTGCGTACGGCTGTCGGTTTTATAGATGGCTGGGCGGATAATCTTAAGAGCAATAAAAATAAAGTTTTGTCTGGAGATTACAAGACGCTGCTTACAAATTTTATTAAGACCGAAAAGGCAAATAAAAATCACGCTGAAAACTATTTGAATATAACAAAAAAGATCGGGGCTAATCCCTATGGTGATGTTGGTTTGCGCGATTGGGCGGAAATCAATCCGACCACAACCCGCGACCGCATATATTTGGTTTTAAGAAAAACGGGGCAGCCGCTCCATTTTCAATCTATTGCCAAGGTTATAAACGAAACGTCCTTTGGTTCGCAGGAAGCCCTGGCTCCGACCGTTCACAACGAACTTATTAAAGACGAGAGGTTTGTTCTTGTCGGTAGGGGAATGTACGGCCTGCGCGAGCATGGTTATGAACCAGGAGTGGCGCGGGAAGTAATCCAAAAGGTTCTAAAAAAGAACGGGCCACTGCATCCGAATGATGTTGTTCAACATGTAAATAAACAAAGGTTCTTTAAGCCTAATACCGTAATCATCAACTTGCAGAATAAGGACTACTTTGAGCGTTTATCAGACGGTAGATACAGAGTTAGGGAATCTTAAGCAGATATCGCTTTCGATGGGTGGGTGTACGCAGTTCTTAGAAAACATTCTATAATAGAATAATGCCTCAGGTAATTTCCGGATTAACCAGCGGATTAATTCAAAGCGTTAAAGACGTATGGAGCCAAGTTTGGTGGTTTGCCCTGCCATTGATGGCTTTCTTTTTGTTCTGGGATTTTTGGATGCTTTATATCCAATATAAATTTATCGTTGCCATTAGGTGGCAGCTTTTGGAAATAAAGGTTCCAAAGAACGTCCTGAAAACTCCGAAGGCCATGGAGCAGATATTCGCCGCAGCGCACGTACCCTATTCTTACGGTCTGAGATTCTTGGAGAAATATTGGGAGGGGAAGGTTGAATATTGGATGTCATTTGAAATAGTTGGTTCGGCGGGAGAAACTCATTTTTATCTGCGCCTGCCAAAACAATTCCGCAACTTGATGGAATCGGCAATCTACGCCCAATATCCCGAAGCGGAAATAAAGGAAGTTGAAGATTACGTAAAGCAAATGCCGCATGTCATGCCGACTAAAAGCATTGAGGTTTACGGCGAGGAACAGATTTTGCGCAATCCGGATTGTTTCCCTATAAGAACTTATCCTATGTTTGAAGAGGCGGTTGAAGAAAGACGCATTGATACTATTTCCGCCATAACGGAAGCCACATCCAAGCTTAAGGAGGACGAACAGATTTGGATACAAATGATGGTTCGGCCCACCGGGGACGACTGGCGATTAGCTGGTGAAGCGTTTGTAAGAAAAATGACAGGCCTGGAAGAACAAAAGAAGAAAAAATCGGGGTTTTTGGGCTTAGGAGTAACCCTCGGAGAAGTTTTGCGCTCACCCTTTGAGCATCCCGCAACCGAAGCCGAGAAAAAAAGAGATGAAATTAACTTCAGAATGCTGCTTCTCACCCCCGGGCAGCGCGAAGTCGTTGAAGGTATTGAGAAAAAAATTGCGAAACTTGGCTTTGAGACAACGATTAGATTTTTATACATTGATAAACGCGATTCATTCAGCCGTGACAACGTGGCCTCTATCTCCGGATTTTTCCGGCAATTCAATACGCAGAATCTTAATCTTCTGAAACCGGACAAAAATACAATGTGCCGCGCCGTACATGGGATGTTTGTTAAATTACGGCTTAATTGGCGCAAAAGGGTGATTTTCGAAAAATATCGTGATCAGGTTTTTAATCACCACAAACCTATTCTTAATATTGAGGAGTTAGCTACCATTTACCACTTCCCGATAATGGGAGTTGGATCCACGCAATTGGAAAAGGTTGAATCGCGTAAAGGCGGACCGCCCCCGGCGTTGCCGACCATGGAATAACTCTAACTTTTATGAACGACAAAAAAAATACCGAATTAACACCGCTCGGTTTTTGTAATTTCAGGAATCAAAAAACAAGATTTGGAATAAAAACAGACGACCGCCGCCGGCATATTTATGTTGTCGGAAAAACCGGCGTTGGCAAAACTACAATGATGGAGAATATGATCGTCGCCGATATTCGAGCCGGCCGCGGAGTCGGCGTTGTTGATCCTCACGGAGAATTGGCCGAGAAGATAGTAGAATTCGTGCCGGAAGAGCGCTTGGATGACGTGATTTATTTCAATCCTGCTGATATGGATTACCCCATCGCCTTCAATCCCATAGAACAAGTGGGGACTGAATTCAGACACCTTGTTGCTTCGGGTATTATGGGTGTTTTCAAAAAAATCTGGCCGGACGTTTGGTCGGCGAGGATGGAATATATTCTGAACAACACGCTTCTTGCGCTTTTGGAATATCCGAGCTCCACGCTCTTAGGAGTAATAAGAATGCTTTCCGAGCCTGCTTATCGTAAAAAAATCGTTGATAATTTAAAGGACCCGGTAATAAAAGCTTTTTGGGTAAATGAATTTGCCAGATATACCCAAAGGCTGGAAACGGAAGCCGTTGCTGCCATTCAGAATAAAGTCGGACAATTCGTTTCCAATCCTTTGATCAGAAATATTCTTGGTCAGGCGCATTCCACGCTTAATATGCGCGAGATCATGGACAATAAAAAAATATTCATCGTTAACCTATCCAAGGGTAAGATCGGCGAAGATAATTCCGCGCTTTTGGGCGCTATGGTCATAACGCGTTTACAACTCGCCGCGATGTCCCGGGTTGATTTGCCGGAAGAACAACGCAACGACTTTTTTCTGTACGTGGATGAATTCCAAAATTTCGCCACAGAGTCGTTCGCCAATATTTTGTCCGAGGCAAGAAAATATCGGTTAAGTTTAACCTTGGCCCATCAATATATAGGCCAGCTGGTTAACGAACAAAACACAAAAGTACGTGACGCGGTTTTTGGAAACGTCGGTACGCTTATCTGTTTCCGCACTGGAGGAGCCGACGCCGAATTCCTGGAAAAAGAATTTATGCCGGAATTTATACAAAATGATCTCGTTAACCTCGCCAAAGCCACCATCTATATAAAACTGATGATAGACGGCGTGGCTTCAAGGCCGTTTTCCGCGGAAACATTGCCTCCGCAAAAAATCCCGCTTATCAGCCACAAAGACGTTATTATTCAGAATTCCAGAACCCGTTATAGCACGCCGAGAAAAATCGTTGATGAAAAAATTGCCGAGGAGTGGCAGGCGGCGAGCGAAACAATAGTTGGCGGAAAAATTGATAGACAAGGGGAACGACCCCTCAGGCAAACATTGCAAGATGGCAATAACCAATCCTTCAGACCACGGCCGGATCGGCGTCCGTCCGACTCTGCCAGGTATGAGCGAACGGGCGATATGGGAAACAATCCTGGCAGGCGTGATGGTTTTGATAATCGTGATCGCGACAGACGATCGCCTTATGATCAACGGGATTATCGTCCCCAGCAGCAGCAACAGTACGGCTATAACAATAGCAGTACTCCGCAATACAGACCGCAGATGTCGCCCACACCACATCCTACTCAGCCTGTACCCTCTGTACCAAGAATTCCGGAGCGCCCTCTAAATACTGATCAATCGCCGACCCAATCATTTAAAGAAAAAGGCACGTCAATACATCCGCCAAGCGTACCGGCCGCAAGAGAAGATCCAAATGTTCTCGGCAGACCCCACCCTCAGGAGTTCAAGCCGAAGGTTCCTAAAAAACCGGATATAGACATTGCTGGGTTACGCGAGGCCATCAAACAATCTTTAGTTATAGAGAAGAAAGAACCGCAAATCGGCAACGTGGTCATCGTAATGTCGAATCAAGAAGAAAAAAATTCAAGGGAAAGTTCTGTTCCCCATACCAATGGCGAGCAAAAAGAATCTCGGTCTCACGACTATGATAGGGAAAACAAAACGCCTGCCGTTGAAGCCATAAATAAGGTTATCCATGTGAACGAAACCAAATCAACTGAAGAAAAAATAGTGTCCGTAAAAGATTTTCGGGCTAGAATATCACCACAAAACATAGGTAGTAATAGACCACCTACTGAAGAAGCACGCCCGTCAATTCAAAATGATAAAACAGGGTCTTTTGCCGAACATAGTGGGTCTTATATAAGGCACGAATCTAACGGGTTCTCCCCAAAAAACCTATCCGAAGAAAATAATCGGACAAAGACTACGTCCTACTATGATGCTGTTGACGGGAGAGATATGGATACGGAAAAAGAAAATAGTAAAACAAAATTTTCCGAAGAAAAAATTATGCCTGAAACATATAGTCGGTCACCTAACTTACCCCATACTATCGGCGATACAGAATTCCGAGCTAACGAATTAGAAATAGACACGGTAACGCATGCGAATGGAACTATATTGCCCGAGAAAAAGAAGATATCTTTGGAAGACGACCAAGAAAAATCCGCTCTATACGGCACAGATGAAGACCGCGACGATTTCGTTGAAGAAGAGTCTCTGGAAGAATTGGCCGAAAAAGAAGAGGGTGATGGCGGGAGCAGCGACTTGAGCGGCGAAGATTCATCGACAGATGGAAGCAATGAATAAATGCGCTTCGACATCATCACAATTTTTCCTAAAATTTTTGATTCCTACTTGAACGAATCTCTTATTAAGCGCGCTCGGGAGAAAAAATTGATTGACGTCCGCATCCATAACTTAAGAGATTTTACGGCTGACAGGCATAATAAGGTTGACGACAAGCCTTTCGGCGGCGGACCGGGAATGGTTATTAAAATTGAGCCGGTTTATAAGGCTATTCGATTTCTCACGGCTAAAAGCTCAAAACTAAAAACTAGAATTATTCTCTTCTCGACGCGCGGTAAAAAATTTGATTCTAAAATCGCTCGGCGGCTGGCAAAATATGAACGTTTGATATTGATCTGCGGTCGCTATGAAGGCGTAGACGAACGCGTAGCTAAATATGTGGCCGACGAAGAAATATCAATGGGGGATTATGTGCTCTCCGGCGGAGAATTGCCTGCGTTAGTTTTAACTGAAGCCGTTAGCAGGCATTTACCCGGATTTTTGGGAAAAACTGAGTCACTGGAAGAGATTAAAGGGTCCTATCCAGTTTATACCAGGCCAGAAGTTTTTAAGGCCGGCAGAAAAAACTTATTTGTTCCTAAAATTTTGCTCTCTGGTAACCATAAAAAAATAGAAGAGTGGCGGAGGAATATATAAAATGAACCGAAGATTATTCATTGCCATAAATTTAGATAAAAGAACAAAAGAGGGAATTAGTCGATTAGTTGAAGAATTTAAAACCAAGATACCCTGGGAATTATCGTCAAGCATCAGGTTTACGCCGCCAGAGAATTGGCATCTTACGTTATCATTTCTGGGATATCAGGATGATGAGGACATAGGCGTAATAATGGAGGCAGCCCAGAAAGCCGCTAAACAATTTTCACCGCAAAATATATCGCTTACTGAAACCGTCTACGGTCCCTCAGAGCGCAAGCCTCGCATGATCTGGTTTTTAACCGATAGCTACACGGAACATAATTTGGCAGAAATAAAAAACGTATTGGAAGACGGCCTGGAGGAGGCGAACGTGCGTTTTAAGCGCGAACAAAGGCCATTTACCGGACATTTAACTCTTGCGCGTCTTACGACAGATTTTACAGCCGATAATTTACCGACAATCGGGCGCGACGTCCATATGCAATTTGAAGCCGATGGTTTAGATCTGATGGAGTCCGAACTGAAGCGCGGCGGAGCAGAGTATACATCGTTGCAGAAGTTTTTATTTAAATAATTTGACTAATTTTTATTAGCGTGCTATTATGCACAACAGTAGTTTAACTTACTCCGGTGGGAAAACCCCTTAAATTTCAAGGCCGGAGCCATACTGCGGAGGATTTGTGCAACCATACGACAATCTTGCACGTTCTTTGAAAGAGCAGAATCTTTCCAGAGCAACATTGATTTTCAGGAGCTATGATGAAAAAGATCCTCGTCGTATAACTGTGTACGTTAGGCGAGCGGATAACGTTATAGAGCTCCAGCGCACAAGCGACTTTCGTGCAGAGCTGTTACGCGAAAGAAGGAAAGATGGCTATAGATTTCCGAAATACGTGCGAGAGGCGCCATTTTTTAAATGGTTTCTCTATCAGCCGTATGCAGTGGAGCCAACGCTGATTGATCAAATTGAAAGCTTTTTCACTTCTGATAAACACGCCTTCCGTCCAGTACAGGTGCGTTTGAACTATCGCTATCTGGATAGAGCAGAGCGTAGAGTGCGCGCTGTGTGCACAATCTATAATGCTCGGGGCAGTAATGAATACACCGTACGGATTGAATCCCGAGGAGAATTCAAATCGCTTCGGGATACGATGGCATTCTTCGTGCGCGACGATTCCGTTCGTGGATATTCGGTTGCGGGCAATATCAAGGCTTTGGTGTGGTTTTTAAGCCAAAATTTTGATGTTACTTCCGCTGGTGGATTCCGAGAATCTTGCACAGATTACAGGAATGGTGCAGCGGACTGGAACATACCGTGCTCGGATTTTTACTTGGTACGCGCTGGCCAGGTTGACGACAAACCACGGAAAATCTCTCCTGAAATGAAGGAGTATGTGGAAGATCCCAAGCGATTCCGCTTATCCGAGGAAATCCGATCGTTTGTCATTCAGAACTGTTCGATACCGCATCTTCTTAATGGCCGTAATGAATTTATTACGGTCAGACGATTATTTACAAAAGAAGATCGCCTCCAGACTGTTATTTAGACCTCTAACGGGCAGGACTTGTTCCTGCCCGGATTTTTTTATAATCCACATTCGTAGATTCTAGTTTAGTTTTGATTACTATTGAAAATCTGTTAAAATATATAACAATGATCAGAAAACGTATTCTCACGGCTGTTTTAGCTGTAGTTGTTGTGGCAGCGTCTATGGGCGCCAGTTTTTATTTTGGCTTCTCTGAGGGGAAGAAGGTTCCAAATACTATCCTCGTAAAAGGGGTAAGCAATATTAACCAGGGGCAACCCGCGGACGTAAATTTTAATACTTTCTGGCAGGCCTGGCAGATCATAAATGATTCTTATTTGAGGAACGCGAGCACGAGCGCGCAAGATAAAGTTCACGGAGCGGTTAACGGCTTGGTAAATTCTTTGGGCGATAGGTATTCGGAATTTTTCAACCCCAAAGATAATCAGCAATTTCAGGAAAATGTTGATGGAAATTTTGGAGGTATTGGCGCCGAACTTGGCATAAAGAACGACCAATTAGTGGTTATCGCTCCACTGAAAGACACGCCTGCGATGAAAGCCGGGCTTATGGCCGGAGACGCAATCTTGGCGATAGATGCCTCGTCCACCGACGGTATCTCTATTGACGATGCCGTTAATTCCATTCGCGGGCTGGAGGGGAGCAGTGTCAAACTTACTATTATGCGCGACGGGTGGGATAAACCTAAAGATTTTTCGATAACACGAGGCAATATTGCAATCCCAACTCTGGATACAAAAACAGTCGGTGGCGATTTGACTCAAATCCAGCTTTACGGCTTTAACGCCAACGCCGATTCACTATTTTATCAAGCTATGTTCAAAGCGGTTACGAATGGCAGTAAAGGATTAATCTTGGACCTTCGCGGGAACCCCGGCGGTTATTTAGAAGTTGCGGTTGATCTTGCAGGATGGTTTTTACCGCGCGGCAAATTAGTCGTGAGTGAGGCCGGCAGAAGCGGCACCAATCAGGAATTTAGAGCCAGCGGCAACGCCGCCCTCGCTGATTTCCCGACCGTGGTGCTTATCGACGGGGGTTCGGCTTCGGCTTCAGAAATTCTGGCAGGTGCTTTGCGCGATCAAAGGAACATCAAGCTTATCGGTGAAACCAGTTTCGGCAAAGGGACGGTTCAGCAGCTTATGCCGTTAAGCGATGGTTCCTCCATAAAACTTACGGTTGCTCACTGGGTATTGCCATCCGGACACATTTTAGAAAACGGGGGGTTAAAGCCAGATTACGAAGTTCCGCTTAACGCGAGCGACACTACGGCCGGGAAAGATCCGCAGCTCGATAAGGCTATAGAAATTTTGCATTCGGAAATTTCCAAATAAATTATGAAGGTTATTTTTCTACAAGACGTCAAAGGGATTGGCAGGCGTTACGATGTAAAAGAAGTAGCCGATGGTTACGCGCGTAATTTTTTATTCGTGAATAAATTCGCCGAACCAGCAACGGAAACATCCCTGCAAAAAATAAAAACTCTAAAAAAAGAAGCCGATAAAAACGAAAAGGGATTTGCCAAGCACGTTGATGCCATTATCCGCGAACTAAAAGAAAGATCCTTGGAATTTCATCTTAAAACAGGTGCCGACGGGTCCGTCTTTGGTTCGGTAAATAAGGATGCCATTCTCAAAGCTTTGAGAAACACTGGCATAACAACAAATGAACGCGTGGATATAGAGCTTGCTCACCCCCTCAAAGAACTTGGTGAACACAAAATAATTATTCGTTTCAAAAATGGCGCCGAGGGATACATAAAAATTCTGATTCGTTCAGAGGAATAAAGTGAGTAAATATATTTCGTGCAGGATAAAATAACCCCGTAATTCTACGGGGATATTTTATTAAAGAAGATTCGTTATTGTACTGCCACAACCGTAGCTTTGCGTTTGTTGCCGTCAAAGCGAGTTTTTGTTTTGGAGAAAAACTTAACTACGCCGTCAGTTTTTGCGTAAAGCGTGTCGTCGCCTGCGCGGATAACGTTCACGCCCGGGAGATATTTAGTTCCCCGCTGGCGGATTATAATTTGCCCGGCTCCTGCCTTCTGGCCATTTTGAATCTTAACCCCAAGACGCTTAGATATGGAATCGCGTCCGAGTTTTGTTGAACCTATTGCTTTTGTATGCGCCATAGTTGATTACTTAATAATTTGTATAAGTTTATGCTAAAATATACCTAATGTCAAATGCCAATAAACTCATAATAGACATTGAAACCGTAGGCGAAGACTTCAACTCCCTGGACGAAGCGACCCAGGAGGTCCTGACCCGCTGGATTAAAAAAGAATCTGCCGATGAAGAAGATTATAAGGCGGCACTGGATGATTTGAAGCAGGGTCTGGGTTTTTCCCCGCTCACCGGAGAAATCGTGGCCATAGGCGTTTTAGATTATCATAAGAACGAGGGCGTGGTCTATTACCAAGCACCAGGAGAAAAAATAAACGAATCCTCGGAAGACGGAATAACGTTCAAGGCGATGCCGGAGAAAGAAATGCTCCAAAAATTCTGGGATGGGGCGCAAAAATATCAGCAATTCATAACCTTCAACGGCCGGGGGTTCGATATGCCATTTTTGATGATCCGTTCCGCAATTCACGGCATTAGACCCACAAAAGACTTGATGCGCGGCAGATATTTATCTCAACAAAATTTTGACGCCCTACATATTGACCTCTTTGACCAGCTTACTTTCTATGGAGCCGTCCGCCGCAAAGGGGGACTGCATCTCTGGAGCCGAGCTTTCGGCATAGAAAGCCCCAAGGCCAGCGGAGTTACAGGAGATGACGTCAGCCGCCTTTTTAAAGAGAAAAGATTTTTAGATATTGCCAAGTATAACGTTGGCGACTTGCGTGCCACTAAAGATTTGTACGAAAAATGGCAGACATATTTGAACTTTTAATATAATCGGAAAAAATAAAAATTCGCTCGAGCCTAATAGCTCAGCGAATTTGTTTTAGTGAAGGACCTTACCACAACCAACCATTTTACAGGGTGTGGTTCGTCAAGGAATTTTCGTGCCAGTCTGTTGGTTTGGGAAAACTCTCCGGAAATTCTAACGAGGGTGCCTTTTTCAATGCCGGGGTCGGTCCGCCTCATTGATCTGGCAACAACTATCTCAACGTCTCCTTCTTCGTATTTGAATCTGCCGAAGAAACTGCCGTTGTTATCATTTTTTTCGAATTTCATCCCTTTCATTCCGAATCCGATAAGCAATCGGTAAATTTTTCCGATAGACCAGATTTTTTCATGCCTTAGAATAACCTCTGACTTGTTGGGCATTTTTACCCCTTAAAACTTGATGAATAGCTGTCGCTATCCTAGCAAATAGGCTCCAAAACTTCAAGTTTTTGGCATTTGACAAATTTATCGAGATGGTATAGTATATACCCAAATAAAAATGATACCCCGTGAGGGGCTTTTTTATTGCAAAAACCATGCCTATAAGTCTTATATTAGCTATCACCCTGATTTCGGGGGTTAATAACGCCCAAATAAGGGTCATTGCCCCTGCAATATCCTATTCGCCTACAGACAATACTTCTACGATCCGGGGGGATATTAAAGATCTAATTACGAGCTTAAACTTACCGCAATTGCCGGAAAAGGAGGTGTGGGTTACGGCCTATTCTTCCAGTCCGGATCAGACCGACGATACGCCCTTCATAACTGCTTCCGGAAGCAGGGTGCATGATGGCGTTATCGCCACGAATCTTCTGCCCTTCGGAACGGAAATAAAAATCCCCGATATTTTCGGAGATAAGATTTTTACCGTGGAGGATAGGATGAACAGGAGAAAAACAGATAACGTTGATATATGGATGCCGAGCAGGGCGCAGGCGTTAAGATTCGGAATAACCCGTGCAAAAATAGTTATCTTGGAAAGCCCCGACCTCGCTGCTCTATAGAAATTTTATTGGGTGCAAACGTTGCTCGGCTTCTGAGCGCTTTGATCGTAGGGAGTTTTATCCACCTGACAAAACCAATCAATAACCGCATTCCCGAAGAACTGCTTGGCATCGCTTGTAGTGGTTATTTTTTTAAGAGTTACTTTAATATCCGGGTTTGCTTCGAGAAAGGTTGTTTTGTGAACTCCTATGGCCTCAACCAAAAGCATCTTTTGCGTGCGGGCGTCAATATTAAAATTAAGACCAACATTGGCGTTGATTGTGGCATATGTGTAGGGAAGCAGGGGATTCGTCGGCAAATTGTTTATGGGATATTCAGCAAGAATATATCCACTCTTAGGGTCAATAAAGCGGATGGATACTTGGGTTGAAGTAGTAAGCGCAGTGAAAGAAACGTCAAAAGTAATGCCGGTCAAAGCAATAGCCTTGCTGTCGTCGTTTTTAAAAACGAAGCCGTTGTCGTCTTTATCGTCCCTGAGAATGATATCCATACCAGTTGCAGTTGAGACCACTAATCTCCCCGCACCAGTTGTAAAAGAAAACCTCTTGCTTACAACGTGTCCAGTCTGGTCGGTAAGAGTGATGTCGCAGGAATATGGAGACCTTGTATCAAATCTTATTTCCGTGTCAGCCGGAGATTCCGGCGGCAGAGGCAAGGGATCGCAGGAATGAACAACCGTAAATTCGGGTATGCCGTTCTCTCCACCGACAGAAGTTTTATATAAATCCCAATTTATTTTTTTTGAGCCGACAGTGGTTATAAGCGATAACTGGTAAGAGCTATCCAGGTTTTGATTTAGAGACGTAACGGTATTATCCAGGAACCATTGTGGCGTTATGACGACTGGCACTGGTGACTTTTGCGTAAGAACGGGCGGGGTGACAGTTGTTGTTTTTTTAATAACCGATGAAGTTGCAGTTGCAACAAAAGATAGCTTATTAACTTTGGGCAACAAACCTGGTTTTATCTCCGGCAAAACCAATTGTCCGAAGGATAGATTGTCGGTTGATGTTGAGGATTCTATCTGAATAACCGCAAGCTGCGGTTGGGGCGTAGGCATAACTACCGTTGCGCTCTTTTGGACAAAAACACTACCCATGAGAGCAAGAAGTGAAGTGACGCTCGCTGCCGCAATGTGCAAAGCATTTAAAAGATTAAACATTTAATCATTATAGGCCCTAGAAGCTTAAAAATAAATAACCCGGAATAAGGCACTATGCGAGGAATCATATTCGATTTTTCCTTGACCGATTCTTGCGCCAAGAGTAATTTTATTACAGTAGATTGTTATAGGAGGGGTCACATTTATGGCTGGAGAATTTCGCACTGGTATTTTTGTAACCGGTCAGTGTTTTTGCTGCTGTTTCGAAAGTTCGGAAGAGATTGACCTCGTAAGAAAAAAGGGGGGTAAGCCGGATAATCGGCCTACAAAGAAATCAGTTGCAATACTCGTGGAAGAAGCGAAGAATAACTTAATGGTAAGCCATAGCAAATGCAATTGTCCGGGGAACAGGGAAAATAAATTAATTTATGGTTTCGCAAAAACAGTAATGAGTTGCGAGTCCGCTGATCCAACCGCCTCTATTGCAGAAAAAATTATCAAGGGCAGATTTTTTAAAAAACCCGACTAACAACCCGCTTTCACGAGAAGCGGGATTTTTATTAGCTAAAAATGGCTATTTTAACGTAACCATGTTAGACTGCAATTACATGAAGTCACTCACAAAAACTCAATCAGATTTGGATAAAAAGTTCAAGAAAGTCCTGCAAACGCCGGCCAGTTTTGGTCTTTTTGTCGCTATCCACGATTTCGTTGAGTATATCGAATTAAACCAATCACTTTCCAATCTGCTCTCTTATCGCTTAAAAATAAATCAAGAACTTGGCATTCCAATCAAGTATGATTATTTGAAGCAAATCTATCAAGGACTGGAAGATATAAACGGGGCCTCTAACGCCGACTTGGGCCACGCGCGCTATTCGGTTATTAGAGATCTGAATCGGATACAGAGCAACGACGTTTCCGACAGTAATTCTTTTTGGAAAAAAAGGGAGGCGTCAAGAAAATTAGCTCAGGTAATTTACGATAGGTTAAGAACGCAAACTTCTGTCGCCTAAATAATTTAATAAAAAAGTGAACTCTGATTTTTACAACCTCGGCATTGCGCCGAATATTCTAGCCGTTCTTGATAAGCTGGGTTTCAAAACCCCCACGCCTATTCAGGAAAAATCTATTCCTGGAGCGATTGAAGGGAAGGATCTTATCGGTATTGCGCAAACTGGTACTGGTAAAACCATTGCTTTTTGCGTACCGATGCTTCAGGCGGTACTTAGGGGCAAGCAGGGTCTTGTTGTAGCTCCAACCAGAGAACTAGCTCTGCAGATAAGCGGCGTGTTCCACGACATAGGCGCATCTCTCGGCGTTCGCGCCGCAGTTCTTATTGGCGGCGAACCTATCGGACGCCAGATACAGGCCCTACGCAGAGGACCGCAAATAGTAATCGGAACACCGGGAAGAATAATAGACCATCTGGAGCAAAAAACGGTTTCTTTGAAATCGGTAGGCGTGCTTGTGCTTGATGAAGCCGACCGAATGCTCGATATGGGTTTCGCTCCGCAATTAAAACGGATTCTCGCCGTCGTTCCTCACGAACGGCAAACTATGTTATTTTCCGCAACCATGCCTCAGAATATAGTTGCGATAGCCCAGCAGTACATGAAGCTGCCTACGCGCGTGGAAATCGCTCCGTCCGGCACGACCGCCGAGAAAGTCATTCAAGAGCTTTTCTTCGTACAGAAGCAGGACAAGCCGCGTCTTTTGGAAAAAGTTCTGGGAGAATATCGCGGTTCGGTTTTAATCTTCACACGTATGAAATTTGGTGCAAAACGTATCGCTGCTCATATCAGAGATATCGGCCACACTGCTGCCGAGATTCATTCCAACAGGTCTTTGAGTCAGCGTAAAGAGGCACTAGAGGGATTCCGCAACGGCAAATATCGCGTGCTTGTGGCGACAGATATTGCCGCTCGCGGCATAGACGTAAAAGGCATTGAGCTTGTCTTGAATTACGATTTGCCGACAAGCCCGGAAGATTACGTTCACCGCATCGGCCGCACAGGCCGTATCGGCGGCGCGGGCCACGCGATCTCTTTCGCGACACCGGACCAAAAAGGGGATATACGCGACATTGAGCGCCTCATCAAGGCAACGCTCCCGCTCTCGGCACTGCCCGCGGATATGCCTCCGGCGCGTACAACGGGTCCGTTAGAGAGGACACCGTTTCATTCCCGTTTTGGCGGTCCTCGCCAAGGCAGACGTTCAAGCAGTTTTGGGAACAGGCCTCCGCGCCAAGGTTATGGACGAAGGCCGCCGCAGGGGAAGAGATATTGAGGTTACCAAGCCAAAACTCCGAAGACCGCGAACGGGGGCAAGCTACCGTTAAATAAAAAAGCGGATTGATGTTATCTCTCCGCTACGATGTTTCAGTATTACTACCTCCACCCCAAGATTTCCCAGCCATCATCTTTATATAGACCAATTCCGTCCGGTCCTTCAATGACCTCAAGGAATGCATTTTCTCTGTCGCTCCAAACAAAGTCTCCCCTGGAAACCCCAACACCCATTTGGATATTTCGATAGCGCAACTTTACTGGCCTTACCTTCCTTTTTGGCGGTCGTGTTGTTTTCCAACCATTAGCAGCCATAATTACCTCCAATAGTTAAATTTATCCTGTAAATAATCTAACAAATGGCAAAATATAACGCAAGCAATAGATAGGATTTAAACGGCAATATTCTATTATCTTATATTTATAAAGTCTCCAAGTCCAGCGTGTAATTTATTTTTATCTGTTTAACGAAGTCGGGAACGTGGCTCACTAATATCATTGCGCCTTCGTAATGGTCCAATGCTTTCGCGATAACCGGAATATGACGGAAGTTTATGTGGTTCGTCGGTTCGTCCAAGATCAAAAGACCGGGTTTTAAGAGTACGAGCCGCGCGAAGGCAACGAGCCCTTTCTGACCCTCCGAAAGCGAACCGATCTTTGTTTTTAAAATATCCGAGTCCAAAAGAAATCCGGCGGCGCAAGAGCGGAGTTCCTGTTCTGTTCCGTCGCGCACGACGTCCGCGAGAGCCCTATAAACAGTTTCCTCAAAATTCAAGATGGAAAAATCCTGCCGATAGTAGCCGATACGCACGCCGGGAGTGATATTTTCACCCTGCGCGTGGCCAGTTGCGAGTTTTTCCAAGAGCGTGGTCTTGCCTATGCCGTTCGGACCGGCGAGAAGCAGGCGCTCTTTTTTCTTGAGGATTACGTTAACATTTTTTACAACGGGTTTATGTAAATTCATTATTGAAACCGATTTTAATTCCAGAATTTTTCCGCTTATATCTTCCTGGCAGGGGATAGTGAAATTTCTGATGGTTTTATCCTCGCGGCGCACTTCCACAACATCGCCCTCAAGTTCCTCTATTTTCTCTTTCATTTTGCGGGCGACGTCGCGCATGTGGCCGCCTTTTTGCGCGAAAAATCCGGCTTGTTCTTTGCGATGTTCTATATCTTTTTCTAACCGGACATTTTTCATTCTTTCGCGCTCAAGACGGGCCTGGATTTCTTTTACCACGTCAAAATAGTCGCCGGTGTACTGTTCAACTTTGTGGGTAAAAACATCCAGGTAGAGCACTCCGTGCGTAAAAGAGTTAAGGAACTCGGCGTCGTGGGAAATAACGATGCAAGTTTTGGGGTAGTCAATGAGGAATTGTTTTAAGTGTGCGATGCCCTGCTTGTCTAGATTGTTGGTCGGTTCGTCCAATAGAAGTATGTCGGGGTTTTGTATTAAGGCCTGGGCGAGAAGTAGGCGCGCCTGTTGGCCGCCGGAAAGCGTTTTCAGCGTCCTCGTAATAGGAACAGAGAGATGCACAACGTCCAGAATCTTTTTGATGCGCGGTTCAATATCATATATTTTCTGTTTGAAGGCGGTCTCAAAGAATTCTTTTACGGTGAGCGTCATCTGTTCGCGGGGGATTACCTGCCTAGCGGTCGCTATTGTTGCTTTCTCGGAGATGTTGATCGCTCCGGCCTCCGGTTTTATGGTGTTCATTATTAATTGGAAGATGGTCGTTTTCCCGGCTCCGTTTTGGCCCATAAGAGTTATCTTTGAACCCTCGCGCACGGAAAAATCCGCCTCAAGAAGAATCGGCTTGCGGTCATACTCAAAAGAAACCTTGTTGAATCTAAGAATTACTTCGCCCATGTTATTTTTCCGCTTTAATTTTATTCAGTAACCTCTCCACCTTTTTAATACTCTCCGCATCTTTTATGGATACCACGGTCATTTTTGGGTTTAGATGCCGCAATATTTCCGATTTTTCTTTGAGTTCGGTCTTCTCAGCCAAGTCGCTCTTGGAAAGAAAAAGATATTCCGGTTTCTCCAAAAGCTCTTTATTGTATACGCCTAATTCTTTGCGAATAGTTTTATAATCCTTTTCCGGATCAAGCGATTCGGAAGAAACGAAGTGAAAGAGAATTTTTGTCCGTTCCACGTGGCGCAAAAATTTTATTCCCAAACCCTTGCCGGAAGACGAGCCCTCGATCAATCCCGGAATATCGGCAAGAATAAGTTCGTAATAAACTCCGAGATTAGGCTCAAGGGTCGTAAAGGGGTAGTTCGCCACCTTACTGTTCGCGTTCGTAAGGCAATTTAACATGCTGGATTTCCCGGCATTAGGAAAACCAACAAAACCGACATCGGCGATGAGCTTCAGTTCTAACCGCAGTTCGAATGCTTCGCCTGGACGGCCGCCCTGAAATTGCTTTGGCGTTGTATTTGTTGAAGAACGGAAATGGAAATTGCCTCTACCGCCGATGCCGCCGAGGGCGATAAGAATACGTTCTCCGATTTTTTCAACCGAAACGTCGCTCTTGGTCGTGAGATTATGGATAACGGTCCCTACAGGCAATAAAAGTATCAAGTCCTTGCCGTCTTTGCCGTCGCGGAACTGGCTTCGGCCTTCTCCACCATTCTCGGCCAGGAACTCTTTTTTAAAGCGGAACTGGTTAAGCGCGCTTATGTCCGACGTTCCCACGCCATATATGCTCCCGCCCTTGCCGCCAGAAGCTCCAGCCGGCCCGAGGCTGTTAAGATTCTTATTAAAAGCCACGGCTCCTTTTCCGCCCTTGCCCGCCACGACTTTAATTTTTATATCATCAATAAGCATTGGTCTCTAATACTATACTATGGAAGAGGATAAAACCACTATTTATAAAATTGAATATAAAAAAGCCCGGCCAATTTTTTTTCTTGGTCGGGTTTTAATTTTTAACTGGCGCGTTCAAGTCGCTTTTAGAGATAGTTGACCGCGCCTATATTCTGGACAAAGGCAAGGTAGTAAAATTTGAGTGCGGCTACGGCTTTTTCCATGTATTTAAATAGAATTGTAAATACTCGGAAGCTCGAGTCCTAGCGCCCAAGCCGAGAAACCGTAGAGCTTATATTTTTTTATAAGAGCTACTTTCGCTTTAACGCTCTGGGCGTTCTCGTACCAGATGGTGTACGACTTTGAATAACTCCAGTAGGTGAGATATGGCGCCTCGTGTTTGGCGCTGTAATGGACGGTAATGTAATGTTTTTTGAAAGCGGAGTAAATGCCGTCCCGGCCGCCGATACCGATGCGCTTTCCCGTCACATCATTCCACTGCCAATAATAGAGAGGGATGCCTAGCGACAACTTGTCGTTTGGAATGAATTTCAAAGCGTAATCCAAAACTTGTTTCAGCCAGGAATATTGCACTACCGGACCCTTGGAGTTCGGATCGTCGTAAGACATTAAGCTTATGAAGTCGGTGCTGGTAGCGAGAGACGCATAATCGTAGACACCGATCAAATTTTGCCAGAGATTATTCGGGTAGTCTGCCGGGTTGTCGGAAACTTTCGCCACGACCGCAACACTGAGAACAAGCCCGTTCTGCTTCATTGCATCCGCTGCATTCTTCACGAATGCCGAAAACTTATCGCGATACGACGCATCCATCTGTTCAAAATCTATCTGCCAACCCCAGTAACCTTCTTTTTGCGCCTCGGTAACGAGCGAAGCGATAGCCGCGTCTTCCGCGGGCTTATCGTCAAGTATTGAATGATATCCGTCTTGGCTGAACTTACCGTTCGTTACGAGCGGCATCACTTTTATGTTGTGCTGTTTGGCAAAATCCAAGACGGTTGGATTCATATCGTCAACGAGCTTCCCGGTGCTGTCAAAAGAATAAGACTGCGGCGCAAGCACATCTATGAATTTATAATAGGAATATAGAGATTGCCGGGCCAAGGCATTATCCCGAAAATAAAAAATGCGCGTGTATTTAAAAGGTGCGGCTGTCGTTGCGGCCCGGACGTTCGCCGGAACGATATTGCCGAGCAGGGCAATTATCGCCAGACATGAAAAAAGTTTGGTAAATATTTTTATGGACATTAAATAATCAGCAGCTCTTTTTAAGATTGTAACAGAATAAAATACTATTGACATATGGTATTTACGCCACTATAATCTGGACAGTATTGGTAGAAATTTTAAGAGGAGGGGAGGGTATAATGGATTTCCGCACAAATATTCGTAAGATGGATTCAATAACTATTCTGGATTGTTCAGGAACTATTTCTATGGGGAAAAACATTGCGGAGAATAGTGCTTGGATGTTCGATCAGACATTTAAGAATCTCTTGAGGAAGGGTATAAAAAACCTTGTCGTCAACTTGGCTGACGTGAATTATATAGACAGCACCGGAGTTGGATATTTGGTCAACGCCCAGAGAATGTTTATCAATAAAGGCGGCAGATTGAAGCTGATACATGCCCGAAAAAATATCCACGACCTTCTGCAAATTACTAAATTATTCTCTGTTCTCGATACCTATGACGACGAGGCGGCGGCTGTCGCAAGTTTCTAAGCGAAATAACCGCTTCTTTGGCACAATTTCCACAAATCCCTTACGGCAACAATCGTCGTTTGGGGATTTTTATTTATTAATCGATTCTATCTTAAATTATTCAGTCTTCGTGCACAAAGTTCAAACTCCTATTTATGGAAGTTTAACCGTATCATCCGGAGAAGTGCTCGGTGCCTTGATCGTTATACCTTCGGAATCCTCCAACGCTTCAATGGCTAAGTTACTGGTGGTATTTGGTTGTATAACCACGTATTCTCCGGCCGCGAAGATAAATTCTTCTGATTCTATTTTTGCCTTCAGCGCTCCTTTTAGCATAAAAGTACATTCTGTTACTATTGTTTGGTATTTAGATTCATGATTTGTCGGTTGACCCTTCTTAAATTGCCAGAATTTTATTGCCACATCTTTAGTTCCTCTCACTGCACTTACATTTTCTTTAACGAATTGGCCGACAAGCCACCCTTTATATTTAGGCAGGTCCTGTTCTCGGTCCTTATAATAGTTTCCACGATAGTAACTCATAATTAAATATTAGCAGATTAATTTGGAAAATGTTGGCCGGTAGTTGTGGGCTATGTTCGGTTGTTAATAACTCTCGGATGTTCGGCGTACATTTTCATAATTTCGTCTTTTAATATTCCTCCTCGCATATGAATTCCTGTTTCGGCGATATGGTCATGAGGGAAAGCGAGATCGCCGTCCCATGGCTTGCTAATTTCTTTTATGTCATCAATGCTAGTTCCATAAACTATTTCTTTGATGTTTGCGTACCACGCCGCCCCGAAGCAGAGCGTGCACGGTTCGCATGAGGCGTACAGCGTTGCGCCAGTCAAGTCGCCGGTGTTTAATTTGGCACACGCTCTACGAATAGCATTTACTTCTGCGTGAGCGGTAGGGTCAATTTCCATATCTTTCCCGTCTCCGGAACCAGCTTGCGCGATTATCTCGCCATTGCGAACAACAACAGCGCCAAACGGCCAGGATGCTTTCTTGGCCTCTTCTAGAGCTATATTTATAAATTTTGTATCTAATTCGTTCATTATTATTTGGAAATCCTTTTCTTCTCGAGCCATTCGGGGATGGGTGAAAATTCTATTTCGGGACAACGGTCAATCTCTTCATATTTAATATTGAAATATTGTTTATAGGCTATTGCCACTCCGCCGAACAGGGCGGTCTGCCAGTTCAAGTTGAGGCGAGTTGCTGCCGCCCGAACATCATCTTCTGATTCTCCCTCTATCTCCAGAAACGTTGGTATCCACGGCCACGTATCGATCATAAATTCGGTATTTCCAAATTTCCAAAGCTCTCTTTTTTTGGTTTGACTGGATTTCACGAGCAATCCGATTGCCAGCAATAATCGCTCGGTTTCTTCGAATGACGTTACCTCGACTTCTATCTCTTTCATGCCGTGAACTCCTTCCTTTTCCCATTTCTTAAGAGTTAATGTGACGATTCCACTCTCATCGCGCAGTCTTAGCCAAGAAATATCTTTATCAAGCCTAAAATCAGGATAATCAAAAACTTTCTGCCTTGTTGCGCTCTCCGGACGGATCAAAGAAGCCCCAAGTTTTTGAAGTTCGCCACGAATAGCAGCTGGATTGATATCTAAAAATTTTGCTTCAATTTCGGTTTTCATATTTGGACTCCCTGGACTCAGATTTTGGAAATTACCTTATTAACAGCGGCCAGATATTCTTTTTGACTAATATTATGCCTGGCTTTCTTAACAATAGTTAAATTGGCGTTCTTTAATTTTTTCTTTGCATCCTTAGCCCTTATCAGATAAGACCTATCCTCGTTTTCTCCAACCAAAAGGTAAATTTTCGATTTGATTTTCGGAGCAATCTTTGCGAAAGAATAATCCCTGTCGCTAAAATTCTTTCTCCTCCATTGAATCCAGGCGGGTTTCACGTTTTTTGAGTCTTCCTTGAAGCGTGGAGGAAGAGAGCAAAGAATAAGCGCCCGGGGCTTGGTTCGTGCCGCTGTTAAAAAAGCAGTTGTTGCTCCGAGGGAAAACCCAAGAATATATACATCAACCCCCTCTTGTTTCTTATACGCTTTCAAGAATTGCTTGGTGTAATCGGTCAACATTTTTCCAAATTTCTTGACTCTCCAATTTATATCTACTTGGATGGGTATAATACCACGCATCTCAAAAAACTTTGCTATCTTGTTATAGCCGCGCTGTCTTAGATGGGATTCACCGTACCCGGGAATTATATACGCAATTTTTTTCATTGGAGTGGCTGCGTGTTAGGATGGGGTTACAAATTTTTGGACCTCGATTTTGCGATATTTTTTAAATGTGTAGAAATAATAGATACATATTTTGATATCTTAAGAGCGATATCAGAGAAACTAAGAATAAGAATTATTAGGACGAGTATAGTTATTTGATATATGGGCAACATTGTTCCTATTGCACCCATAATCATAAAAAGGGTCGCTGTAATTAGGAGGAATGCTATAAATTCTCCAAAGTAGTCTAGGTTGTTGCCGCGCTGGTCCCTAGTTGCTCTAAGGTCTTCATTTTCTTGCTTAAGTTTTTTTGCACCATCAGAACCATTGATCTCTTGCCAAAATCTAACATAGATTTCTTTGGTATATAGATCTTTTTCTATATATGAATCAGCAATTTTTATTGCTTCGTCAGAATATTCGTTATATCTATCTTGCTGTTTTTTTTAATTCGTTCCCCTCAAGATCTAGAAGCTCTCTCAGGTATAAAATAATTAAAAAAATTATTATTATGTGTAGTAGAAGCGCGATAATTGTATAGTTTAAGTGCTGAGATTTTTCTATTATAAAAGGCGACAGACCTAGAATTGCTAAGGACACAGTGCTTATATATTTAAATAGATCTCGTCTTTGTAATATGTTGTCGGTGATATACCCACTATAAGCCTTATTCATTTGATTTCGCATATTAGACACGCCTTTTCTATAATCAAAAAAGGCTTTTGCTATTTCTTTTTTGCTTGGGCTCTGTTGGTCCATTTTTACTATTTTATTTTTTATAAATACCCCACCCTCTTCAACCAATAATCGTTTTCCCACTCCCATAATTTTTTCGCTCCCAAAAATGCCTGGAAGTCGTCTTGCCAGTAGGGGAATTCCTTTAGTTCTATATCGCCGTGGAGTTCGCTCCATTCGTGTTCGTGGCGGGAAATGCCGCGATTCGCGCCCGCACGGATTTTTTCTCTCCCGCCCTTGACGCGACGGATGGCTCCGCAGAGATTGCAGGTCTGTGTCTGGTCAATTTTTAAAATCCAGCGCGTCTGCAAGTTCTGGAACTGGTCTTTGAGGGCGTCCATATAGGCAGAGGTCTGCAAATTATAGTCGCGGTAAATGGATTGCGATGTTTTGATGTCCAAGACTCCAAACTTTCCGCCGATAAGCGCAAGCGCGTCCACGGTTCCCGCGTAGCGGTTGTCGTAGCTTATAACACGCCGCTCAACAAGCTCGGGAGTCACCTGGATATTGTTCTTGTCCCAAAATTCTCTAAATGCTTTGATGGCCGGAGCGACGGACGGGGGAATCTCCGGATTTTTCCCGAGCAGTAACCCCTCAACCGTTTCGTGGATGAGCGTGCCTTCCTCGGCCGATTTTTGCGTTATCGCTTGCGCCGCCTTAAGGCTGGGAGCTTCGGCATAGAAATATAAAAGGGCCGGTTTGGCCTTGATGGAAACGATTTTCGTGACGCGCGGATACCAGACACCGTCTATCGTATAACCGCTCGCTTCTTTGAAATCCTCCGGAGTTTTGTAGTAATCAAACATGTTGGTTCGTTAAGTATCGCAGAAATTTTTGGAAAATTCAACGGCGCGGGTGCTATTTTTTTATTGAATCAAGGTAGGTGAGGGGATTCATATCTTTTCCTTTCGGATCGGGGCCGCAGCCGTTATTGCTGCCGATGTAAACCGAGCCCGGTTCAAAAACCGTAAAGTGCAAATGCGTTCCGGTGGCGAATCCTGTTTTGCCGACAAGGCCAATGGTGTCTCTGGTTTTTATTTTTTCGCCCACCGCCACGCTTATTCTGCTTAAATGGGCGTAGAGCAGGGCGTGGCCGTCGCTCGCGTCGTTTACCACGACAAATTTTCCGTAACCCTTGCCGTTGCAGTAATTATCCTGATTGCCTGTCATAAAAACCATCCCAGAGTCGGGAGAGAGGATTGCCGCGCCATAGTTGGCTATGATATCAACGCCATTGTGCCAGGGCTGGATGTAGCCGGCCGAGAGAGAAGAAAAAAGCGTTGTACCGTAGCCCTGGGTGATATAGCTTTTGAGCTGGGCCGTTGTAAGCGAGGCAAGGTCAACCGTATTCAGGGCGTGTTCTACCGGACCGGAATAATAATTTCCCAGAAATCCTTCGGCAAAATTCAAAAACCACCAGCCGAGAACAATAATCACAAAAAACGCGAAGAAGTAAAATTTTAGTTTATCCATTATTAAATTGGTGGGTTTAGGATAACGCACATAAAAAGAGCCGCCAAGTGGCAGCTCGTAAACCCTTACGCTCTCCTGTGAATTTCGGCAAGTGTGCGAAATAATTCGTTCGGCCTGTCGTGCTTTGATAATTGTCGTTTCTGTTTTTTCGATTGAGGATTTTTATTTAGTTTCATCGCGGCCTTGACTGCGTCGCGTAGTTCCTGATCGGTGCATTCCTCGGAGAGAGCCCCGAGAATTCTTAATCCTTTAAAATTTCCGATTGGCGAAGGCACAACGAGGACTATAGGGCAATAAATGAAATCAAGAAACCGGGCATCAGAGTTCCAGTAAAATACCAGTGCTACATCATTCTCCGTTGCCGATCTGTAGGGCACCTGCGTCGTAGATTGAGAAGCTTGAAAAACCGCAGGTCTGAAGCCGAGCTCCGATAGTTTTCTGCCCCACCTCTCGGAAAAATCCTCGCTTTCGGAATAGATAACTACGTACTGTCTGTTCTTCATTCCGAACCTCCAAACATTTTTAGAATATCGCTATTCCCAATATTACTTCTTAACTATTTTTCAATCAAGTTCTTCGTATAATTCACGATATCGCCGGCACCCATCATTATTATCACCTTGGAAGAATTATTCCCCAGCGTTTTCAGGGCGTTCACGAGGTTTTTCGGTTCCTTGAGGTAGAATAGTTTCTTTTTCGGCTGTTGGGACTGAATTGTTCTGGCAAGTTTTTCCGAATCGTAGGCGTTCTTTCTGAGATCGCGGCCGGCAACTTCGTAGACGGGGAGAATAAGCGTTTCATCGGCATCGTCAAAGGCCGACTGAAATTCTTTAAAAAGCGCCTTGAGCCGTCTGCCCTGATGCGGCTGATAGACGCAAACAATTTTTTTCTTCGGATATTGTTCTCTAAAGCCTTTAAGCGACGCCCTAATCTCCGTTGGGTGGTGAGCATAATCGTCGTAAACAAGCGCGCCGTCAAATTTACCTTTATATTCCATTCGCCGCCAAGCGCCGTTATAGCGGGAAATAGCTTTCAAGATTTTGCCGTGCGGAATCCCAAGAACTCTGCCAACCTTGTAAGCCGCGACGGCGTTTGAAACATTATGCTCACCGGGGATTTTTATAACTCGGCGGACTTTTTTTGCCGTCTTGCCGCGGAGAGCGTGCCAGATAACCCTGAGTTTTTTTCTTTTCGCTATTTTAGCGATATCTCGGTGAAGCGAGTGGAGATTTTTATCGTCGTTGTTTAAAATTAAGGCCCCGTTATTTTTTGTGCGCGCGATAAATTTTAAAAATGCTTTTTTCGCGTTGCCGAGGGTTTTATAGGTATCCAAATGTTCCCGGTCAATATTCGTGACAACAGAGATAGCAGGGGAGTAATCCAAAAATGCCGCCCCAAAGTCGTCGGCCTCCAATACCAAATATTTGCTTTTCCCGATGCGAATATTTTTCCCGCTTGCCCCGCCGTGGCGGCGGCCGAATTCTTTTAATATTGTTCCCACGAAAACTGTGGGGTCTAACCCGCCCGCGATGAGAATGAGACCGGCGAGTGCGGTGGATGTGCTCTTTCCATGTGAGCCGGTGATAGCAACCGTTGTGTAAAAATCGGTTAACTTTCCGATAACTTTGGAGTAGGGAAGCGTCGGTATTTTAAGCCGTCTGGCAGCCGCAAGCTCCGGATTATCGGTCTTAATAGCCCGGTTATATATAATAAGACCTATTCTGGAGTTAATATGGCTATTTTTATGCCCTATTTTGACTTTTAAGCCCTCTTTGACAAGTTCTTGAGTAATGGCGCTTTTCACTAAATCCGACCCGTAAACAGCCCAATTTTGAGCCTTAAACCAGCGAGCCAAAGCGCTCATACCAATGCCGCCAATGCCTATAAAATAGACGGATTTTTTATCTTTGTACTGGAATGGGATTGACGCCGATACATCCATGATTTAGATTATAAAATAGTTTTGCGATCATTAACATTACGAACATTACGGGGGTTAAAAATGCCGGCTTATAGATATACGTTTGAAACAGGGGATAGCCACGATAGCATGGCCAACTATAAAGAATTTATCTTTAAAGAAGTCAAAGGCGGCCTGGTTGAGGCTATAAAAATTGCCATTGAGAAGCGTGCCGATTTTATCAATAGCGGCGGGTCTATTTTGGATGGCTCCGAAACGCTGGAGGCGGGTTATACAATTGAAGAGCCGAATGTGTTCAAGCCCCAAGAGATCGTAACAAAATTTTTCTCACAATCCAGTGTGCGAATATAAGTCCTTATTGCGGGAATTAGTTTCCCGCAGTTTTTATTTTATTAAGTGCCTCATGGGCAAGTTGGGGTTGATTTTTTCTGAACGATCGATTAAAGTACACCTTAGTTGTTTAACGTGTACACAGGAGAAATAAAACATGCAACTTCGTAGAGAAATTGACCCTAGCGGTACGGAAGTTGTGGTAAGCGCCGAAGCGGAAGCAGGTAGGGTGCGCGGATGTCTCTGCATAAATAAGGAAACCGGCCAATATGAGCCAGCATGCAAACACCTTATTAAGAACTTGTTATACGAAGATGCCTTGAGGAAATTTTTTAAGCATAAGAATCCACTTCTTGACGAGAGGCATGTTGAAATGTTGGTTCAGGACAAACTAAAAGAAGAGGCGATTGAGGCATTCGGTCCGCTTATCAGGGAAGAGAGCATGCATATAAGTCCGAACGGAGTCTGCAGAATGGCTCTTGTCTTATATGTTTTACATCTTGGAACTCATATAGGTACGGCTACAACCAAATGTCCTGATCATGAATTGCCGGTGCCGAATAGTGAAGGAGTGGAGGGGGTCGGCAGCTAAATCTCTTAAATTGGTTTCTTGTATTCAAAAAACTATCCGCCAGAAATTTGGCGGAATTTTTATTCAAAAATAATTCTTCCTTATTCACCCCACATATATTAGAAGTTGGAGACCATTTATTACGGGGGGAGCATTTAAACACCCCTGTTTTCCAATATCTCTCCTGTCGCACAATATACCTTTTGTGACATATAGTAATATCAAAAAGGCCTGATTTATTATCGCTGCCTTAATGCTGGGGTCTATTGGATAAACGACAAGCCCCATTTGATTAGTCCTGATACGGAGTCCAGAACCCAAATGAAAAGATTCCCTACTGTTTTTAGGATGCTAACGAGGCTCACACCGCCGGTTGTATTGGTAAACCAATTATTCAAAGATTGGGGCCAGTCGCTTGAGCTGACCGAATTAAGGCTTAAACTAGAGCCCTTATCATATACGCTTGTAGTAATCTGTTTGGCACTGTTTATGAAATCCTGAAGCGGTTGAGGCAATTTATCGCTTATTTGGTTCATGTCCGGGAAAGTTATATTGGTTTGGGCATATACGCGCTCCAATACGGACGGTCCGGCAGCGATTAAAAGACATATAGTGAAAACAAAAACACCGATTGTTATTTTATTCATTAAATTATTATACCATATTTTATGTTTTTTACAAGTAACCAATAGGGTTAAGGTCACCGCCGAAAGGCATCGGTCCACAAACTTTACTTGGGCCCATGTAAAAAGTCGGAGCGGCATAAACGCCGAAGTGTAAGTGCGGACCTGTTACATAACCAGTGTTTCCCGAATAACCTATTACCTGTCCCCTCTTTACGGCATCGCCCTTGCTCACTATCTGGCGTGAAAGGTGCGCGTAAAGTGTAACGAGGTTGTCCGTATTTTTAATAGCAATAAATTTTCCGTAAGCACCGTGAGGGCAATAAGCATCTTGATTTCCGGTAGCTAAAATTTGTCCGTCTTCGGCCGCAAGAATTGGCGTACCGATGGAAGCCGCGAAATCAACACCGTTGTGCCAATGACTTTTATATCCGGTCTCCGCAAAAGCAGTGCTCCCATATCCCTGGGTGATGTTAGAAAGGGTGTCATTATAAACAGGTATTTCCAAAACTCCTTGGCCTAGAGGCGGCAGAGTGGAAGGATCTATTTTGGTCCGCAGAACTGCATCCAGAGTTTCAACCTCGTCGGCTACCTGTTGTTGCAATTTTTCCAAATCGCTGACTTGTTGCTGGTAAACGCTTTCTTTGTTTTTAGTTTGGACTAAAAGGATTTGCTGTTCATTTTTTTGGTCTTGGATAATAAGCCTTTTATTTTGTTCGCTTTGCTGATGAAAAGCTATGCTGTCTTTCTTGGTTTTCGCTTCCGCTATGGTGTTATTGTATTCGTCGTGCAGATTACCGAGATTCGTTATGTCGTTGGTTAATTGATTTTGTAGATTGCTTAAATTTTGTGCCTCCATTACCGAATCGGCCAAGCTGTCGCTTCTCAGAAATAAAACAAAAAAATCTGAGTTCAATCGGTCATTTTTCTGAAGCTCCAAGAGGAGTTTTTCTATGGCACTCTTTTTATCTGTTATAGAAGATTCTATGTCGCCTATATTGTAACCCAAAGATTCTATCTCCAGGTTCAATTTTTCCACATTTATCTGATCGGATTGGATACTAAGATTGAGATGGCTAATGTTGTTTTGCAGATTGTTAAGCTGTCCTTGCAGAGTTACCCTCTGTTTCTTCACATCCTGTAAGCTGGCCTTGCTAGCGGCCAATTGTTTATCTATGTCGTCCAGTTGCTTCGCTTTTTCCTGAATCTGAGCGGCTAAATCGTCACGAGTTACCACGGTACTGGAAGAAGTTATCGATGAGGTGGCTATGGCCTCTTGTGCTAAAACAGAATTAATCGCCCAATATTGAGCTATTAAAGAAAAAATTGCTATCAGGTAAAAATATTTCCTCATTAAACTAAAGGAGGTTCCCCTCAAGTTTTGTTATGGCCATTTTTATTCTTCTTTCGGATTCTTCTTTCCCCAAAGCTTCAATTATCTCTAATGGATCGGGCGAAGCCGCTTGCCCAGAAAGCGCCACTCTCAAGGGCCAAAGTACCGATCCCCTGCCTTCTTTATTTATAAGTTCGGCAAAAGAAGCGGCTAGGGTCGCGCGGTCTATATTTTTTGAAGATTTTATTATTGCCGTAGACAGATTAAGAATATTTTTTATTTTTTCTATATTCTCTGTTTCCCTCCAAACAAGAAGCTTCGCATCATATTCCGGCAAACGGAAGAAAAATCCGGCCACACTATAAAACTCGTTCAGGGTTGTGAGGCGTGGACGTTCTATCTCGATTATTTTTTTTAGAAAATCTTTATCGGTTGAAACATTTTTATTTTTTAGAATTTCCATAAGCTGGTCTGTTATTTCCTCGGTACTCAAATTTTTCATGTATTCTTTTTGCAGCCAATCCAGCTTGTCCTGGTTGAAAACAGCTCCGGCCTTTTGGATTCTCTTGAAATCAAATTCCTTAACAAGGTCTTTTAGGGAAAATATTTCACGTTCGTCTTTCGGGTGCCAGCCTAGAAGCGCAAGAAAGTTTACGATTGCCTCCGGCAGATAACCCCGAGATATATATTCTGAAAGCGCGGTGTCGGCAAATCTCTTAGACATCTTGCTTCGGTCCGGGTTTAAGATGAGCGGCAGATGGCCATATTCGGGCTCCTTAAACCCCAAAGCTTTCTGGATAAGTATTTGCTTCGGAGTATTGGATAAATGGTCTTCACCTCTGATGACATGGCTTATATGCATTTCTTCGTCATCAACCGTAGCTGCGAAATTATATAGAGAGGTTTTTAGATCCTTGGCAATAACAATATCTCCGAAAAGCGAGCCATCAAAAGCCATATTGCCCCTAATAAGATCCTTGAATTCTATTTTCCCTTCTGGTGTTTTAAATCTGATAACTTGCGGCTCCTTTCCGGCAGGCTGTTGATTAATGTTACGGCAATGACCGCCGTATTTCGGGGGTAAGCCCTGAGCAAGCATGGCCTGCTTCTCCGCTTCCAAATCTTCTTTCGTGCAATAACAGTAATAGGCCTTACCTTCGTCTAAAAGCCGGTTTAAATATTTTTCATAAATTTCTGTTCGTTCACTCTGCCGATAAGGACCGCATGTCGACTCGACGGCCGATCTCTTCTTATCGTTCGTTGCCAAAGCCGGACCTTCGTCCCACTCAAGGCCCAACCATCGCAATCCCAAGAAAAGATCTTCTTCATATTCTTTTTTGGAGCGTTCTTTGTCGGTGTCCTCAATGCGCAAAACGAACGTGCCGTTATGTTGGCGCGCAAAAAGCCAGTTGACTAGCGCGATTCTCGCCGTGCCTATATGCAGGCGTCCGGTTGGGCTTGGCGCCAAACGTACGCGAATCAATTCTTTAACTTTTGGCATCCTTTACAGTTTATCACTAAAAATGCCAAATTTCTATTACTTTTAAAAATATTTGCCTCTCAGGCCGAAAGCTTTAATATCTCTTGCGCGATAGTTTCCGCCGCATCCTTCTTAAACATAGCACCCGAAGCTGTTGCCATTTTAACAAGAGTATCTTGCTTATGGATAAGTGATTTCAACTGATTCAAAAATATTCCCGGCAAAAGATTGCTCTCCTCAATAACTATCGCCGCGCCGGTTTTAGCAAACTCATAAGCATTGATCCGCTGATGGTCGTTCGCCGATTCTCTGAGTGGAATAAGGATAGATGGCTTTGAGAAAGCGGAGATGTCCGCGATAGTGCCGCTGCCGGCGCGGGCTACAACAAGGTCGGCTGCGGAAAATGCAGATCTCTCTGTTGTTACATCTAAATAAGGAATAGCACGATATCGTTCTTTCCCGCCTGCTGTTTTGGCAACCTCCGTAAGCACGGCGCGCGACAAGTTCGCCACATCCGCATAATTAGCCTGGCCAGTTTGGTGTAAAATTTGAGTTTCGGCCAGAAGGCCTGCCAAATTCTCCACAATAAATTCGTTGATCCTCGCCGAACCCTGCGAGCCGCCGATAATTAAAGTTAATGGTTCCTGCATATCAAAACCCAAATCTTTTTTAGCAAAAGAGGCTGAGGGGTTTTCACTAAGCAGTTCTTCTCTGATGGGAGTTCCTATCCAGGCGACCTTACGGCGATTAAAATAAGGCATTACGCATTGAAAGCTTACTGCTATTCTCACGGCGAAAGGGGCGGATAAAAGATTGGTAAGCCCGGGAGCAGCGTCAGATTCATGGATAATTACCGGTATCCCATAAAACCAGGCCGCTATAACAACCGGCAGGGCACCGGTTCCGCCTTTGGAAAAAACGACGTCGGGCATTATGGAAAATATTTTAACGAATGATTGTATCAGCCCTATGCCGAATTTTGGAATGTCCGTTATGTTGTCCAGGGAAGAATAGCGCCGTAATTTTCCGGAAAAAATTGGGGTGATTTTAAAATCTGCCGTTCGGAGGATCTCGGCGTATTCGTCCTTCGGACCCATATAAAAAAATTCGGCGCTTCTGTGTTCGTTTTCTATTAGTACTTTCAATTTTTGCGAGACCGCCAAAAGAGGATAGACGTGTCCCCCGCTTCCCCCGCCGGTAAATAAAATTTTTCTTGTGTATTCCATAATATTTTAAGCGTATTTGGAAACATTAAGCGATATTCCGGCCATCGTCAAAAAGACTGCGAGCGCCGTGCCTCCATAACTAATGAAAGGCAGCGGCACACCCGTAAGCGGTATCAAACCGGAAATCGCTCCCATATTCACGAACGCCTGCAGGGCAATAATCGCCCCGAACCCTATAAGCAGGAATTTTCCGAATTGATCGCGCAATCCTTTTGCCAGCCAAAACATCCTGAAAGCGAAAATACCGAATGCAGCGGCGAGACTTCCGGCGCCCACGAAACCAAGCTCCTCTCCGATTACCGCGAATATAGAATCGTCTATCGGAGCCGGAAGATAGCTCGTTTTTGTAGCTGACTGACCGTAACCGACACCCCATAATCCTCCGGAGCCTATGGCAATCAGGGCTTGGTTAATATGATAATTTTGGCCCTGCGTATCCTGACCCATATTCAAAAATCCCAAAATTCTTGCCCTGCGGTAAGGAGTGATGTAGGTTACCACCCCGAACCCTATCGCACCCAAAAGGATCACTGCCACTACATATTTTATTTTAGCTCCGCTTAAAAGATATACAATAAGGGCGGTGACCAAGAGGATCGCAACCGTGCTTGTTGCCGGCTGCAACACAAGCAGGGTTGCGATAAAGCCGGACATCAAAAGGAATGGCAGAAAACCCTCACCGATATCTTTGGAGCGGTTCATTTTTGTATTGCTAAGCCAAGCAGCAAGGTAAAGTATAAACGTAAGTTTTACCAATTCTGCAGGCTGAAAACTCAATGGACCCAAACGCAACCAACGATTGGTGTTATTTACCTCCAGACCTAATTTAGTAAACACCAAAGCCAAAGCGGCAATACTTATAAGCAACAGCGGAAGGGCGATTTTTTTAAGCCGCTGATAATATATAAAATATCCTAAACAAAAACCGATTAACCCCAACGAAAGTCCGAAATAAATTTGGTGTTTAAGATAATAATAAGAGTCGTTGAATTTTGTCTGGCCAAGATTAGAAGAAGCGCTCGCAAGCATTACTAACCCGAAAACAACAAAAATTATTATCAGCGCAAAAAGGAAATAATCTGGGCGATGCCCTGTTTTTTTTGAACGGAACATTTTAGCTGGACATGTGTCTGAGTGGTTGACCAGAAAATTTTTTGACAGCCTCCCCTTTCTTAAAGGCAATATCGCCATTTACAACCGTAAGTTTTAGCTCGGCCTTCTCATCGCCCTGTGAATAACTCCAGACAGCGAGGTCGGCGAAATTACCTTCTTTGACTACGCCTCTATTACGCAAGTTAAATTTGGCCGCCGGTTCGGAGGTTATCTTTTGAATAATCTTATCTAAAGATAGAAGTTTTTCCGATAAAGCCAGCCCTATAAATTTCGTGAATGTTGACCTCGTCCGTTCCGGTTTCAAGGTGCCTACCGATTCCGTTTCCGATAAGCTGGGAGAATTAGAAGCAATAAAAGATCTAGAGCTGCCAATTGCCCGCCTTATGAGTTTGTTATTAATATTTTTATAGAGCACGACTGCTTTAAGTTTCGTGGTGAGCATTAACTGCATAAGCGCTGACGCTTGATCGGATACGCCGTATATTTCGGAAATATCTTCAAGTGTTTTGCCCACAAGCGAGCTATTTCCCGGAGCTCGGGCCACAATAAAGTTTTCCGCATCCAGCTCCGGAAAATCATTTTTTATTTTTGGCCCCAACCACTCATCGTTTATATTCCTAAGCATTTTTTCATTGCCGCCGTTTTGCGCCCATTGCGGTAGAAAAGTGTAAAGCGCGAGAAGGCTCGTGTCGTAAGGGTAGACATCAAAATGCAAATCTAATTTATTCGGCAAACCTTCTATTCTTTTAAGGGATTTTTCATAAAAAGATTTCGTGCCTTGGAACGGCATGAAGTGGCTGATAAGCGTCTTCACGCCGGTTCCCTCCGCGATTTTTATCGCTTCTTCCGTTGCTTCATATATATTGGACTCGCCACCACGCAAATGAGTGGCATAAACACCGTTGAAGCTTTTTGTTATTTCTGCCAAAAATTTTATTTCGGCGTAAGGCACTTTTGCGCCGTGAACATATCCGAGGCCGGTAGAGAATCCGAATCCCCCGTCGCTTAAGCCGCGTTTTAAAGTTTCTCCAAAAATTTTTAGTTCGTTTTTTGTAAGATCGCGGAGCGACTCACCGACAATGGCTCGTCGGATGGTAGCGTGGCCTATAAGAGTAGCGAAATTAACAGCCAATTTTTTACGCTGCAGTACATCAAGAAATTCCCCCATAGTATGCCAATTGACGTTAACTTTACGAATGTCTCCCCATTTTCGCACCGATTCCAGGCTTCCGTAAATAAGAGGGGCCAAAGATGATCCGCACATGCCCCCAATGATAGTGGTAACGCCTTGTTCAAGAAAATCCGACTGCTCGGGATAGTTTAGAATACTCAAATAATGATCGGAGTCGGTGTTCACATCAATAAATCCCGGGCTTAGATAGGCACCCTTGCCTTCAAACACATCATCGGCGGTTTTATTGGAAAAATTGCCGATAGCGGAAATTTTATCTCCGCTCACGAAAACATCTTTAGCGCCGGAGAATTTTTCCGCTGAACCCAAAATTTTAACGTTCTTGATTAGGAGTGTCATTTTTGTTGATTCTCAATAATTATAACACTACCAAGCCGCTGGAAAATGTGAGTAGAAAGAGGTAGAATACCACTAATGCAAACTGCCAAATACCTTACCGAGCTGAAGAAGCGCGGCAAGGAATCGAAAGTCTACAAAAAATATCAGCTGGTTGGCTTGAGTATTGCGGAGATATTGAACGACGACAAACATAAATCTTTATACATAAAATTGGCCAAAAACGGCGACACCGAAAAGCTTCTACGACTGGCAAAAGAAGTTGCCGAGAAGAAAAATGTTAAAAACAAAGGGGCTTACTTTATGTCAATTTATAAAAAATAAACCATCCATGGAATACAAAATTGTTACGATAGAAAACAAAAAAGACGAGAAATTCTTGCGGCATAAAACCCAGGATTTTGATTTCAAAAAATTCAGCTCTAAGGAGATAAACGATCTGGTTGCCGATATGCGGAAGGCCATGCGCGAGGCGAACGGTATCGGCTTGTCCGCCAATCAAATAGGGCTGACCCATAAGGTTTTTGTTGCCGAGGTTCCCAATCCCAAGGGCGGGAACAAATTCTACGCCGTTTTTAATCCTAAGATAGAAAAATTCGGCGAAGAAAAGATCGGTTTTGAAGAGGGCTGTCTTAGTGTTCCCCTTACTTACGGCGAGGTTGAGCGGCCATCAAAGCTCACTCTTAGCGGCTACGATAAAAAAGGTAAGCCGGTTAAAATAAAGGCCTGGGGGCTTTTGGCGCGGGTTTTCCAGCATGAGATGGACCATTTGGAGGGAAAACTATTCATAGACAGAACAAAAAAAATAAACAAGATATCTCCGGAAAAACGCGTGCATGCTTCTAAGCGTTGGGAAACGCAGGAAGAAAGCGATAAATAAAATATTCTAACCGATGAAATACGTTTTTTTCGGAACGCCGGAATTTTCCGGGATTATTCTGCGGAAATTAATTAGCGCAGATGTGTCGCCGCTCGCGGTGGTCTGCAATCGCGATAGGCCCGTAGGCAGAAAAAAGATTGTAACTCCCCCGCCGGTAAAGACATTGGCCATAGAACATAGAACACAGAACATTAAAATTTTACAGCCAGAAAAATTGGATGAGGGTTTCAGGTCGCAGATCTCGGATCTTAAGACGGATTTCGCGATTGTCGCCTCTTATGCCAAAATAATTCCCAAATCCGTTATTGAACTATTTCCGCGCGGCATTATCGGTGTTCACCCGTCGCTACTGCCCAAATATCGCGGTTCGTCGCCAATCCAAACAGCGATATTGAATGGCGAAACGGTGACGGGCGTCACGCTCTATATGCTGGACGAAAAAATGGACCACGGACCAGTTCTCGTTAAACAAGAACTGGGATTAGTAATTTCCGGCCTACAATTTCCAAAACTATTGCAGAAACTCGCAGAACTCGGCGGAGATATGCTCGTGGAAACCCTGCCAAAATTTTTGCACTGTGATATCAAGCCGCATACGCAAAACGAGACCGATGCGACATATACAAAAAAATTCAAAACCGAAGACGCGTTTATATCCACCGAGGACTTTGCGGCGGCTATTTCCGGAAATTCTTCCGAAATATCTATTGAGATAGAACGAAAAATCCGGGCACTTAACCCCGAACCCGGTGTTTGGACCACGCAAAACGGCAAGCGCCTGAAGTTACTGGAGGCCGAGATGAAAGACGGCCGTTTGGTACTCAAAAAAACACAACTGGAAGGAGAAAAACCGAAAAGCGTTTAAAACCTAGCAGCACTTTCACGATACGCGCAATAATCGCAATCAATACTTTTTTCCGGTAATTCATCGGACATAAGGCATTTATGGAGATTTTTTACTGTTTCCTCAACCCAGTCATCGTTCCCGCTGTACGGAATGACTTTTATATCAAATTCAAGCCTGGCATCGAACGCTTCTTTGTCCGTATTGCCGTTGCAATAAACAAAATAGCCGATATTGGAAACCTTGAACCCATTATGACGAAAAAGCCATTGGTAGATTTCCATTTGCCGCTTGTAACCGTCCTGCCACTCGGCATCCAGCGAAACCTCGCCGTTCTTGGACGTGGCTTTATAATCCGCGATATGCAGTTCTCCTTGCGGGTTCACCCAAACGTCGTCTACGCCGCCGCGAATCGTTAAATTAGCCGGCTCATAAAAATATTGTATTCCGCGGCGCAAGGAATCGCGCCAGGCATCAAGCTGATCGTGCGCGTAAGGAATGGCGTCAACGCCGTATTTTTTCATCAAAGGATGCGTTGAGCCCTTGGCCCGGTGGGCGTCAAATTCTTTTTTCAAAAGCGCGTCCACCGCGCTGTTTAAACTAAAAGGATATCCCGGCGGCCGGGCGACACCCAAGCGCTTATCGAGATAAAAACATCTCTGGCATTGCACGAAAAGATCTATCCCCGAACGGCTGACTACGAATTGCTGTATCGCCTTCGGGTCAAAAAGATTTCTCGTTTTCTGAGGGTTGTAATATTTGGACATGTATATATCTATTATAAATAAATTTACTTATCTATTAAACCTCGATTCTCGAAAAAAGGTAGCTGCCGAGGCCGAGGCAGAAAAGCGTTACTATTACGAGTACGGAAAGATCCAATCCAAGACCGAAGCTAGCCGTTCCGGATAAGATAGAGCGGAATGAATCTATGCCGTAAGAAAGAGGGTCGATTCCCACAAGGACGGTAAGCACAGATGGCAGATTTTCTATGGGGAATAATGCTCCCGAAAGGAAAAATAACGGCATTACAAGGAAATTCATAATTAGTTGGAATCCTTGCATGTCTTCCAGGACTGAAGCTATAGCGGTCCCTAATGCGGTAAAGAGAAGCGCGACGAGAAGCATAAAAATTATAAGGACCGGCAATAGCGCCCAATTCTCCGGACGGAATCCGAAGAAGAGCGTGATAAAAAATACTATCAACCCCTGCATGGTGGCTACTGTCGCGCCTCCTAGGGTTCTACCTACCATAATATTCAGTCGCGAAACCGGCGCAACCATCGTTTCTTTCAGAAACCCGAATTGCCTGTCCCAGATAAGTTCAATGCCGGAGAATATCGCAGTGAAGATTATACTCATGCCGATAACTCCCGGCGCGAGGAATGTAAAATAATTCCCCTCCCCAGCCGCTTTGAAAGTAGAACCAAGTCCATAGCCAAGGGCGAGAAGGAATAAAAGCGGCTGGCCCAAAGAGCCCACAATACGCGAACGCGAACGCAGATATCTCTTTATCTGCCGAAGCCACAAAATATAAATTGTTTTCATGTTATTTATTTTTTACCGCCGCCGCGCCACATGCGCCTCATCGAACGCAGATGGTCAATCGAGCCGGCTTCTTCTTCGCGTATTGTTTTACCCGTAAGTTCAAGAAACGCCTCTTCCAGAGAAGACTTACCCGTGCGTTCCTTGAGTTCGGTGGATGAACCGGAGGCAACTATTTTGCCGTGATCAATTATCGCGATTCTCTGGGCAACACGGTCTGCTTCTTCCATGTAATGTGTCGTGAAAAATACGGTAACACCTTCGCTTTTGTTCAGCTCCTTCAAATAATTCCACATATGGTTACGCGTCTGCGGATCAAGACCCAGCGTCGGTTCGTCCAAAAACATAACTTTCGGATGATGCAATAAGCCGCGGGCAATCTCGAGTCTCCGCTTCATACCTCCGGAAAATTCTTTAACCAAGCTGTCGCGCCTGTCCCATAGCTCCACGAACTTCATAAGCTCTTCTATGCGTTTACGGCGCAATAATTTTTCCACACCATAAAGCACTCCATGAAATTCCATATTTTCCCAAGCCGTAAGTTCATCATCCAAGCTTGGATCCTGAAAAACGATGCCAAAAGAACGCCGCACTGCGGAAGAATCGATGACTGGATTATGGCCGTCAAGAGTAATCTCCCCGCTCGTAGGATGTAAAAGGGTTGTAAGCATCTTGATAGTTGTCGATTTTCCCGCGCCATTCGGTCCGAGAAAAGCAAAAATCTCCCCGCGTTTCACGCTAAAAGAAATATTGTCGACCGCCGTAAATTCTCCGAATTTTTTTATTAGACCAGAAACGTTGATTATTGTTCCATCAGCCTTAGGCCTATTTACATCTTCCGTTGACATGTTCAGTAATTATAGTAAATTCCTACGAATCCTACAAGTAGGATTAAATCTTTCTTATCGCTATTATTTTCAATAAACAAAATTTTATTGTATTATAATAAATCTGATGGCTAATAGCTATAATATAAAACTTAAACTCCGCGAGGAAATAGCCGAGGGAACTATGGCTTTCCACTTTGAGAAACCTGTCGATTCCACATTTAGGGCGGGTCAGTATTTGGAAATGACCCTTATTAACCCCCCGGAAACCGATGCCGAGGGAAATAACAGGCCATTCTCCATAGCGAGTTCTCCACAGGAAGAATATCTCATGATTGCCACACGTATGCGTGACACTGCCTTCAAGCGTGTCCTAAAATCCGCCACTATGGGACTCGAAGTAAAAGCCGAGCTTCCTTTTGGCTCTTTTACCCTGCATAACGATCCGTCCAAACCTGCGGTGTTGTTAATGGGCGGTATCGGCATTACACCTGTGCGTTCCATAGTGCTTGATGCCTCAGCCAGAAAATTGCCGCATAAAATATTTTTATTCTACTCCAACCGCAGACCGGAAGACACGGCATTTCTCAAAGAGCTGCAGGAATTGGAAAAACAAAATCCCAACTACAGATTTATCGGGACAATGACGGATATGAAAAATTCCCAACAAGAATGGACTGGTGAAACGGGCTATATCAATAAAGAAATGATCGCTAAATACGTAGGCGATCTAACAAAACCGATCTATTATTCCGCCGGACCGCAAACTATGGTGTCCGCTATGCGGCAGGTGTTGAACAACGCTGGCATTGACGATGACTACATCAAGACCGAAGATTTTTCGGGATATTAATTATCCCCTTGGAACCATAAGTTTTTTGAATTCCTCCACCATCGGGACTTGTTCCGGCTCAACGCCGTACTGTAGGGCGGTGTGATATGCCGTCCAATCGGCGAGGTTAAGCGAATTGAATATTTTCTGCAGGCGATTTTTGCCCTGCATAAAGAGCGCCTCAACCTTAAAGCCGCGATCAAATAAAAGTTTTTCCAGGATGTTCATTCTTCGGATTATCCTTTTGTCGTCATCTATATCCTTCAGAAATATAAAATGGAAATTTTTGGATAGGGTCGCGGTGCGCAGTTTAACGTCAAAACTCGTCATTTCGTTATGGTTCAGTTCCGGAAAAACATTCATAAAGGCCGGAGTTTTTCCTGTTTCGTTGAATTTTATTTTCCAGTTGTAGGCGACAGATTGATTCTTTAAAGAAGCGTAAATTATAGGCACGCTTCCATATAAACGCTTAGCAAGCGCTTTACCGCCTATCTCGTGCCTTGCCGGATGTAGCTCCTTCGCGAGTTCAAGCGTTTCGTTAAGCCACGACTTATCCCCCATCAAGGCCAACAATCCCCGCAGATTAAGTCCCAACGCCATCCGCGGCTGCATATGGAGATCCGGCATTTGCACGTAAGGAAGTTTGTGTTTTTGCGCCAGTCCGATAAGTTTTCCACCAGTGCTTATCACGGCAGACGAAACGTGGTGTGCCTTAGCGGCGTTAAGAGAATCTATCGTCTCCTCAGTTTTTCCGGAATAAGAATTAGCAATGAGCAGCCTTTCCTTGACGTCTTTAAGCGGCGGCAGGCCGTAATCGTTCCAGACAACAATATCTATGTCCGGTTTCCAGGATTTCAGGATATCCGCGGCCAAATGCGAGCCGCCCATTCCCACCACAAGGAATTTCTTGAACTTCTTTAATTTCGTTGCGTTTTCAACTTTCGGTTCGTACTCGAATTGCTTATTGAAATGTTTTATGTCGTCGTAGATCATAAATTAATTATAGCATTTGTTTTGAGCAGATTTTTAATTTCTATTTGCTTGTAAAATCCTTTTCTCGGCTATCTCCATCGCCACTTCGCGCGGATTGCGTTTTTCGCGCAATGATTTTTCCATAACCGCACGCGTGGCACCGATTACTTTTTCTTCCACTAACTGGAACATTTTATCCGGTGTGTAACCAATATATTCGGCGTAAGAAGAAATGACTCCGCCCATATTGGCCACGAAATCGGGAACGATTATAATCCCCTTTTGCCAAAGCTCGTTCTCTATTTTTTCGCTCATCGGGATATTAGCACCCTCAACTATCATTTTCGCTCGAATTCTATCTTTATTGGAATCATTGACAACGTCTGTTACTGCCGCGGGAATCCAAATGTCTACGGGCAAACCGAAGAAGTCGTCGGCAGAAAGCTTTTGCGCGCCTTTGTAGTGAATTACCGAACCCTCTTTCTTCTTTACCGCCATTGCCGTTTCGTAGTCCAAGCCGTCTTTAGAGTAAATATTCCCTTTGCTATCGGAAATGGCAACGATTTTTGCGCCCATCTCTTGTAGGTATTTAAAAGCGAATGTGCCAACGTTACCAAAACCTTCTATGGCGACCGTGGCATCTTTAATATTTATTCCGGCGATCTCTGCGGCGATTT
The DNA here is from genome assembly GCA_018971305.1 of Patescibacteria group bacterium. Classification (GTDB taxonomy): domain Bacteria; phylum Patescibacteriota; class Minisyncoccia; order UBA6257; family 2-01-FULL-56-20; genus REEB91. The sequence goes on along the minus strand of JAGXBC010000003.1, from coordinate 154,065 downwards.
TTGTTGCCTGCGCCACGCCAAAACCGGTACTGCCCAATTCGTGCGGTAATCCGCCAATAGCCGCGGGTTTGCCCGTTGCCGCTTTATTATCGCCGAGCGCTTCCGCAAACCACTGCATTTCCTGCTCGCCGCTGTTTACGTCCGGTCCCGCAATATAGCGCGAAGGAATGTATTCTTTTAAAGCAAGCGCGAAGCCCCGTACCAGTCCTTTTTTCTTTTCCGGAGAAACGCCTTTGGGCATAATAATTCCAGCTTTGGCGCCGCCAAATGGAATATCTGCCAAAGAATTTTTCCGGGTCATTGTCCGCGCGAGGCGCTTCACTTCTTCCATCGTCACGTTGGCGGTCATCCTAATGCCGCCCTTGCCGGGGCCCAAAACGGTATTGTCTATAACCAAAAATCCCCGGAGGCCGAGCTCCGGTTTATTTATCTCTATTTCGTATTCGGGATCGAACGTGCCTTTCGTTGCCACATCAATATTATACGCTTTCCGAACGGTTTTATTTCTTTATCGAATGACCCCCGAACTGATTTCGCAAAACGGAAAGCAGTTTGCCGATATAGCTTGGTTGTTTGAAAGATGCTTTTCTGAAATCAAACGATGCTTTTATTATCGGAGTCGGAACATTTAGTTTCTTGGCTGTTTTTACCGTCCATTCCCCTTCTCCGGTATGGGCAACCGATCCGGAAACGCTTTTTAGGTTTTCGCCGTAGGCCTCAAGCCCGTTCTTTAACCAGCCGACAAGCCGCGAAGTTATCACGCTGCCGTGATTATAAACTTCCGCTACTTCGCGTAGATTCAATTTGAAAGGAGATTTTTTAAGAACCGCGAAGCCCTCAGCGAGCGACTGCATCATGCCGTATTCCATGCCATTATGCACCATCTTCACAAAGTGCCCCGCGCCGGCCTTGCCCATATATCCATAACCATTCTCCACGCTCAGATCGTTAAATAATACTTCCAACCGGCTATAAATCTTTCTCTCTCCGCCGATCATAAGGCAAGCGCCATTTAAAGCGCCGCTGGGACCGCCGGAAACGCCGATGTCCAAAAAATTAATTCCCAAATCCTTCAATTTTTTTGCCCGGCGAACGGAATCCGCATAGAATGAATTCCCTCCGTCAATAACAATATCTCCTTTGCGTAAATATTTTACTATGCCCGATTTACCGAAAAGGAATTCGTCCACTGGTTTGCCTGCGGGCTTGCCCGCCGTAGCCTTGGCGAAAGCGGGAAGCATCAGCCAAACAATTCGCGGCGCGGAAAGTTTCGCCAGAAGTTCCTCCGTGGTCGCGGTCGCCCGCAATACCCCATTGTTTTCCAGTTCTTTCGCTATAGCACCATTTCTATTCCAGGCAAAAACCTTCCAGCCCCTGGCGTGAAGCTGGCGAGATAAATTCGCACCCATTTTGCCGAGACCGATAATACCTATCTCCTTTTTTATCTCGAGAAAACTATTGGTTGCCGCGGTAACGTAATCAGCCGCTTCCTTGGTTATATCTAGAGAATCGGGTTTGTAATGTTTAAGCGGAACAACACCTTTATCCCAGGCAGTTATTATCGGATCTATGAACCTCCAGCTGCTTACGACTTCTCCGCTTGAGACAAAAAGCGTCTGGTCCCCAGCGATGCAGTCCAAAAGTAGTTTCTCGTACTCTTCCGTGTATTGCGCTTTCTGTCCGGTGCTGTTCGTATCGCGAAGATTGAATTCAAACGTTCGCTCCTCTATTTTTAGAACATGCCCAGGTTTTTTTGACCAAAACCGTATCGTAATTCCTTCTTTTGGATCTTGGCGGAATATAAGAGAATTTTTATAGTGTCTCCCCGCCGCGCCTTCTTCACTCAAGCTGGCGCATAAGCATGGTTGCGGATGACGGAAAACGACCTCTATCTCGGTTATCTCCTCTTTTTTCTTCGGAGGCAAAAGACGCTTGCCAGCTTCCATAATTATCGGCACTCCTTGCCATTTGGGATGGGATAAAAATGCCTTAGCGCGGAAATACGTTTCGGTATCGGAATGCCGCTTAACTCCTTTTATAGAACCGTAGCCCTCATATTGCGCACGGAAAGTATTCCGCTTTACGTCTTGGGTTGTTGGCGGAATAAAAGTTTTTAGGATATCGGCCCGTTTCTTCCGTATTGACTCCGCCGTCAAATTCTCCGGCTGATCCATTGTGGTCAATGCCGCCATTTGTAAAAGATGGTTCTGGCCCACATCGCGAAGAGCGCCGACGGCATCGTAGAAAGCACCGCGATGTTCCACGCCGATATTCTCCCACTCGCGCGCGTAGATCGTTTCGATAAGGTCTTTGCCCCAACGGTCTTCAAAAAGATTATTGAAAAATCTGAAGGCCAAAATATTCTGGAACATCTCTTTGGCCAGATAGTGGTCGATGCGGTAAATCTGTTCTTCTTTGAAGAGTTGAGAAAGGCGTTTATCCAGGGCCTTGGCACTTTTTTCGTTATTGCCAAATGGTTTTTCTATGATAACGCGGGTCCAGCCCTCGTTCGGTCCGCAAGGCTTGGTCAACTCGCTTGCCGCCAGATGGGTAAATATCGTTTCGTAGAGCTTCGGAGGAACTGCCAAATAAAACAATTTATTAGCGCAAACACCCCAATTGTCATCCACGGCCTTGAGGGTTTTGGCCAGCTCTTTATAATCGCTGCCTTTTCCGAATCTGCCGCGCCTATATTCCAAAAATTCCAGAAAATTTTTCAGCCGCCTTTTGTCTGTTTTATTGCCGAAATGTTTAACGATTATCTCCTCGACATACTTCCTAAAATCTTTTTGCGGAATATCGCGGCGGGAAAAACCGATAAGCCGGAACATCCGTGGCAATTGTCCTTTAACGAATAGATGGAAAAGCGCAGGTATAGCTTTTTTTCTTGTGAGATCGCCCGTAACTCCAAAAATAACAAGGATGGTCGGAATATTTCTTTTATATATTTCTGCTTTATCTTTTTTCTTGTTTATCATTGAATTCATCCCTTAAAATAATACGAACCATTTTCCTTGTTTATTTCGCTTGTTCGGCTTGCGAGTTCTATCTTGAACTCTCTATCTTACTTATCATATAATCCAGGTTGCCGCCAACTTTCTTCCCGGGATTGAAAATATCAAGCGGGTCAAAAATTTTCTTGACCTCTGCAAAAAGTTCTACAATTTTTTTGCCATACATTTTTTCCAGATACGGGGTGCGGATCAGGCCGTCATTGTGCTCCGCAGTTATAGAACCCTTGTATTTAAAGACCAGGCTATAAACTTCTTCCGATATCTTGGGTATGAGGGCGCGGATGCGTTCCCGCTTTAAATCCATTAAGGGGATAATATGGAAATTACCGTTGCCCGGATGACCTGCGATAGTATACACCAGATCTTTTTTATATTTATCCAAAATAACATTAAGTTCTGGAAGAAATTTAGGCAGATATTCCGGTTTGACTATTAAGTCGTCTATAAACGGCGCCGTATCTTTATTAATAGAATGATTATGAAGCAGAGCGAAGCTCTGGCGGCGGATTGTCCAATATTTCTCCGCTTCTTCTTCGCTTTTAAGAATGCGCGCCTGTACTCCGCCGCTCTTGGCGGAGAATGTTTTTACGGCCGCTCGCAAAGCAAAAAGCCGCTTCTCTAATTCGTTGCTGTCATCATCGTTCAATTCAATAATAAGCACCATTTTGGGCAAACCACCCCGCAAAACCATCATCGCTTCCGGCAAAAACTGCCAGATGAGTTTGAAGAAATGTCCGCCCATAGATTTAACGATTTCGGGCAAATATTTCAGGGCTACATTCAGCGTTTTGTCGTCATAAGATTCCAGACTTTCCGGTTTGAATTTAAGGATTTCCACCACAAGATCGGCTAGAGGCGCAAGATCCTTCAAAAACACCACTGCCAATCTGCTGTATTTTTTCTCCCTCACCAGCCTTAATTTGGCCTCCGTAACCAAACCCAGCGTTCCCTGGGAACCGACGAACAATCTATTCAAATCAAATGTTTGCCCATCCCAGACATTCCACAAATAGTAACCTGCCGAATTTTTGGAAACGTCCGGTTTCGCTGCGCGTATGGCATCGTAGTTGTTTTCAATTAATTCATAAATTCTTTTATATAATCGGCCTTCAAAACCATCTTCTTGAATTTTTGTTTTTAGATCTTCTTTGGATAATGGTTTTATAGTGTGTTCTTCGCCATCGCTCAGGACTACCTTCAACTCTTCTACATAATCCTCCGTTTTCCCATAAGCGAGAGTTTTCTCGCCGCCGGAATTATTGGAAATCATTCCACCAAGGGCGCACAAGTCTTTAGATGCGGGATAGGGCGGATATAGTAAACCGATTTTTTTTAATTCTTTTTCGAAATCGCGGAAATAAACTCCCGGCTGGACTACGGCTGAACCACCTTCCGCGGATTGTTTAATTTCTTTTACTTGATTGAAATATTTGGCAAATTCCACTATTACGGAATTGTTCAGGGGTCCGCCCGACATATCCGTTCCGGCCGAACGAGCGGTGAGCGAAATGTCCGTACCGGATCCTTTCGCCTTAACTGAAAATTTCACCAGATTTTTAACGTCTTCTGCGTTTTTCGGAAAAACTACTGCTTGCGGCTTCACCTTAAAAATAGAATAATCGCGGCTATAGGTCGCGAGGGTTTTTCCATCGTCAAGAACGTCTCCGTGAAAAAATTGTTTCAGTTCATCGGCGAGCATATCCCCATTATAACACTGAAATCGTAGTAAGTCGTAAAAATGATTATAGGCGCTCTCCTACTTGCGTAAAACAGTTATCTTGCCGGAATTTATTTTTATCAATCTCGACGGCTTCCCTATAATTTTCCCGGCATTGATATAAAAATCTATCTGGCTATCAAAATATTTCTTGGCATCATTTATCGTTAGCGCGGGCAATTCACCCTCCCAATTGGCGCTTGGGGCGACAAGCGGACCAGTTTTGACGAGGAGTTTTCTTAACCAAAAAGTTTTAGGCAAGCGAAAGGCCAGCGTCTTTGCACCCCGATGAAGATATGTGAATTTTTTTGCACGACAAGAGAGTATTATGCTGGTTTTCCCCGGCCAAAATTTTTTTAAAAGTCTTTTTGTTGTCGCTTCGGGTTTGATTCCGAATATTTCTAAATCGGTGGCAGAACCGATAAGCACTATGAGCGGTTTTTTGGTATTACGGCGGCGCAATTTATATATTTTCGCCACGGTCTTTTTGTTTAAAGCCGAACCCAGCAAACCATAAATAGTGTCGGTGGGCATAACACCAATTCCGCCGGCGCGTAAAATATTTTCTGTGTTCCTTAATAAAGGTGCTTTCATAACTCAAGTATAGTATAATTGTACTTGGTAGTGATAGATAAATAGTAAGTGGCCATCTAGCAACGAACCGGGATTATAAACTAAATAAAAATTAAAATGAAAGATACAAAATCATTAAAAATTGTAGCAATTGCCGTTTTTATAGTTGTCGTAGGAACTATTTGGTACTTTGTAAGTGCCACGAAGACACCGGTAACCGATCAGGGCGCTCCGACGACCAATGCAACTTCATCCCAGCCTCAACCTGTAACTAATAATACCGGTCAGGTAAAGAGCCCTTCTTCGGGACAAACCACAACAACCCAAGTCAGCGGAATAAAAATAACTTCACCAACCGTATCTGCAAAATTGGCGCTGAGCCAGAATAATACTATTCAATGGGACAAAGAATCCGGATTTACCGGAGGGATATATTTAGTTAACGCTTCCGATAAAAGCGTCGTTGGCTGGATAACATCGGAAACCAACGTACATCAAGTTTCTTATACCTGGAACACACGCGATTTGTATATAGCGAGATACAGCCCCACTAAAAAAACAGTTTCTGCGGGAAACTACATAATAAAAATTAAATTTGACAGTACGAAGCTTCCCGAAGTATCAAGCGGAGAATTTTCTCTTGTCTATACGAGTGAGCTGCATCCGTCTTCATATTCCGTAACGATAAATAATCTGGCTTTTGACCAACCCTCTTTGTCGCTCAATAAAGGAGATAAGCTGACCATCGTTAATAATGACCAAGTAGATCATAAGATAACTCTTACCGGATTTAGCCCTTTCGTCATTCCTATCGGAAGTTCTTTTACCTTTGATACGTCGGTATTATTCCCAGGTTCTTATGTCTTTTATTCTGCTGCTTATCCAACGCTAAAACTCTCAGTTAAAGTCCAATAAAGTTTCTTCCCCGTAAATGTTTATGGTAGCTCACCGCAAAGCGATGGGCCTCGTCACGTACCTTAATTAGGGTGTTCTTTTCTATCCCTCGAGGTATGAATCCTATAATGTCATTTCTTTTGCGTTCCGGTCCTTTGGCAATGCCTAGGAGAGGAAGTTTTAGTCCAAATTCTTTTAGCACCGATTTTGCGGCGTTAACCTGCCCCAGTCCCCCGTCCACCAGAACTATGTTAGGCAAGGTCCAGTTATTATGAAATCTGCGGCGCAATACTTCTTTCAACATGCCGACGTCATCCGGCTGAGTAATCGTTTTTATCTTGAATTTTCTGTATTCTTTTTTATCCGGCATGCCATTCACGAACACAACCATCGAGCCCACTGCCGATGTTCCGGAAATATTGGAGATATCGTAGCCCTCTATCCGCTGCTCACCTAGGGCAGCGGAATTTCCAATTTCCAGTTTCCAGTTTCCAAAATCAGATTCGTTTATCAGCGCTGTATCCTGGATGTGCTGTAAGGCGAAAATCCGCCCGCGTAATTTAGCAGCTGTTTCGAAGTCAAGCCTCTTGCTGGCCGCGGCCATTTCTTGCTTCATATTTTTCAAAACCGCGGCCTTGCACCCCCCAAGGAACAGCTTAAGATTTTTTATGTTCTGTAGATAATTCTCACGGCTTATCGTTCCGGTGCAGGTCCCCGGACAAATCCCTATCTCATAATCAAAGCAAGGCCTGTTAAATTTTCCAATCCTGTCTGGATCGTGCATATTCCAAGGAAAAATTTTCCTCAATATTTTTAAGGCCTCGCGAACATTAGAAGCGGAAACAAAAGGTCCAAAATGTGCGCCTTTCCCTGATTTCACTTCCCTACCCCTCACCAAAAGCACGCGAGGAAATTTTTCTTTAGTAATTTCAATATATAAAAAGCTTTTATCGTCATTGTCTTTTATATTGAACGGCGGGCGATATTGTTTGATAAGTTTCGCTTCCAAAATCAGAGCTTCCAGCGCCGTATCAGTTTTTTTGTGTTCTATTTTTCTTATCTTGCTCACCAGCGAGTCTATTCTTGCGTCGTGAGCTCTCTCAAAATAGCTGGAAACTCTGCGTCGCAGATTCGCCGCCTTGCCGACGTAAAGAATACTGCCAGAGGCGTCTTTCATAAGATAAACGCCGGGCGTGACCGGCATTTTGTCGTATAATTTTTTACGCATAAGCTTAATTTTTATCGGAATTGAACAAGAAATCAATAAATTTCTCACCCGTTGTTTTTCTTGGTTCTCTGATTCCAGCGCCCTTTCTTATTTCTTCCATATATAATCGGGCTTCTTCCTCACCCAAAGATATTATCTGCCCGGAATCTCCGAATCCCAATAAATTGAAATTCAAAACCGGCGGGCGCAATACAAGGTCGGCATTTTTTATGATGGGCCTCGCGAGCTGATACTCCACAAGAGCCATAGAATTGGAAATGGCGGAATAAACGCTTTTAACGTCTTCCGAACCGTTGCCGTCTTCTTTAAGCCACTTACTGGAAACGTCCACGGCCAAAACAAAATCCGCTCCCATTTCTCTTGCTACATCTACGGGAATCGGATCGGAAAATCCTCCATCCATAAGAAGCTTGCCACCTAATGGCACGGCCCGAAAAATAACCGGCAGCGCGGAACTCGCCCGCGCCGCTTCGGCCAGATTGCCCTTCTTTATAACGACCGCCTCTCCGTTTTTAACATCGGTAGCTACGGCCGCGAAAGGAATCTTGCAATTCTCTATTTTTAGATCTTTCATGTGGCCGTCGAGAAGAGCTTTCATCCTTTCGCCTCCAGCAAGAGATCCTTCTTTGTGTCTGATAAATTCGCGGAATGGGAAAATATCCCTAAATTTCAGTTTCAAAAAAATATTTTCGATATGTTCGATGTCCTTGGTTGCCGCGTACCAGCCGCCGATAATAGCGCCCATGCTCGTGCCCGCGATAAAATCAATAGGAACTCCGGCACGTTCCAACTCTTTGATAACCCCGATATGTGCCAAACCTTTCGCTCCACCGCCGCCAAGAGCCAGACCGAGTTTCTTGGTCTTTATCATTGAATTATTTTCTAATCTCCCAGAAGGACATATATAGCACACTTGCCCGCTTCCGGAAGTATGCCCCCCTCTATTAATTCGCTTATTTTTTCTAACGGAACCTTTACGCCGCTGCCACCAGAAAAAAGATGATCGCCTTCAATGTAGGCTATTTTCCTGCCATCATATCCGTAAATATAATTTCCCGAGAAATATCCCAATTTTTTACCATCATGGGCATAAACATGGCTTCCCTCTACCCAGCCTATCTTTTCTCCGGCCCGGAAAATATCGTTACCTGTAATCTTGAGCATATGTATATATTAACAATAATTTTTAATAAAAAGAAATCCGCCGCGGCAAAGACCGGGGCGGTTGGATTCTTATCTTTCGGCGAGTTTCAACAAAACATTACTGAAATTTTTCCCGGACATAGCTTTTACGTCTTCGGGGTTAGCGATGACAATCTTTTTTTCCAGGGCGAAAGCCATACCGAGATCAAATTTTGAACCTTCGGAGTTCGGCTTCCACCAAATATGAATCTCGTAACTTGCCTTTATTGCGTTGCAATTATCCGTGCAAATCCTAAGTCCGACAGGGTCATTCTGGTTGGTATCGCGATAAGGCCAGTAAACCTTTTTCCCCGTTCCTTCCAATTTGGCCACGTAAATTTTAATATCTTCCAACTCATCTGCCGTGACTCCTCTTATCGGACATATCAGGAAAACGGTTTTAAAATATCGTGCTTCGTCGCGGAACACTTTTATAATAAGGGTTATGGTAGCAGCTAGAATCAAAGAACTGAGATGCCAACGCAATTTCGGTAAGTAGTCTTCTAAAATGACTGAGACAGCTACTATACCTATCAACAACTCTGAGATTTTCTGGCGTATCAGATTTCTCATCGCAATCCTCTCCTGTTCTCAAAAAATAAAGCTAAACTGAATCTATCATCAATCTCAGATAATTTCAAACTATTTTTGCAATACCTTTCGTAAATATTCTCCGGTAAAACTTCCTACCTTGCGTGCAATCTGTTCCGGTGTTCCGGCAGCTACAATTTTCCCACCTCTTTCGCCGCCTTCGGGACCCAAGTCAATAACCCAATCGGCCGTTTTAATCACGTCCAAGTTATGCTCAATGACTACTACTGTATTCCCCCTATCCACAAGCCGCTGTAAAACCTTCAAAAGCTGGTCAACATCGGCAAAATGCAGGCCTGTGGTCGGTTCGTCAAGAAGATAAAGCGTGCGATGCGTGTCGCGCTTCCCGAGTTCTGCGGCAAGTTTCACCCTTTGTGCCTCACCGCCAGAAAGCGTTGTCGCTGACTGCCCCAACTCCAGATATCCTAAACCGACTTCTTCCAAAATATTCAACCTTTCGTATAGCCAGGGAATATCCTCAAAAAATTTAACCGCTTCTTCAATGGTCATTTGCAATGCCTGATAAATATTCTTGCCCTTATATTCCACCTCCAGAGTTTCGCGGTCAAAACGTTTTCCCTTGCAAATATCGCAAGTCACATAAACCGTGGGCAAGAAATGCATTTCTATGGCAATCGTACCGTGGCCTTCACAGTTCTCGCAGCGGCCGCCAGGAACATTAAAGCTGAACCGCCCGGCTTTATAACCTCTCACGCGCGCGTCTTCCGTGGCGGCAAATAAATCACGGATATATGTCCAGGCACCGACGTAAGTCGCCGGATTGGAACGCGGCGTCCTGCCTATCGGCGATTGGTCAATATTGATTACGCGATTTATATGTTCCAATCCAAGGATGGCTTTATTACCCCCCGCCCTATAACTCGTGTGATAAAATTTATCCGCCAGATTTTTATAAAGTACGTCGTAAACCAGACTGCTCTTGCCGGAACCGGAAACCCCGGTTACGGCCGTAAATCTTTTAAGCGGTATATCCACATCAATATTCTTTAAATTATTCGCCGATGCCCCCCGGATTTTAAGGTAATTCTGACTCTTACCCATTTCTCGCCTCTTGGATGGGACATCAATAAATTTTTTTCCGCGAAGATATTGCAGGGTCAGAGAATCTTTCGTTTTATCTTTTATAATTTCCGGTATCGGTCCGTACGTAACGATTTTCCCGCCATGAACGCCGGCCGCCGGCCCGATATCAACGAGATAATCTGATTCGCGGATTGTTTCTTCGTCGTGTTCAACAACAATTATAGTATTGCCCAAATCACGCAGGTCATGCAGTGTTTTGATAAGCTTGGCATTATCGCGCTGATGCAAGCCGATAGTCGGTTCGTCAAGAATATAGAGAGTGCCGACAAGCCGCGAACCGATCTGCGAAGCCAGGCGTATTCTTTGCGATTCTCCTCCGGAAAGCGTCCCTGCTTTTCGGTCCAGCGTCAGATAATCCAAGCCAACGTCAATCATGAACTTTAAACGGCTTTTTATTTCCCGCAGTGGTGTTTCGGCAACAGCGTTAGCGCTCTCGTTTTTCAGATTAAGTCCGGTAAAAAAATTAATTGCTTCTTCTATGGACATAGCAGTAACGGAATTTATATTCTTTCCGTTTACGAGAACATTGAGGGCTTCTTCTTTTAACCGTTTGCCGGTACAAATCGGACAAATTTCCTCCGACCAAAGCTCTTTAACTCCCAAGCCGTGGCACTCCGGGCAGGCGCCATAAGGGCTGTTAAACGAAAAAAGGCGCGGCTCTATTTCCGGAAAAGAAAATCCGTCTTGCGGACAAGTGAACTTTGCGGAAAGCGATATTTCTTTGTCGGCGATGATTGTCACGACATCGTTGCCGTATTTAAGAGCCGACTCTATGGCTTCGGAAAGACGCAGTCTGCTGTCTTTGTCTTTGAAATCAAGTCCGGCTGGCATCCTGTCTACGACAAGCTCAATGTTGTGGATCTTGTAACGGCTGAGCTCCACCCTTTCCCTCAGCGACTGGAATTTCCCGTCTATGCGCACCTCGGAAAATCCTGCGTTCAAAAAGTCATAAAGCATTTGATAATATTCCCCCTTTCTGCCCCGGACAACCGGAGCGAGAATAACGATGTTCTTGCCGAGCTTACCCTTGCCGGGAGCCGATGACGATGCGGTATCGGAAATTTCGATAGCTATGTCAACGATTTCTTCATTCGTCATTTTTTTTATTTCTCGGCCGCACCTCGGACAAAATGGCTTGCCAACGCGGGCAAAAAGAACGCGGAGGTAATCGTAAATTTCCGTTATGGTAGCAACCGTGGAACGGGGGTTCGCCGAATGGCTTTTTTGATCTATAGAAATAGCCGGCGACAGACCTTCAATTTCATCCACATCTGGCTTATCCAGTTTGCCCAAAAACTGCCGCGCATAAGCGGAAAGTGATTCGATGTAACGCCTCTGGCCTTCGGCAAAAATCGTGTCAAAAGCCAAGCTTGACTTGCCGGATCCAGAAAGACCGGTAAAAACTATCATCTTATCCCGCGGCAGTTCAAGATTAATATTCTTGAGATTGTGCTCGCGCGCGCCTTTAATTACTATTTTGTCTCTCATAATTTTTGTTGGTAAATACCAAAACGCCCCCGTGTTCGCTCTTAGAGGGGTGGTACTGACAAGAAAAGTTTATCTTGTTTGACAAGAAAAAGCAACGAAGTTTACAACGTTTTCAGCGTCTAATACGGAGGCAATTGAAATACAAAAAAATAATAAAGTCCAAGTTCACGTTATATACATAAGGAATTAGCTGATCGCCCTATTACTGGAAAACACCGTAATATAGTGATTAGACAAAAATGGCGCCCAGCAATGAGCGCCCCTTATATTTTTACTCCAATCTCTAATTTCCCCAACTCTTTAGATTATTCGTACCTCAATGCCTCAATCGGATCTTTTCTGGCGGCTTGCCGCGCCGGGTAAAGTCCGAAAATAAGACCGATGGCGGTGGAGACCACGATGCCAATTATGGCTCCGTTAATGGGAAAAGTGAATACCCAATTCAATCCCAAAAATCGGCTTACGGCTATGGCTACGGCGAAAGAAATCCCGCTGCCCAGTAAAATTCCGACTACCCCGCCAAGGCCCGTGAGAGCAATAGCTTCCAAAAGGAATTGCAGAAGAATATTTCTGTTCGTTGCTCCAAGCGCTTTCCTCAGGCCTATTTCCCGGGTACGCTCCGTAACGGAGACGAGCATGATATTCATAATACCGATACCACCGACAACAAGAGAAATGGCGGCAACGGAAGTAAGAAGTAATGTCAGAATATCTGTTATCGTTCCTAATCGCTGAGCCAGGTCTGCGGATGTCTGCACCGAAAAATCATCCTTGGTCGGGTCGGTTATACCATGAGAATTGCGCAGGGTTATCTGAATATCTTTAACGGTCGAATCCAAATTCGTTTCCGAGTCGGCTTCCACAATAATGCGGTGGAAGTATTTTATGCCGAAAACATATTGCTGAGCCGTTGTATAGGGTACAACCGCCATTTCATCAAAATTAAAGAACGACACCTGGCCTTTCTGGCCGAACACGCCTATAACGCGGAAGCTTTTGTTGTTTATTTTTATCCTTTGCCCGATGGCATCCGAAGGGCCGAACAATTTATCTTTGACCTTAGAACCGATTATTGCCACATCGGCCTTGCTCCTTACATCTTCTGCTGTAAAGAAATTTCCCTGAGACGGATAAATATCAAAAATTTTCGTTACCAGGTCGGTTGCTCCGAAAACAGTTATCCTATAAGTATTGTTATCGTAGTATGCCGTTTCGCCGCCGAAGACAACCGGCATTATATCCGAAACATTGGGCACATTGCTTTTGTTTTCCAATAATTGCAGGTCTTTGTCCTTAAGCGAATCACTCATCAACTGAGCGACATCGGTGGGGCTTGTCGGTTCTCTTCCGGGAAGAATTGCTATGGTTTTCGAACCCAGTCCCTGGATCTGGCTGAGAATAAGATTCTTGGCTCCCTCGCCTATGGACATCACGATAATGATTGAGGTAATGCCGACGACAATTCCCAGAATGGTCAATATTGAGCGCGATTTGTGCGCCCTGATGGCCATAACGGCCGACTTTATGCTGTGTTTAATGGTCATGATTATTTTTGGAATTGATCGGCTCGCAGGCGGTGGTGATGGTCAAGCGTTTTATCGCTTTCTATTTTTCCGTCAAGCAAACGAATAATCCTGCCGGCGTGTTCGGCCGTATAGGTTTCGTGCGTAATAAGAACTATCGTATGACCCTGCTTTTCGTTCAAATCCTGGATAAGTTCCATAACTGTCTGACCGGACTTGGAATCAAGATTACCTGTCGGTTCGTCGGCAAAAATAACCTGAGGATTGTTTATAAGTGCCCTCGCTATCGCCGCGCGCTGCTTTTCACCGCCGGAAAGCTGTGAAGAATCATGATGAATCCTATGGCTTAGTCCCACAGATTCCAGTGCCTTCATAGCCATGTCATCCCAGAGTGATTCCTTGATGTCGGTATAAGTTAGCGGCAGTTTTACGTTATCCAGAACCGATGTTTTAGGCAAAAGATTGAAAGCCTGAAAAACGAAACCCATTTTTTTGTTGCGCACGCTGGCAATTTCGTCATCCGAATAATCATCCATCGTTTTGCCGTCAAACCTGTATTCACCGCCTGTCGGCCTATCCAAAAATCCCAGAATGTGAAGCAGGGTAGATTTTCCGGAACCGGAGGCGCCCATGATGGCCAAAAAATCCCCGGCATTTATGGAAAAAGATATTCCGCGCAGAGCCGGAGTTTCCACTCCGCCCTCGTTGTAAACCTTTTCCAAGTTTTTTACATCTATTATCGCAGGCATTGGACTACTCGCCGAAGGTCGTAATCATATCTCCTTCTTTGAGTCCGGATACTATTTCTATATTGCCATCGGAACCTCGAATCCCCGTTTGTACCGTTTGCTCTCGGGTTGTGCCGTCTATAGAAGTTTTCAAAAGCACATAAGTGGTTCCGTCGCTCTTCGTCACCACCGAACGCTGGGGTATGACGATGACGTTATCCCGCTTGGCCGTAAGGATATCCAGATTGGCAGTCATTCCGGATTTAATTCTCGCGTCTTCTTTCGTAAATCTTAGAGTAACTTTATATGTCGGCACTCCCTCAATCACGGTTTCGCCCGGATCAATTTTTATAACGCTGGCGGCAAAATTTACGGCACTGCCATAAGCATCCAAAGTTAAGGAGGTGGTGTCGTCCACATTTATCTTGGCAATATCCGCTTCCGGCACATAGGCTTCGATATCGAAGCGGGAAGCGGAAATTACGGAGGTCATCGTTACGTTAGCCGTAGCTATCTGCCCAACCTTGGCATTCTGAACTGTTACAACTCCGTTGATAGGAGAGACTAAAGACGTTTTGGCGATCTGCGCTTTGATATTTTCCACGCTGGCCTCATAGCTCTGAACTTCAGCTTCATCTGAAGTGATTGTCGCTTTTTCTTGCCCAATATCCTGCTCCTTACCAACAACACTTGTTAACGCCGTATCAACTTCGGCTCTGCCTGTATTTATATCGTTCTTATAGGTTGCTGCCGTGGATTGCGGCAAGAATACCGAATCGACAACTGCTTTATCGGCAAAGTCCAAAAATTTTCTGACCTCGTTTAAATTGGATTCGGATTCTATAAGAGCATTGTCGAGAATATCGCTTTGGGAATTCCTTTGTAGCTTACTAAAGTCTTTCAGCCAGGAATTCAATCTATCCGCGAGCACAAGGCGCTGAGATTGTAAGTCGATTTCGTTCTGCGAATCATTTGTAGAGAACACCAATTTAGGGCTGGTCTCCGGATAGGTGAACAGCGCGTCCGTCTGATTACGAACGGCATCGTTAGCTTTGGTATAAGCGTCATTAATTACGTCAACAACATCATTATAATAATTATTTAAAATAAACTTGGCTTTATCCAAGGTTGCCTGCTGGGAAGCAAGATCGGCCTGGGCCTTGGCGAGCTGGGTAGAAAACTCGGAATTGTCCAATTCAACCAAAGCTTCGCCCGCATAAACTTTATCACCGACGTCCGCGTTAACTTTTCTGATAGTTCCGGATTTTTCAAAAGCGAGATCCACGCTCTCGGCGGGCTTGATATTTCCTGTAACACTCACGGTCTGAACGAGATTATCCAGCTTGGCTTCGGTAAAATCAGTTTTCACGGCCGATTTTTTTCCAAAAATGAAATAACCGCCTAAAATCAGCAACAATACAACAACCCCGGAAATTATCCAATGTTTTTTGATAATTTTCTTCATAACTATTTTCTCTTGGTTTTACTGACTATCTTCTTTATGGTTTTCAATCTCTCTGTCAGATGTGAAGCTAGTTTTTCCAAGTTGGACAGTTTGGACATTATAATAGTATCACGCCCTATGCCCATAACGATTAATCTCTCTCCCTTATTCAGGCGCATCGCTTTTCTCGCGCCCATAGGTATAACAACCTGACCTTTTTCGCCCAAGGTAACTACTCCGTGAAACTTTTTGTTATCCGCTATTTTCATATAATTCAATATAGCATATTCCTACCAATCCTACAAGTAGGATTGGTGTTAAGATTATTCTCCAGCAAGAGGTTACTTATATCCCCT
This sequence comes from Patescibacteria group bacterium, assembly GCA_018971305.1. GTDB lineage: Bacteria > Patescibacteriota > Minisyncoccia > UBA6257 > 2-01-FULL-56-20 > REEB91. The sequence continues at coordinate 138,223 of JAGXBC010000003.1, read as the reverse complement.
CTTGACTTATATTGTGACTATGCTATACTAGCAGAGATAGTCTGATTAGCATATTAGGGAGGTGCACCGTGCGACTAGACGACCTGTAGCAGTTCACAACAGACGAGAAACAACCAATTATATTTGCTCATCGAAGGGGAAAGTATGCCGGAATTTCACCATTAGGCCGGCATATACCGACCATCCGGGTCGGTAGTAGTTTATGAATGGCCCATGAGGAGCAATCGCCAACGCGATGGGTTAGCTCCTCCTTTTTTTACTTCAAAAAACCCGAGCAACATTGTCGTCTCGGGTTTATTTAATATTAAGGCGCTCGTTCAGGTATCGTGCATTCAATCGACGCATCATTCCGTCTATTTCCTCATCGCTTAATCTGCTCGGTCCGCGTTTTAATGCCATACACCAATTGCGAAAATCCTCATCAGGAATTATTAGCCCTATAATTTCGGGGGCTTCTTCGTAGTAACCAGACCCTTCATAGTCACTATAAACGATTATCAAGATGTTATCCCCCTCATTAGCTCTCTGATTTTAATCTTAGTATATCTTAATTCATTTGACAAAAGAATCTTCCGCGATTTGTATAACTAATAAAATTATCCTAATATTATTTTAGAAGTTTTTAATAAAGGGGTGGCGATAATGAATCAGGACGAGGCTAGAAAATTGATAACAGAGCTAGATGTCATTATCATAGCGTTTGTAATGCAAGGATTAGATTTAAGCAGGGAACAAATGGCACGAGGCAAGGAAATATTAGAACAACTTAAATCGATAGGTTACGAACTATTTGCCTTCAAGATGGAATGGGTTGATGCAAGAACCCCAAAGCCGACAACTACCACCTTAGATCCTGATCCAGGGAAAAAACATTGGGAAAATTGATCTTGCCATAAAAATGGCGCGCTACATGCGGGCCAATTTTATTAAATTCCCGCGAATACCCCGCGCTAACGCGCGGATATTATGAAGCGGAATGAATTTAATAAACCCCGCCATCGGCGGGGTGAAACTCAAGACACTACGGACGTAAGCTTCTTGAGCTTCATTTTCCGCTTTGTTCTTTCCAAAGTGCCGAATAAAGCCCGGTCGTATCCTTCAATAATTCCGGGTGGGTTCCTTCCTCTACAATATTGCCTTTCCGGAGAACATAAATCCTATCGGCATGCGCTATGGTTGAGAGCCGGTGCGCAACCATCACGGTTATAAGGTTCGGCCGGGATTTAGCAATCTCCTTGATAGTATCGGTTATAGATTTTTCCGTAATGGAATCCAGACTGGAAGTCGCCTCGTCAAAAATAATAAGCTCCGGATTGCGCAGAAGCGCCCGGGCAATGGCTAAGCGCTGGCGTTCACCACCGGAAATCTTGATGCCGCCTTCGCCGATACGAGTGTCCAGCCCTTCTCCGCCGCGGTCCGCTATCGCCGTAACCGACGCATGCCTGAGAGCGAGTCGGCATTCTTCATCGCTCGCCCGTGGATTCACGAATAAAAGATTGTCACGCAAAGTGCCGGCAAAAAGTTGGGTTTCTTGTGAAACATAGCCGACGCGCCTCCGAAGCTCATCGTAATCTATTGTGCTGGTATTAACCCCGTTCATAAGGAGCTCCCCACGGGTAGGCCGATAGAGACCGACAAGTAATTTTACGAGTGTCGTTTTCCCGGAACCGGAATATCCAGCGAACGCCACTGTGTCCCCCTTCTTTATCTCCAGGTTAATGTTGCGCAGCACCTCGCTCTGACCAGTTTGATAGGCAAAACCGACTCCCTTGAATCTGATGGCGGTAAGCGGCCCGACTGCAATCGGATGCGCAGGTCTCATTTCCGGCTTAATCGAAAGTATCTCCTCTAATTTCTCCAAACTTCCTTTGGCTTCCTGGTATTGCCCAGCCACGTTGCCTATATCACCAAGCGGGTTGAATATGAAAAATGAATAGAACCAGAGAGAAAGGAACTGGCCGAGTGAAATATTTCCGAGAACGATAAGCCAAAGCATCACAAAGAGTATCGATGAACGCAGGGCATTCACGACCGTCCCTTGCGTAAAACTCAATTTGCGTATCAGGGTTATTTTGGAAAGTTCCAGCGCCAGTACTCTGTCGTTCACTTCGTTCAGCCGTTTCGTTTCCTGGCTTTCCAAACCCAAACTTTTCACAAGTTCAACGTTGCGGAGCGTCTCCGTAGTGGAACCTGCCAGATTCGCCGATTCTATAACAATATTTTTTTGAACGGCCTTTATCTTGCGGCCGAGAAAAAATACCGCCGTGCCTAAAGTTGGGATAACAAGAAAATACATAAGGCCGATTGCCCAGTGGACCGTAAATGCGTATATCAAAACGAATGTAACTCCGACAAGGGAAACAAAAACGACGTCAATAAGGCTGATGATAAGCTGCTGGCTGTCCAGGCGCGCTTTTTGGAGTTTTTGGAGAAGTTCGCCGGAACGCTGATCTTCAAAAACGGCATAGGGCAAAGAGAAAGAATGTTCAACGCTATGAGCGTACAGTTTGGTCCCTACCCGCTGGGTTATCACGCTTTCATAATAGGCCTGGAAATTTTTCGCCACGCGGGAAATAAAAGCGGCACCAACGGACGCGGCAAGAAGCAATCCCACGCCCCGCAAGAAGTCGCCGTGCGATATGCTTCCTATCTTGGAAACGTAGCTGTCTATGATGAGCCGGAAGATCTGAGGATCAACCAACGAAAAAACAATGTTTATCGCCGCAAATAAGAGGGTGGCAGCAAGAAGTTTTTTATATTGTTTTAAATAATTTAAAATTAGTTTCATGGGGATTTAAATCAGAAAAATCCAAAGTGGATAATATGCCCAACCAAATATGGCGAGGTTGTTTAAATATTGTACTGTAACCCAGGACAACCGTGAAGTAAGGGGGGGCTAAGCGGCAAATTTTTGAACAATAGGGTTAACTATTTTTTTATAATCTTCCGCGGACATGGCCACCGAAAAACTTCTGTCGCCGGCGTTAAAAATAATTTTATCGTTTTCAAATAAAGATCCATCCGCGTAAACCGGGAGGTTGAATAAATTTCCGAACGGCGGCACTCCCCCGACCTGGACGCCGCCAGTAATTTTTCCCACCTCCGCTTCCGTGGCGAAAGTAACGTCCCGCGCGCCCAAAAGTTTTTTCACTTCACCGCCTTTAAATTTCAGATCGGCCGGGAAAACGAGCATGACGAATTTATCCTGTTCCTCACGATTTTTGGACTTGACTCTAACTATCATCGCTTTCGCACCTTGATGCATAGAAAAATTTGGCCTTTGCCTGAAGGCGTCTTCGCTAGTCCTCACCGGAGCGTGTTCAAACGTTTGAAACTCGCATTTATTGCTTGTGAGCATATCGGTTATTTGTTTTATAGCTGGGTGATAGGGCATTTAGTATTTTATTATATGATTCTATTCTATCATTTATAAACTGATATGCGCTAGAAATATAACCGTAAATTCTCTAGATTCTTAAAAAGAATTGACTTTTACTCTTCTTTGCCAGAAACTTAACTCAGCTGAAACGTAAAAGGAGGTGGACCGTGAAAGAAATTGAATTGTATCTTGACGGTTATTATATGAAGCTGTCTGAAAAGAATTCTAAAATCCCTCCGAGCATAGTGTTTTTCTTACGGGACAAAGAAACGAGATCGTGTTTCCCGGTAGTATTCGATGAAACGCTGGCCAAGATCTTAATTGATGCTGTCCAAGGGGAAAACCAGCAGCCGCTTAACGAATTCGGGTTGAACCAAAAATTACTTTCGTATGGCTCTATCAAAGTAATCAAAACGGTTATAACTGAATTTAAGAACGACTATTTCGCAACAAATCTACACCTCATGGTGAACGGAGAAGAAAAGATAGAGTCTGTTTTTCCTGTGATTGCATTAGAAACAGTTCTTCGCAACGATGTTCCGATCGTAATTCCGGAGGATGTCTTTATTGAGGCTATTGAAAACCCCACCGGACAATGGGCAACGCAGTTATTCTTTGAACATCTGAACGAACTCGGCTCCTGAACACTTGTTTAGGAGTTTTTTATTCTTTATACAGAGTTGAGGTTTCCTATCCGAGACGATTTCTGCTATATCATCACATTTATTTTCCCCTAGGCGCAAAGATAAAACTCTTCTTGTAATTGGGTTATAATTCAAATATTCTTTCCTATAACATATTTAAATAAAACATGGCTCACCAAAAACATGATTACGGAACATACCCAGCTCCGGGGAAATACACTATTTTTACTCGTGTAAAAAGCTGGTACGCACAATTTGAGCGGCCGATCTCCTCTATTTCTCTGGTCGGCGGTTTCGTTTTTGATGCCGTTACTCTGAAGCGCGTGGACTTATACTGGGACAATCTATGGGTTATCGGCCATCTGGCTATTGTGACCGTCTGCGCCATTTGGATAAATATTCTGAACGACGGTACCGGTAAAAAGGGGGTGTATGAGGCCGCGGACCCGAACAGACTTCACTTCTGGCTCGTGAACATAATCCAATTCTTTTTCGGCGGCATACTCTCCACTTATCTCGTTTTTTATTTCCGCAGCGGTACCTTCGCAACAAGCTGGCCGTTCCTGCTCCTCTTGGCCGCCGCTTTCATCGCCAACGAATCGCTAAAGCGCAGTTACGCGAGAACGGCCTTCCAATTTTCGCTCCTCTTCCTCGCCTATTACGCTTTTGCCATTTATCTTATGCCGATACTCTTGCACAGAATCGGGACCTTAGTATTTATTTTAAGCGGCGCGGTTAGCTTGGCTATCATAAGAATAATCGCCCTGATACCAAGAATCTTCCGCAGAGAAAAGCTCGTCGGTAGACACAAGTGGCTTGTAATTATTTCTGTCGGCGGGATATTTATTGCCGTAAACTCTCTTTATTTTTTGAAGCTTATCCCCCCGCTGCCTCTCTCGCTTGAAGATGCCGGTATTTATAACTCGCTCATCGTTAACGGTCCTGGAAACTATACAGTAACCTATGAGAACACCGACACTAAAGATTTTCTTTCCCAAGCAACAGAGTTTTTAAAAACCGAGGCAACTGTTCATGTAACATCAGGCGAAACTCTTTACGCCTATACGGCGGTTTTCTCTCCAACGGCACTGAATACCGACATCGTGCATGTTTGGCAATATTACAACGCGACAAGCAGCGCCTGGGAAACGCGAGGGAGTATTATCCTTCCGGTTGTCGGAGGCCGAACCGGAGGATACAGAACGTATTCAAACATATCAGGTCTTGATGACGGCTCCTGGCGGGTAAACGTGGAAACTCCTGACGGCAGGGTTATTGGCCGCTTGAACTTTGAAGTATTTACGGCGACCACACCGCCTGAAACACAGATTAAAACGATACAATAGATTTCCCGCGCAACCGTCGGCTTATTGCGTATACAGCAAATCCCCCAGCTTGTTTTCGTCCAGAATCTTATAGATAGCCGGCAAACCGATGGCATAATCTATGGTCTTATCGTTTACGTTAAGCCCGTACTCCACGCCAACGACATATCCATCCCAGAATATCGGCGAACCGGATCGCCCCGGTAAAACATCGCTCGCGGACCATTCAAAGTTGAACGGCTCGTCTTTAAAATACGCATCGCCGCCGTAATATTTCGTTAAGGTTCCCACGGAACCCTTCAGATAAAAATCATGAAACGTGCTTTCCGACGTATTTATGAGTTCGCCGGGATAACCGAAATTCAAGAGCCCGTCCATTATTCCTTCATCGGGCATTCGCGAGAAAATAACCGGATTGTATGGAAAGGCGGCTGGGAGCGTGCAAAAGTTGAAAGTAGCGCAGTTATCTGGGGCTCTTGTTATCTTCATAATGGCGAAATCCGATGTCCGGTATTCATCATCGCTCATCGTCCCCTGCTTCGGCTCAAAATATGCCGTGGCAACGTAAGGGAACGGATTCGGAAGGGTAATGCTCGGATTGATGCTTTTTATATCGGACACGGTTGGCAGATTATCGGTGGTAGGCAATCCCACTTCGCAATAATTCAGTTCTGAATTTTGTTCTAGAGCAAGGTCCGAACCAGTTGAGCCGTACGCCCAAGCGGTCCATTGCTGGTCAACAATATGCTTGGCCGTGAGAATATAGCCCTGGGGGTTTATGATAACGCCGCTGCCCTTAGCAATATATTCTCCATTACTGTCGCCGTAAGTGGCGACGAGCGAGGGGTCAGTAATTTTATAGTGGCAGAAAAGTCCGACTAAGCTTTTGGCAGTTATATCCCGCAGCGTTATTTGAGAAACCGGGGGTGTTGTTAATGGTATTGGAGGTGGAGCTATGGATATCTTCGCTATACTGCTTGTAGGTGTAGCTGGTTCAGCCGGAAGCTCTTTGGCGGTTGTAGTAGCTAAATCGGTAAGCGTGGTCGTGGCAACAGCTGGCATAGTAGTCGCGACAGAGCGTGTAACCGGCTTCGGATTAACATCCACCGCGAATTGCTGTAAAAAATAAAAACCCGCGCTTCCCGCGATAAGAATTACTATGGCAATCGGTATAATTTTTCTGCCCACGATATCAGTTTAGCATGATGAGTTTCGTGGCCATTTTTCAGATCAACGCCTGTAATAATCCAGTAGCGCCTTAACGCCGGCCAGGTTCTTATCCCACTCAATGGTTTCGTGAGTGCTCATCTCTACTGTTATTGCCGGAATGCCGATGGAAGCGAGCCATCCTTCGGAATCGCCGGTAACCTTATAAGCATTAAAAGATCTTACTGCCTGGTAGCCGGACGCCCGCGAATAGGCGTTCATAATTTCCAAGGTTTGCGGAAGGATTCCGTTATTGCATTCCGAGGCGTAGACGGCATTCGCCTGGCTGTGCCAAAAAACTGCGGCGGCAAAATTATTTTTCAAAATAAAATCTCTTAAAGCGGCGGACTCCGGCTCGGAGAACGGCGCTGTACCGGCACTAACCGTCTTCCCCTGCCAGACGCCATTGGGCTGCCAGTTGCAATCAAAATTGCGATTAAGGTCTACTTCGTGGGCGTTTACCCGTCCAGGCGCTTCCGGTACGCCGATTGGAACGTCCGCGACGCTAAACCTCCCCTCTTTGCCGATAATTTTAAAAACTCCGTCGGGGTTCAAGTCCGGAATCACGGTAACGGTCAGATTCGCGGGAATTATTTCGGGGTTGGTATTAAGGTAATCCATAACCTGGTAGGCCAAAAGCACGCTGTTCCATTCGTAACCGCCGTGCATGCCGCCGACAAACAAGAGATTCGTCTTACCGCTTCCGCTCTTCAATGGGTTAAACGTATCCGGCTCGGAACTCGGCAGGTACGTGAACGCCTCAATAGGCCGCCCTTCCACGGACGAACCGATAATTACGTGCCTTATTGTGAAAGTAGCAACCGCCGGTTCGGAAGGCGCAGGCGGCTCACTTTTATTCTGTAAAGAATAAAAAATAAGCAGGCTGACGCCGAACACGGCAACAATAATAAGGGCTGTTATCATCCGCCCCGTAAAAAAGGACTTCATAGTTCGATTATCTCGCTAAAAGTTATTTATTTAGCGTAGTGGGCTATAAGAGCGTCAATGCCTGCTTGATTTTTACTCCACTCCGTATCGGTGTGCGTGGTAAGAAGAACGCTAATGCCCGGAATATTGTTCTTGGCGAACCAATTGACCATATCGCCGGTCAGCGCGTAGAAATCATAGCTCTCGTATGCCTTGTAACCGGATGCTTTTGAATAAATATTCGTAATCGTGTTCGTTTCGGGCAAAACTCCGCCGTGGCAATTGGACGCGAACACGCCGCCAACCGCGCTGTACCAAACAACAACCGCTGCCGGCTTATGCGCCGTTATGTAATCCCGTATCGCCGCGCTTTCCGGTTCGGAAAATGCTTTACTGCCGCCGCTCACGGCTGTGTTCTGCCAGACAGCGTTCTTTTGCCAATCGCAATCAAAGTTGCGGTTGAGGTCAACGTTATCCGCGTTATAGCGTCCGGATATTTGCAAAGTTTGCGAAGCCGGAACGTCCGCGGCGGCAAAGCGTCCTGCCGTCCCGACAACCTTGTTCAGGCCGTCCGGATTCAACACCGGTATAACGGTTATTTTTTCGTTAGCAGGAATGGCATTGGCATTCGCCTTCAGATAGTCCATCGCCTGATAAGCAACAAGGCTCGTGTTCCATTCGTAGCCGCCATGTATGCCGCCGATAAACAAGATCTGCGTATCACCAGTACCATAGTTATACGCCGTGATATCGCGCCCCTCAACTGATTTTCCGATAACTGTTTCCGCAGGATTTTGCTGCGTTGGCTGCGGCTGAGTATTCTCCGGAGTTTGAACGGTATTCCCTGGAGTATTGGTTACAGGAGGATTCTGGGTTACATTAGTGTTGGTTGCGGGTCTCGGCAAAAAAAAGTATATGCCTGCTCCAATAACGACAACCACTACCGCTATGATTACAATAGTTAATTTTTTCATATATATTATTTTAACATAACTTTAAACGGCAAATAAAATTCCCTTTTTTGAGCTCATAATATAGGGAAGCACGTCTAAAAAATTACTTATAAGTACTTCTTCAGATGTTTCCAGGCCCCCTGGGCATCTTTCACTAGATATTTTGCTTCCGCCCGGGAAAGTTTTTTGTTTTTACTGTACTGCTTCATTGCTTCCATCACAAACTTTTTATATTCCGCTTCCCCCATCTTTTTAACTTTTTTAATTTGCGGAACCATGTATCCGTAGAAGTCTACGGACAGGTTTTTGGCTTTTTTCTCAAATCGTTTTCCTGTTTTTGATTCGGCAAGCAAGCCGACTCCAACGCCAAGTGCCGCACCTATCAGTACACCCGCCAACACGCTCACCCCTCCCCTTTTCTTAGAATTCAAATTTTTCTTTTTCATGTTTATACAATATTATGCTACGACCTTTTTTTACGAGACGAATGCGACTCGTGACCGTCGTCTTTCTTTAAAAAATATGAGAGTATCGGGAGTGAAGCAAGCCGCTCAATAACTTCTTCAATCCGCTTTTTTAATTCATCCGAGGTGTCGTTAAGGTTATCGGAAATGTTTTGTAAATGCTTTGTAATATGAATTAGGTGGTATGTGATAATCGTAAACAAGGCGCCGAGTACTATTATGGCGAGAGAAACTACGAAATAATACAATGTCTGAGCGAATATTAGCACCTCCATAGACAGAATTATACCATAGCCCAAACGGAACGGCTAAAGTTTTTTAACTTGACCGAGGATATTCCGGATCTCTTTCTCTTCGCTGCCTGTCCGTTTTTTCACGTTGCTTAAACTATCGTCGTGTTTTTCCTGCAACTTTTGGAAAGCGCGAATATCCCCCAACATGTTTCCGGCTTGGTGCCATCCAGTCCGCTTCGCATCCTCATGCTTTGTTTTATTCGATCTCAACTCACGAATTTTCTCCGCCAATTGCAAAAGTTGTCCGTTGTCTTCTTCGCTGCCATTAAGGTGGCGCTTTTGTATCTCTTGTCAGACCAATTCTGTAAATATCGGGCTGTTCACGTCCACCGTCACAAATCGAACAAGCTCTTCATCGCTCGGTTTTAATTCTAAAAGCCGGAGAAACAATTCTTCCATTTTTCCCTCACTTTCCTTACGAACCGATCAATTATTTTCCGCAGGCATAGTCTCTTCCAATGATTTCATGTCATCATCTTAATCCCTTTAGAGAGTCTGTCAAAGCGCGATTTTTTGCTATAATCAAACCGATGACAGAATCAGGAAAAAATCAGGAAAAATCCGAACCGGAACAAATACAACTTATTGAACTGGAGAAAAAAGAGGAGGATACGGATAAAATAGAGGAGAATATCAGAAATCTCCTTCAGGAACTGACCGCGCGCGAGGAAGACATTAACAACCTACCGGAGTGGGCGTCTTCGGCGTGGGGTTTTTATAAAGAAGAAGCGCTTCTGGACAAAGAGAGGGGCTGGTATGCCCAATTTTTAAAAACAACCACAAGGATATCCGCAAAACACAGGGAGGAAATGCTTAGATTTAAATTACACCGGGTTGAAGCCCATCTCCAAAGCATCAAAACGGTCCTGGAAAAATACAACGAAGATCACAAATACGAAAAGAAGGGAAAGTTGTAGAACGATACGCCCCGAATCGCCCTCGGACTGCCAGCCGGAATTTTCCTTTCGGCGGTTCGGGTACAGGTTGGTTTACCGGTCTACGGACGGAAGTGAGGGAATATAAAAAAAATTAGGATGGGGGTCAAATCGCTTTGTGCGTTCTTCCCCCATCCATTGTTGGGCGGCTTTAGCCGCCATTTTTGATCTTTGGAGACACGGTCACCGTGTCTTCGTCCTTGAGGAGTTGCGCCCCATTGGCGACATCCGGGCCAACCAAGATCTGTGGGTTGGCTTGGAAGAGACCTTTCCGAACGCCAGCTTCTCTTAAGGCGTCCTGAGCGGTCATACCCTCACGGAACGGGAGATCCTCGGAAACACCTGCGGATCTTACGTGCACCATAGTATCACCCCCTTTTTTTTCCGAAATTTTACTACCTGGAGTCTGTTACTTTATAGCACTGATTATGTCAGAAGTCAAAGCGTCATAAAGCAAATAGCGATGAATCTCTTCGCCACAAGCCCACTTGCGAATGCTTGAGCTTATGAACGCCGCAATGAAGTAGCCGATGTAGATCACCGCCTGCGCAGTACAATGCAGAGCGGCGGCTTCTTCTTCGGGGAAAAGATGCGACTCGTAAAGCTCAATGTCGGAAAACGATGAAGGGTTCAAACTAAAAACCTCTATCCATTCTCCTTTGACCTTGCGCTCTTTTTCGTCCCACTCAACCCCGATGCGGCCGTCTAAGAAAAGCGGGACAAGCGCTCGGTTGTTTTGCACGGCTTTCCAGATTGCCTGCCGTGAAGACATACTGTCCACACCGGCAACGACAATTCCTTCAAGATGGTCATTTTCGGTAAACCTGCGATCATAGGCGGTAATCTCCACTTCGGAGTCCAGTGATTCACGCAACACTTTCTCTGTCGCGGAAACCTTGGTTGAGCCCTCGCTTTCCCACGGAAAATTTTGCGAAGGTATGTTATGGGCCTCCACCACATCACCATCATAGAGAATGAATTTTTGGAAACCGATCTTGCGAAGAGCTGCTGCCGTAAAACTTCCGATACCGCCCAATCCGATACAAGTTACGGGATATACCAATTTCTTTGGATCAATGATATCTAGCTGTCTTAGAAAATCAGCCATGGAACACCTCCCCCGCTACTTCCATACCTGGCCTCATCTGTTTCAGCAGCTGCATAAGCCATGCAGCTTCTTCGGCACTCTTTTCTTCCACGGAAACAACTGGGGCATTAATTTCCGACAAAGAAGACTCCACGAATATTGGCAATGAAATGCTTAACGGCACGGGCTCGAATATATCTAGCCGCGCCTTCAAATCAAGCCGGATGTTCCCCACCATCGAGATCATCCAGTCGCAAGCGTAAGAATCACAGATCGTATCCACGTCTCTGCAGGAAAAATACGATTCCAGCATACCGTGTGAATGAGCCTGCAGACGCAGATTGCCGATATCTTTTCCCCGTAACTCAAGTTCTCGGAGAAAATCAGAAAACATCAGCGTGTCGTTATCGGCATGGGTTATTCCCACGTATTGAGGATTGATTGCGAGTTCTGTCACGCGAAAAACGTTCTCATCTTCGCGCTCCACGAATCCCATCAGTTGGAATTCGCATCGTATCGAACGGTAATAGCAGGAAAGTTGCCGGAACACATCACTCGCCAAGACAAGCTTGGGTAGCAGTCGTATTGCATTCGGATAGGATATCAAGGCCGCTTCCGGACTCAACGTTTTTAATGGTAGGCACAGCGGGATATTTCTTTTATGCATTTTATCCTCCTTTAATTGGATTGGAATGCTTTCAACATCAGGCCAACTCCCTCGGCAATGCGATATTCTTCAAGTAGTTTATCAATCAATTCGTTCGCATTACCGAAACAGTAAGGACCGTCTGTTCCGTCTCCGGTGGGATGTTTCCTCGACCACTTAGCCGCAAAGGACACCCTTTTTGTGCTTTCGGTAGGTGAAATGTCTATACGGAAAGGTCCAACGGTTCCCCTGCTCCCAAAAATAGCGTCTGTGTAGACCACCAGGCAATCGTCTTTCACCTCAAGCGCTTTCACTAATGGATTGCGGGACAGTTCGTCAAATTCCTCTGCCAGCCGCTCGGTCATATTCGGAATTTTTTTTAGGCGTTTGATAAATTCCCTCTTCGCAAAATAGTCGCGCTGCATCGTTTGCAATTCCTTTTCCCTGGCGCGAAGATTCCTGCCAAGTTCTTCAAGAACAACGTTCTCTTGTGTAATCTTGACGGATATTCGTTTACTACCAAAGGAACTAATCCAGGCATCCTTGTGCTTGGCGCGATTTTTATTGATATTAGCGCACAAATCGTCGTATTCTCTTACAATTTTGAGACGGACTGCCAGCTTTTTAAGCCCAGTGCGGAATCTATCTCGTTTGGCCTCTATCATGTGGATAACAAAGAAAACAAGCTCGCCGCATGCGACCGATGCTATCAAGGCAAGTGAACACGGGAGCATGAAGGCCAAGTAAACGTAGAACCACCACGCTCGATAAGGAAAGCGGAAAACATTCCAGCTTCCGACAGTGGCCCACCATAGAATCAGCCAACCGATACTTATGACCTGAAAAAAGAAGAATACGTAGACCAAACTCGGCGCGGGACGTAAAGATGCGATTCTTCTATCCCTTTCCTTTTCCTCTCGCAGAATAAGGTCAATGATCTTCGATTTATCGAAGAGCAATGTGTACATAAGCTCCGGATTGTTTCCGGTCTTTTCCTGAAATGTTTTTACCTCCGAACGGTAGTCATCGGTTAAGTTTTTTAAGAAATCTATTCTGTGCAAGGGGTGCTCATTTTGGCTAACGTCTCTCAGGAAGAAAACGAACGAGTGAAATTCTTTTTCACTGTCGCTCTGTTTGTCATCCAACGGCGGAGGGTCGTCCACAAAAAGAAAGTCGGCATAGTAATATATCTGACTATCCTGATTAATCGTGCTGTGGGAAGAGCCAGCGTTTCGCAGCAAAAGAAAGATGAAATAGATAATCAATGCTACAATCGCTGACCTCCAAAGTATCCGCAGAAACTCTCTGTATGACATATAAGGATCTCCTCTCTGACAAACGAACTGTCCCTTTTTTATAATAAAATCAGAAAAAAGTCAAATAATGGCGGGGTTAACTTTTCCCGTCCGTTGAAATTTTTTGAGCCAGCTTCTTGCGAAGCGTAGAGAGATTGTGTTCTACAGCTTCAGAATCCCAAATTCTCGTTAACCAAAATCAGGTGAACTTTTCTGCCGAGCATAACGTTTTCGCCCTTGAAGATAACTATCTTATTGGGAGCGGTTCCCACTCCGTATTTCTCTTGCATGTGCTTGTCCTCCAAGGGAATCACGTGCTCGTCCAACCGCTTCATCGCGTCTTCTAGGGTCGGCACTATCTTTTTTGTACTCACCACGAATATAAGATTGGGAGACGTAAAAACTATGTGCGGCAACTGGCTGCCGCTATTGGAAGCGATAATAAACTCGCCGTTTTCCGTGAGAGCGTGAGCACTTCCCAAATAATAATCGGAAAGCACGGCCTGCTTTCTAAGCAGCGCCTGCTTTGCCGGATTTTTCTCTGCCAAAATATTTTCATGCAGGTTGTTCCAGCCGTGTTCGTTGGATTTGAGATAATCCACGAAACCTATCTTTTCCAAGGTGACCGAGGCGCCGTTCATAATTGACGTTCCTTTGGGAATCAATTCCTTTATCTTTTGCAAGGCCTCGGCGCCATTTTGCGCGATGGTAACCTCATACTTTTTGGCAGACAGAGCCGCAGAGGTTCTGCTGACGCTTTCCTTAGTTGCCAATTTGTTATAATCCATAAATTAAAAAATTATTTCTTAGGTTTCTTTATTTCAGCCGTTAAATTTTTCAAAAGCTCAAGCATGTATTCGCCGTCCACGGTATAAAACACTTCCTGTCCCCTTTTTTCATCTATAACGAGATTTGAGGCCCGGAGCGTTTTTAAATGCTGAGAAACTGCCGGCTGCGAAAGCTTTACTATCTTAACAAGCTCGCCCACTGTTTTCCGCCCTTTAAGCAGGGCTTCAACGATGCGGTAGCGGGGAACGCTGCCAATGCTTTTGCCGAATCGTTCTATTTCATTGCATAAATCTGACATAATATAAGTATATGCTTATATCATTATGTATGTCAAGGGTCGTCAAAAAGCCCGCTTCTCGCGGGGCGGGGGTGGAGTTATAATTTTTATATGTCCGATAAGGCGAACGAAAGGGAAAGGTTTAAGAAAGAATTGTTCAATGAACTTTTGGAGTTTCATTTTGATACGCGTCTGGGGAAAAATAAACGCAACGAACTACCATGGCGGACTCTTTTGGACGACAAGATAGAACCGCACGCCGAAATCCTCTGCGATTTTTCCAAATGGCTCATGCAGCGCGGTTGGGACAAGGAGCTCGTCAAAGATGTTTTCTTTATAGCGGTGGACGAAAAGGAAACTGAAAAACAAAATATTAAAGAATTGAACGGTTGGAAAAAATTTTGGGCGCTATTTGGGACGGATTAGATGGTATAAAATAAAACCCGCCGTTTTTTTTAGGGGGATTTTGAAAACTAATATTTCAAGAGCCAACCGATTAATGCAATAAAGATGGCAACGATAATAACCACAACAATTCCTCCAACCAAAGAAGCGATACGTGATTTTGCATTCTCAAATGCTGCTCCAATAAGCCATTTAAAAGGCTTCCAAAGCAAAAATGATGCGCCAATTGCAATAACAATTTTTACTATTGTTTCCATAAATTTATACCTTCATACTGGAAATCATGTAAGAAGTTTCTCGCGAAATTTTCTTTTCCATGTTTTATCACTTTCAAGTTTTCTATTAAAGAAAAACCTTATCGATTCCCTTTACTATATTTCCTAATTCAATAGTGTTTTTCTGCAGAACCAATTTCAAATTTCTAAGTTGTCCTTCTTTTTGAAAATCAGAGGTGGGCACGCGTCGTAATGTTCTAGCAAGACCATCTGCAATTTTTATTCCGGCAAGGCCATCTCCTTTTATAAAACTATATTTTCCTTGGTTAATATCTAAAATTCTAAAAAGCTCTTGGTAATCCGCTTTTGTAAATTGAGGTTTATGTATAAAAATCTCGACACAGTCTTCAAACACCCCTCTTTGTTTCGCGTCTTCCCATGCCCACCGTTCATAAATATATAAGAATAAGACTCGATTAATAGCGTCTTCGATTTCTTTTGGTAGCTTGTGCATATAGCCTTTAACCACCTCTTGCAGGCGCAAAAAAACATTCTGAATTTCTTTATTAATCTCCTCGCGCACAATAATTTTTCGTGTGCGAAACTCTAGTAAATCGCTGAACGTAAAGAATGTCGCGATCTTTGTTGTGCTTTTGGGATTGAATATAGTCTCAAGGCTGATCGCCTTATCGCCCAAAGGAATTTTAACCCAGCATCTAACGTAGGTCGTGGTTTTGTTATTAACCCTCTCATTCCAAGCCCCCGACTCATCAGTAAATACTTGATATATTGTTTTTGTCATTAATATCTTTCGCACAAATTTTACTCCTAAAAAAGAGGGGGTCAACCAAAAAACCGCCTCGCTATCTCCTGTTTACAATCATAACGAGCAGTCTTTTTATCTCCGCCATTTCATACTCAAGTTGTTCTAAACCGCTGGCGAGATTGGTTAACCCGTTATAGAAATTATAATTTTCTGGTTCTGTGTTGGGATTACCAAAAATACCAGCGTTCTCTGCGAATTGTTTTTTAGCGTTATTAAAATCCATAAACTATTTTTCGTTTTATTGTTAATTGTTCGACCTTTTGAACATACGGGTCCTAGAATCAAACTGGGGCTGTGGATAACTTTCGGTTTTCTTTCGGGTCGGTATTGATATAATAATATCATGATTACTAAAAAGCAAAAGGGGCTCCTGGATTTTATAAAAACTTATTCCAAAAAACACGGCTACTCCCCTTCTATTCCAGAACTTGCAAAACACTTTAAACGTTCAGTTGGAACAATCCACGAACACCTGCAAAATCTTAAGGATGGTGGTTATTTACGAAAAGAACAGAATAAACAACGCGGCATTGAAGTTTCTAAAACCGAAAAACTTATCCAAATCCCTCTACTCGGCACCATCGCCGCTGGTCAACCAATTGAGGCGATCGAAGAAAGAGAGGCTGTTGCCATCTCTCAAAACAAGCTCCCTCGCTCTGGAGAGTTTTTTGCTTTGCGAGTGTCCGGCAACAGTATGATTGATGAAAATATTAAAGATGGTGATATTGTGTTGGTAAAACAGCAGGGAGTCGCCGAAAATGGCCAACGCGTGGTTGCTTTAATTGACAACCACGAAGCAACTCTTAAAAAATTCTATAAGGAGCGGGGGCAAATTAGATTAGAACCGGCAAATAGCGCCTATGAGCCGATTATTATTAAAAAAGATAGGGATATTAAAATCCAGGGTGTTGTTATTGACGTTATTCAAAATGAGGAGGGGTTGCGGGCCGAAGAGATAACGACATCTATCATAAAAAGAAATAAAACCCTACCACTTAATAAAATTATATTGGGAGATGCGATAGCCGAACTTAAAAAACTTCCGGATGAAAGTTGCGATGTTGTCGTTATCGATCCTCCTTATAATATCGGCAAGGACTTTGGCAATAACATTGATAAGCGAGAAATAAACGAATATATCGCGTGGTGTAAGGAATGGATTAACGAATCCATTAGAGCAATGAAGCCAACTGGAACTATGTTTATTTATGGTTTTAGTGAAATTCTGGCACACCTTTCCGTTGAAATTCCTATAAATAAACGCTGGCTAATTTGGCACTACACAAACAAAAATGTTGCATCGTTAAATTTCTGGCAGAGAAGTCATGAGGCAATTATTTGTGCCTGGAAAAATAAACCGATTTTTAATAAGGATGAGGTTAGAGAACCATATACGGAAGGATTTTTAAATGGAGCTGCCGGAAAAGTAAGAAAAGGTACTATTGGTAGATTTAGTAAGGGCGGATTAGAAACAGTTTATAAGGCACACGAGGGTGGCGCACTACCAAGGGACGTAATAAAGATCCCCGCTCTAGCTGGTGGAGCCGGAATGGTTGAGAGGTGGTTTTTATGCAAAAAATGTAATGGTGTTTTTGAGCCACGACAATTGAAAAAACACGATGGTCACGAGATAATCAAACATCCCACACAAAAACCATTTGAACTATCTGCAAAATTGATTAAATCGGCTATGCCCCCAAAAAACGCTGTGGTTCTGGTGCCATTCGTGGGTAGCGGCTCAGAATGCGCCGCGGCAAGGGAATTAGGACAATCATATATAGGTTTTGAAATTAACCCCGACTACATAGAGATAGCAAAAAAAATGATAAGCAACGCTAAGCCTGTATCAAAATTGTTTTAATTAATAAAATACCAATAATGCTTCGTCCTTAATCCGTATTGTTTTTTAAAAATTCGATTAATCCATCGCCTAATTTATCATTAGGTATGGACACGCTAGTTAGTTTTTCGTCGTTAGAAAAGTAATCTAGTGGGATTGAATACCATAACTGATTAGACATCTTAGACACTATTTTAACCTTGAAACCAGGGTTAATTTTTAATTCGTATCCACCCTTAGTTTTTTTCCAGTTCCTCGTAAGTAATATGGATGGTGGCGCAAACTTTGTAGGTGGTACTCTGAGAATCGTATAATGGGTTATTCCTTTTTTAGAATCGACGTTCCTGGCGCAAATCAAATAAAAATCAAAGTTTTCGTGTTGATTCTTAATAAAACTCAGTCTGTCTTTTAGTTTATTAAACGAGGTTAAACGATAAGAGGAAATAGTTAATAATTCATTTTTTATAATTCCCCCTTTTGCAGATATTTTTACAGCAACGTTATCAATATTTGCTTTCACGTCAACGCTTTTTTCATGAGACTGAGAATCCCACTCAACATTACTGCCTCCATAAATAAAAACGAGTGTTGCCCAAATTAGCTCTTCCCAGCTTACATCTTTGATTGGTATGCGGGTGGTACTAGATTTAAATTTTATTAATTTCTTAATAATTTCCGAAAACTTTTTGTCATTAAAACTCATAAGATTTAGTATATCTTATTTTCTATTGGTTACAATACTTATCTTTTATACCTCCCAATTTTTTCCGCTATTCAACCATTATGCTCACTCAAGGCAACGACACGCCCCGCAACCGCATTAGATTGAGCACGCGTTTTTTGCTGACGGGACCGAAGTATCCGCTCGCGGGCCGGATGGCGTTCGCGCTCTGGAATTTTACAAGCGCGGCCTGGGTTAACGGGCCGAAATATCCTGTGAACAAGGCTTCGGGATAATATCCGGCATCATGCAAAAACATTTGGAGCGCGGCCACATCCGAACCTTCGCTGTCCAAAGAAAGCTCGCGAGAGAACGGCGACTGCAGAATAAGCGCTGGCCTGCTTGACTCCGCCTCAAGCGCGGCGCGAGTCGGAGCATCGGCAAAACCGGTTGCAGGAAGATTATTTTGCTTTTGGAATCGCCTGAGAGCGTTTTGCGTTAGCGCTCCGAAGTAGCTTGTGATGAGGCCTTGCGGATAAATATTCGCGTCTTCGGCAAGAAGAAGCTGAAGTTGCGCCACTTTGCGGCTCTGTGCTCCAGGGCCGAGGTCATTTTCAAACGTAAACGTTGGAGTAAGCTGGATTTCCGACGACACCGCCTGCAAGCTAACCTGGTCGTTTCCCAGAGTTGGCGTAACGACCACTCTGTGCGGCTCCGAGATGCCGCGGAATTTGCTTGTTATGTAAATCGCGTAGTGATAAGTTTGGCCGTTATTCAAATTCGTGTCCGTAAAAGCGCCGGCTCGCCCTTCGTAGACAACCACGCCGTCATTTTCGTGCCCGGGAGAATTGCTCGTGTTGCGGACGACTCTTACCTGGAATGTACTCGGCGCGCCTGCAGTGTTCCAGATGAAAGCGGCCTGTCCGTCCAAGCCCTCGGTTTTTAAAACTCTCGGAGTTGACGGGAGATCGGGAATCTTCGCGCCCGTAGCCAAAATAGCGCGGCGGGCTGCCTCCGGAACTTTTAGATTCGGCGTACCGGTCTGGATTTCATTTTGCGGAGGAATCGCGGGCTCCTTGACGCTACTTGTGGCAACGGTACTCGTGCTCGCTATCGGCGGCGAGGTTACTCCGGACGAAGCCGTGGTGAATGTAAAATCTTTGGAAATGGCGGTGTTTTTTAAGGCGTCGGCTGAGATAACTTCAAAATGATATGTCGTAGCCGACATCAAATTGGCGAGAAAAATTTCGTGACTATTTTTGAGCGTGGCATCGTGCGCCGCCCCCGCTTCGTAGGCGGTCGTTGTTCCGTAGCGCACCGTGGAATCGGCGAGCGTGTCCGTGTTCCAGGAAATGGTTGCCGTTGAGGCGGCGACAGAATGCGCCGTGATTCCGGAAAGCACCGGCCCGGTTTCAGCGGGCGCGATCACTTGCGGCAAGGTTGTGAACTCAAGCTCCCCCACTTTCACGATTTCACCCGATGCCGTGCGGGCGGTTATCTGATATAAATATGCCGTTCCCGGAGAAAGCCCCTTGAGCGTTAAGCGGTGGGAAAGCGCTTGCGTGGTTGTTGAGATATTCAAACCATACGTGTTTGTAGCGCCGTAATCGATGCGCCCGTCGGCATCTTTGTTAGTGCTCCAGGCGATAGTTACAGTGGAAGTGCCGATGACCACCGCTTCCGGCTGAATAATGGCGAGCGGTTCGGAAGAAGTGGGCTCTGCCGACGGAGAAACGACCGGGAGCGAATCGGTTGTAAAAGTGTCGTCAAAAGAAGCTGTCGCGTTCCCCGCTTCGTCCTCGGCGATAACGCGGTAGTGGTAGACCGTTCCGGGTTTAAGGTTCGCGATAGTTGTAATATGCGCGATATCAAATTCACTGCTCGACGGAGTGAAGGAACCGTAATTTTCCGTCGTGCCGTATTCTATTTTTGTTATCGCCGGCTCGTCCGTTGCTATGGAAAACGTGGCGCTTGAAGTTGAAGTATCCAAAATTTCAACGCTCGTGATAGAAGGCGGCGTTTCATCCACAAACACTGGTTCGCTTGCCGTAACAAAAGTGTGGCTCTCGTAATACGTTTTGTTGCCCGCTTCGTCCACCGCGACGATGCGGTAGTGATATTCCGAGCCAACATCAAGGCCTGTTAGCATCGCGATGTGTTCAAGCGAAGGCCCGCTTTGCGCGGTTTGCGCGCCGTAGGAGATGGTCGGGCCGAATTCAACCCAGCCGTAAGAAAGCTTGTCCGTTGTCCAAACGACGTTCGTTTGCCCGGGATCCACCGAGATAGCAGTAATTGAAAGGATGATGGGCGGGGTTGTGTCTGGCGCCGGTTCGGTTGTTGGCATGGTGCTCGTGTGTTCGGGAGCCGTCGCGGTTGTGGTCGTCGTCTCCATGGTTGGCGTAGCGAGCTGTCCGAAAACAACAAAGGGCTGTAATATGAGCAAAAGCCCGGCCATAAGTATACCGAAGTTTCTAAAAAGATTTTTCATTATCTATTTATTTGATGTGTATCGCGCTACGCATTAATTATGGCGGCGCATCACGCGATATTCTTTTTGTATGCCAAATAACGTAAAGACAATGGCGCTCGCGACGAGAATACCAATGACGTTTAAAATAAAAATTGTGAATGTTTGGCCGGCAAAAGCCCAATCGGCGTCGGCGATACCGACACCAGTCGCAACCAAGGGCGGCATTAAGGAGACGGCGATACCGATGCCCGTCATCGCGTTTCCAACTTTCACGCGCACAAATCCATAGGCGGCTATTGCTCCGGCGATAAGGGCAATTATTGTCGCGACATAAAGATTTCCTCCGAACGAGATAAAAATCGGGTCAACGCGCACATATCCGAAAAGAAGCGTTCCGAGCCAGGCGAGCGAAATTGCGGCAATGAGTGACACGGCAAGCATTCCTATGGAACGAATGACGAGGCGCATATCTAGAACGACAAGACCAAGCCCCAGCGCAAGGATTGGAGACGCCAAAGGCGCCACTATCATACTCGCTATGAGAACGGCGATGCTGTCTGTAAAAATTGCGCAGAGAGCGAAAGCCACCGCGCCAATAACCAAGAGGTAAAAATCGCGATCTGGAATCGCGCCGTCTAAAATTTCTGTTATTGCAGCGCGTTTACTTTCTCCGCTGAACTGCCGGGTCATGTAGAGTAATGACATTCTATTTTTTCTCCTCTTTTTCTATCTTGAGGATTTTTTTCGCTATAACAAAAATGATGGCTGCGAGAATTATAAAATTAATAAACTCTGCGAGGAACGAGCCGTAGGCGATCTTTACGGGGCCGATGCTCGCCGTCGCTTCGTTCCACGACTCGGCAGACATCAAGGGCGCGGCTATCGGCATCAAAATATCTTTGACGAGAGAATTAACAAGCGTGGTTGATGCCGTGCCCATAATGAACGCTACGGCTAAAGCAAAGACATTAAACTCCTTGAGGAACTTGGCAAATTCTTTGAGCATAAAAACTAAGTGTTTAAATATATTATAACCTTTTTGGATTTTCCCACACACCCGTTACTGCGGGGGTAAGTGTTAAATGTAAATTATTGACCGGCGATTGTATATTATGCTTTGATTATCTTAGTAGATTCCGAATATAAATATCTGAAATTTCCTTGAAATCCTGGAGGATAGAATGGATACCGACAACAAAGATTCACCCATCATACGAAGAATTCTTAAAGAAAGCGGTATGCCGGACGTAGCTTTGTTCCTAAGCAGGCTGTCAACAAACGATTTTTGCTCTCTGCTTATGCATATCTACGGCAAACGCGTGGAGAAACAGACCTCGGAAAGCGTCATCGCGGCTTTCAACAAAAAATACGCCTACGTGGGAACAAGCGGCTTGGACCAGCGAGAAACAACACGTCTCGAAAATCTTCTCTACGAAATAGTCCCCAAGGAGTTTGACGCGATTGAGCTCTCCCCCGTTTGTCCTTTAGGAACGAACGGGGCGCTCACGATGATAAGCCAAAATAACGTACTCTCCGCTATCCGCGACATGGAAGTGGCGGCGGACGTTACTATTGCCCTTTCCATGGAAGCGGCAAGGCGGCGCGCGGGGTTTATGAAGTATGATCCGAAAAACTCCAAAGAGGTAAATATCTGCACCAGCGAACGCCTTTTACGGCTACAGCCTTTCGAGCCGGAAAGCGGATTTTCCCAGCACTTCAGATGTTTCGGCATGGCTACTGCGGCAAGCAGCGTTCCGTTCAGAAACTTTACTATCCAAGCCGCCACCAAACATCTCACCGTTTATCTGAAGCTCATAGAAGAACTGAATGCCGGCTATTACGACTTTCAGGATATAACAGTTTATTTTTCCGACATCCGAATTATCGATCGTTTAGCCGAAACAATATCCTTGGACAAAGAGGAGATCCGGCGCAACACGCAAAATCCCGATTTTCGGCTTTTCGAGAAATACGGCATATCGCTTCCTGCTATAACCGACAACGTGGACACACTGGACCAACAAGCGGTCGTCCGGTACAAGCTGGAGAGAAATATTTCCTTCCTATCGGAATTTCAAAACATGGCATTCCCGGCTATGAAGACCATGTTCCCATGGGTTAACTTCAAAATCGACTTGGCGCGCGTAGCCGGTATCGGTTACTACAGCGATTTTTGTCTGCATATCTACGCGAGAAATCGCGAAGGCAAAACGTTTCCCTTGGCGGACGGCGGCTCCGTGGATTGGACGAGAAAACTTTTGAGAAGGAATAAGGAACTTCTTTTCACAAGCGGTTTCGGTTCGGAACTTGCCCAACGAATGTTCCTGCTTTAGGTCAAGCTGCGAATAATTCGCCGCTGGAAGAGTTTAGGCGCAATACCCTTCCGTATCTCAAGGTAATAATAGGATCAGCATGCCCCACATTCGCATTAAAGAGTGTGGGGTATTTTTTATCTTTAACGAAGCGGCTGACCATGTTTTTAATACGTATATTTTCTTCCTCAGAAAAACCGGCGGGACGGCTGACCACAAGCCCTTTAATTGAATCGAAAAGGTTCATATTGTCGAGATCGGTGAGCAAAGAATCCACGCCGGCTTCGTTCAAAAGCCCTTCTTCTTTTAGAATGTCCAGAAAAAAAATCGTGCCGCGCGGATCAAGCCAATACTTTGTGCCTGCCAAATGGTTTACGGAAAGTATCGCGCCGCCGAGGGCCGGACCTTCGGCCGAACCCTGCGAGAGCCATTCATAGCCATTATTCTTTTTGAGCTCGCGGGGACGTTTAATATCTTCTTTTTTGAACCAATCCAAAAATTCTTCCGTCCATGTTTCGGAGGGCTCTATTTTGTAGGTATCCTTCCCGCCGGAATCGGTGACTTCGTATTCAAAATATTTGAGGGTGTAATCCAAAATTTTGGGAAATTCTCCGAACTGAGTCATAGCGCAGGGGCCATAATAGGTTGAGAGGCCCGCCTGCGACTGGATGGCGTAGTGGAGAACGGTAATGTCCGAATAACCGATAAATATCTTCGGATTATTTTTGATAAGCCCATAGTCCAAATGTTTTATGAGCTGATTGCTGTGATTGCCGCCGATGGCGCACATTATCATCTTCACCTCTTTGTCCGAGAACATGTCATGGATATCTTCCAGACGCTCTTCAACCGAAGCCGAAATATAGCCGGAATTCTTTAGGGCGTTTTTGGCGAATTTGATCTTATAGCCAAGCTCTTCCAGGGCGCTTTTTGCCTTGTCCAGCCTATGCATAGCAAAAGTCGCGAGACCAGCGGACGGACTCACGATGCCAATCGTATCTCCTTTTTTTAATTTTTCGGGAATAATAAGTGGCATAGTTGATTACCTATTGCTTTTTGCCGACGATAAAAATATTAACTCCCCTATTAACTATATCAGGGTCACCATTGTGCTTCATCTCTAATTTCAAGGCCTCCTTAAAGAAAACCGGATTATCAAGCGCTTTGGAAACCTTGCTCCGCTTGATGTTTAGAGGATCAAAATCTTCCATGCCAGGTTGGGAAAAAACCGGAACGCCGTAAGAACCTGCTATTCTAAAACCAGCAGAAGACATATCGGCGGAAAGCGACTCCCTGGAAAAAACTTTAAGTTTTGGAACCTGCTGCGCCCATTTTACGAAAGCTGTCTTCCCTAACTCATGTATTTCTTTCGCTGGAGCGGCATAGTTGTTCATCTTAGAAGCAATAGCATTGTGGTAGCCCTGCCCCATAATGAGTGCCTGACCGCCTCGTTTTAAAATGCGGAATATCTCGCGAAAAGCTTTCCGGGGATTATCCACAAAGCTTATGGGATTATAAATGCTGGTTACGAAATCAATAGAGTTGCTTTTGATGAGCTTCATGTCCGTAAGATTGCCACGCACCAAACCTATGCGATTTTGCAGGCGAACTCGTGCGACGTTTTTAGCCGCCTGGTTTAGCATGTCTTCTGAAAGATCGTAGACAATAAACCGGCTCGGAAATTTTCTACTCATATTTATTGCCCACCTTCCCGTTCCGCCGCCGGCATCTAGGATAACGCTTTTCTTATCAACGTGTCCGCGCAGATACTTACCTATAAGCTCCATAATTATGGAATCCGACAATTTCCAAAAACCGACGCCTTGGGCATTGTCTACGTTGCGCGAGTAGGGGCGAAAAAAATTATTGAATTCTTTTTTGTCCATTGTTCAATAATATCACGGTCGAGGCAGATGATGTCCGCGCGGAATATGGGCTGCTTCCCAAATATAAGGCATCTTCAACAACCACTGGACATAACGCTGCCAACCCAAACCGAATCCGGATGTCTTTTTATAATTCTTAAAACTTCTCATTTTGAGGTAATACCCGTAATCCGCAAGCGGCAAATTGAACTCTTTCGCTTTCCGCGCCAGCACTTTTTTATCGGTTATACGCGTACCGCTGCCTACCGTTTCCCTGTATCCGTATAAAATAAGATCGGCGTTCTCGGCCAAGCGCAAGCCATCGGGAGCGACTTTCTTACCGTTATGGTAAAACGGTATCTGCAAAACCGGATATTCCGTAAGCAGAACGTGCTTGCCCAAAAGCTCGGTAATTTTTATTTCTTCCCAGGCGCCAAAATGCCGCAAAGAAAACTCCCGGTATGCTTTGTCGCCCGTGGCATCGAAAAGCAATTGTAATGCTTCGCGCAGAGTAAGAACAGCAATATTCTTTTTATCGAAAGTTTTCGTGAGTGAAGATATTTCACCGGGCGTAAGGAAAAAGCCGAGGTCTTTCCGGTTGTGCCTGATAAGATATCCTGTTATATGTCGTAGCAAACCGAGAAAAACGGAAATATTCTCATTAAAACCCACTTTACCCTCAAATTCCAAATGCTGAAACTCCGAAAGGTGGCAAAAATCCGCAGGCTCTTTTCGGAAAGAATTGTAGATAGAGAATACTTTGTCCACTTTATCTATGAGAAGGCGCAGTTCCAGATAAAATTGAGAACTTTCCGAGAGGAATATCTTTCTTTTATTTCCGAACCAGGAAAGTTCAACGGGCAGGGTATCGGTCGTATAGTTCAACTTCTTTCCGGCATAAACTTCTCCAGGAGAAGATATCATAAGCGTTGTGAGCGGCAAATTGCACCACTCGGCACCAAGTAATCGGAAAAAATCTACGGCGGATTTGAAAATAGCGTCGTCTATTTTATGCAGATGAAAAAATCTTTTTTCTTTAACAATCGCCTCCAACCGTTCTTCCGCTATATCCGGACTAAACTTGCGGGCTGCCACATCGCCGATCTTGGGCCAAACTTTATTTCCTTTGTAATTAATAATTTTCTTGCCGTTTTTAAATGTTGCCGAATATGGTCCTGTCATATTGGGTAAATTCTCCCATTCATACACGGTAGGGTCAAGTTTATTAACAAGCTAATCCTATTGCTTAAGAGTGCTTCCGAGCAGCACGCCGTTCGCAAAATAGAATCCTGTTTCGCCGGAAGGGAGAATGTCGTACGTGAAGCCATCACCGTAAGAAACGAGATTGGCGGAAACGACTTTTGCGCCGTTATAGGAGTCTCCTGATTTCAAATTCCCCACCGTGCGGCCATCTATTGTCGGATGCCCGGGCGAGGCATAAACTTTCCGCCCGTCGCTCAGAACAAGCGCAACCATTTTATGGTCCGGAGGAACCGGAGTTTTTCCGACCTCGGCCACGACTCCCGCAACGCGCTTGCCCGAAGCGGTTACCGTCCAAACCGGCGCGCCAACATGCAAATCTTGCACGGGAATTTCGCCGAGCGGAGTGTCTATTAGCGTATTTTTGGCGAGACATATCGGACAAGGACGGTTATAGCCCTTAAGCTCACAGGAATATGTTACGGGCGTGGTATCGGGGTATCTTACAAGCGGCGGACCGCAGTCTTGCGTGCACTGATAGTCGGTTGGGCAACTCGTATCGCCCGTTCCGCCGCACTGCCTCCCTATCGGGCTTACACAAACATTTTTGTGACATAAATTTCCAGCCGAGCAGTCAGAATTTGTGTTACACGCATTCCCCGCTTTTAATTTGCATTCTCCCGCGGTGACTTTATACGTAGGAACGCAAGATGGATCGTTGCTCGAACAAGCAGTACCTACTCCCTGAGTTGCCTCGCATGTATATTTCGCCGATGGGCAATCGGAATCTTTTAGGCATTGGGTAACCGGTTTTGGATTTAATCCCGGACATTTCGCGAACTCGCAATTTGGTCCGGTGCGCGCAACATAAGAACCATCGGGACAAAGCAGCGCTTCCATGCTGCACACCACAGGAGGTGCCGACACGTTCTTGTTTGTGAACTCCCACAATAAACCGAAACCAGCAACGATTAGAAGGGAGATAATTATTAGGAGCGTTTCTTTCTTCATTATTTCTTTTAATTATCCCTCGTTCTCCGCAAATTTTCCAATACGAGCCAAAAACAAAAGCCCCGGAATTATCCGGGGCTGTTAAGTTATCAATAATCAATTTAATTTATTTCGTACTGCATACTAACGGTTACGTCCACTTCCTGCGAACCCGGCTGGATCGCCGGAGCGGGAACGGCAGCATCCGCTTTAGCTCCTCCAAGACCAGCCGCCATTGAAAAACTATTATATACGGGATACGGATTGTATCCCTCGCTTACGCCAAGCAATCTGCCAACGCTAAATCCTCCGGCTTGGGCAATATTTTGCGCCTCGGCCCTCGCTTTGGCTATGGCCTGAGCCCGGGCTTCGCTCCGAACTTTTGTCGGATCGTCTATAGAAAACGAAAGGGCTCCGATTTGATTCGCTCCGTTCGTAACAACTCCGCTCATAATAGCTCCTGTTTTGCTGAAATCGCGAACTTTAACATCAACCGACTGAGTAACCGTGTAGCCGACTATCGAAGCCGGCGGACAAGGCTGAACGCTCGGAGCCGAACCGTTGCTCCCATAAACAATCGGGTTTTGACATTGATATGTCTGATAACGAGGATTGATATTATAGTAAGAAGTTTTTATGTCTTTGTCCGCGACTCCCTGAGATTTTACGAAATCAATCGCTTTGTTCACTTTGTCCGTATTCGTGGTCTGCAGAGAAGCAACGTCCGTTCCGCCTTCCGTTGTCACCGTGAAAGAAAATTCCGCGACATCCGGAATCGCGACCACCTTCCCTTCTCCTGAAACGGAGAAACTCCTGAAAGACGACGGCTGGATGGATTTGCCGAAAGAGTTCGCGTAGCTCAACGCCGCGTACCCTACCGCCAAAACCGCAAGACCAACGGCGACCCACACCGCATTTTTAATATTTTGATTCATTTTATAAATAATTTTAATTTGTTTCCCGACGCTTTTAACCATTGTAGCACAAATAAGGCCAGAATTATAACTCTTAATTTACTTACATTCCCCTTAATTTTAAGGGGTATTTTACCCTACTTGACATAATAACAATTTATATGCTATAATCACCAATAGCAGTTATCCACCGAAATTATGGTGGAAATACAAAACTGCTAAAACAAAGGAGAAGTAGTCATGCAAGCAATGGCGGTAAGGGTGTTCTTTCGATCACTGGACAAAGATGAAACCGCTGCAGCGAAGTCTGTACTGTCTGCCGGCTTCACCCTGAAAGACCTCATGGATACGGCGAATGCGATGCCGGCGACGATTCGGGGTCACGGCCGAAGTATCGGCAGGCACCGGAAACAAGCCTGCGTCTCCAAGGGATGTGTTCTCAACGTCTCTGAGTCGGAAAAGGAAGGGGCTCAGCCCCACACCCGCAGCCGAGTGATTTCGGCCGCGCACTATCTCCTAGGCGAGCGATCGTAGTAAAAAATCGCCGCTACCAACAATACTTAGGCCACTCTGAAATTTACGGGTGGCCATTTTTTTATTTAAATATCAATAATTTCATCCGGAAGTTTAAAACAAAGTTTATTAACTGGGCTTAATCCCGAAAATCTGCCATAATAAAGGCAGTACTATTTTCAATTCAAAACGAATGGAGGCATGACAATATGCTCTACAACATTCTTGGTTACTTCTTCTTCTACGCGCTGCTAGGATTTATTCTCGCTGAGGCAGCCACGCTCTTGACCACAGTTTATCTGCACCGAAGCACCACCCACTGTTCCGTAAAGTTCCATCCACGGGTTGAATTTTTTATGCAGGGCGGTTTATGGCTGACGACAGGCATCAACCGCATTGAATGGGCGGCGGTTCATCGCTACCACCACAACCACACCGACGTAGATGGCGACCCCCACAGCCCTATACTTCTCGGACTTTGGGCGGTACAGCTCGGCAACTTGTTTCTTTATCGCAAGGCCGCAAAAAGGCCAGAGGTCCTCGCTTGCGCTAAAAACATCAAGCCCACACTTGCAGAGGAAACGATTTTCAAATCGCCGAAAGTGGGACTTGCGGTAGGTATCGGACTGCTCTACATGCTTGTTGGATTTAGATTTTGGCCAACGCTCATTATCGCGGGAACCCACACGTTTCTTTATCTGTTTTTTTTAAACAATTTGATAAACGGGTGGTGCCATGTCCGCGGTTACAAAAATTTTAAGAATAAGCCAGCGTTCAATAACCGGCTTATCGCTTGGATTACGATGGGAGAAGGTCTGCACAACAATCATCACCACAAACCGGGGAATCCTTCTCTACGCTACAAATGGAGCGAAGTTGACCTTGGCTGGATATTCATCCGCCTACTCTGTTCGTTAAAGCTTGCGACACTTCCGACAAGCAGATAAATGAATAACCGCGCTGCAAGCAGCGCGGTATCTATTTGCAGTAAGGCGGTTATTCACCCCGCCGTCGGCGGGGTTTATTATCTGCGCACCGCTTCATCCCCGCCGCAAGCGGCTGGGTATCAGCGGGCAGATAATAAAAACCTCGATAATTTTGCCTAGGCATTTTATCGGGGTTGTTTTTTTATTAATCGCCGGCGAAACAGATCAGCGGACTTCAATGATTTTATACGCCCTAAACCCATTCGCGGTTTGGATCGTCACTAGGTCCCCTTTTGAGCGGTTCATAAGGGCGGCGCCGAGCGGTGAAACATAAGATATGCGCCCGCGCGAAGGATTAGATTCGTGCGAACCCAATATCTCAAAAATTTCCTTTTTATCTCCCACTTTAAGAGTAACGGTTGAACCGAGCCCGATTTTACCGAGCTTATTTGGAGATTGTTTTATAACCTCCACGCGTTTGAGCTGGTCTTCCAGATGAAGTATCTGCCAATTCGCACGGCGGAGCGATGACTTTGCTTCTTTATATTCAGCATTCTCCGAACGGTCGCCGTACGCCGCCGTTCGTCTGGTTTCCTCTGCCAGTGTCGGCAACTTCTCTTTTATAGCGGCAATCTTGGCCTTAAGACGGGCAAAACCATCCGCCGTAAGATAAACTGGTTTATACTCTTCTTCTGGTTCGTAAGTTTGCCGTCGGGATAGTCTCATCGTGAATGATCATTTAATGATACATTAATTTCTCGTTGCGTGCAGAAAAAAATGGCGTCATATAGACGCCTTGATTTGTAAAAATATTCTACGGAATTTCAGTTAATTGTTCCCTGGACTGCCTCGGTTTCCCAAAATTAGGATGGCTTTGCCCAACGGGATATCGGGAACCGGCTTTGCGGTACTGGTTAAACTCGGACATAGAAGACGTCTTTTTGACGATAGTACGCTCATCTTTGTACGGGTCAATCCATGTATCTCCGCTCATGATAAGGACATGGTATCCGCAATACCAACCTCTTTCCTCGGCTCCGCAGTCGGCACATATGCGCATGGGCGGACTAGAAGAATCTATCTCAACCAAACGAAGATGATTACACTTCTTGCGTAATTCCCGCAAAGTGTTGTCTCTTTGTTGTGTGAGTTCCAAAATCTTCTTATTAAGAGCATCCAATTCGGCTACTTCGGTTAATTCCACTGGCATAAGCCGCTCTCCTTTACTACCGCTATTAATAAACTATTTTTCATATTAATACCGAATCTTGCCCTACGTCAATACTCCAACCAGAAGGCCTGCCTTGCGGTTTGTGAACCAAGGCATAAAATAAAAATAGTGCTTGAAATAAAAAGGTGGTGAGGCAATTTGAAAGATTCCGATTCGGAAGAAAATTTACTACTGGACCGTAAGTCCTATCGCGAAGAGGTTCTCATGGCCTTAAAAATATCCAATGAATATCTGAATAAGGTTGTCCATCGGGAAGGATTTTGGAAGGCAGTCGCCGATGGTGACTTCTCCATTAAATTCAAGTTGTCTCAGGAAAATAATCTGGAATATCTCGAGATAAGAGATAGGGAAGGAAATATTTGGTTCTTTAACAACTTTGCCTCAATGGCAAAAATAATCAGCGCCATATTGGCCGCCTCCAGATAAACGGAGCGGCTTTTAATTTTATTTGTATTTTTTTCCTATTTTTTTTGATAATTCCTTAATCTCGTCACGGAGTATCGCCGCCAATTCAAAATCCAGTCGTTTAGCGGCTTCTTTCATCTCACGTTCCTTTGCCGCAAGAAGTTTCTGCATGCCGGTTTTGGTTTTAGGAATCGGTTTCGTTTCTAACTGCAAGATTTCGTCCACATTTGGCAGGATGTCCGAAATCTTTTTGACAATTGTCGCTGGTGTTATGTTATGTTTTTTGTTGTATGCAAGCTGAATTTTGCGGCGACGCTCCGTTTCCCCCACCGCATGTTTAATGGAACCTGTTATCCGGTCTGCGTATATCAAAACCTCGCCGGCAACGTTTCTAGCTGCCCGGCCGATGGTCTGTATCAGAGACACCTCGCTGCGAAGGAATCCTTCTTTGTCCGCGTCCATGATGGCGACAAGTGAAACCTCCGGCAGGTCTAAGCCTTCGCGCAAGAGATTAACACCCACAAGGATTTCGATTTTCCCCCGACGCAAATCTGTAAGAATCCTTATGCGGTCCATAGTTTTTACGTCGCTATGGAGATAGCTCACTTTCATCTTTTTTTCTTCCAGATAAGCGGATAGGTCTTCGGCCATGCGTTTTGTGAGCGTTGTCACTAGCACGCGCTCTTTCTTTTTAACTCGCTCTTCCAAACGCGGAATGAGATCTTCCACCTGGCCGCGCGCCGGCCGTATCGTGATTTTCGGATCTACAAGCCCCGTAGGACGGATTATCTGTTCAACGACACCTCGATTTGGCTCGGAACAGGCCTGCCCGCTCATTTCTAATTCGTACGGGCTGGGCGTAGCGGAGGTATAAATCGTCTGTCCGATCTTTTCTTTAAATTCAGAAAACCTAAGCGGGCGATTATCTTTGGCAGATGGTAAGCGAAAACCATATTCAACCAATGTCTCTTTGCGCGATTTATCACCCTCAAACATTCCCCGCAGCTGAGGAACCGTCATGTGTGATTCATCGATGACAGTGAGAAATCCGGGTTTGCCGCTTTTGTCGTGCGGAAAATAATCCAGAAGAGTGTCTGGCGGCTCGCCGGCGGCGCGGCCGGATAGATGGCGGGAATAATTCTCAATACCGTGGCAATAACCGACTTCACGCATCATCGCTATATCAAATTTTGTGCGCCGTTCCAGGCGCTCAGCTTCCAGGAATTTTCCGTTCTTTTCAAAAAATTTCAGCCGCTCTTTGAGTTCACTTTTAATAGCTTCTATAGCCCGCTCACGTTCCGGCGCTTCGGTTATAAAATGTTTTGCCGGCGCGAAAATCACATCCGGAACATTCGGGGTTTTACCGGGACGGAATCCCATGACCGGGTCAATTTCATAAATAGCTCGTATGGTATTATTTTTAACTTCAAAATTATAGATAACCTCGCGATCTGCCGGCATTATCTCCCAATTGTCGCCGCGCAAACGATAGGTTCCCCTCTTCAGATCTGAGCTCGTACGGCTGAATTGGAGTTCCACAAGTTTCCGGGCGAATCCTTTACGATCGATCTTGTCGCCAACTTTAAAGTGGAAAATGTTCTGGGCGTAAATCTCCGGCGCTCCCAAGCCGTAGATACAGGAAACGGAGGCTACAACGATAACATCCGGCCGCGTAAGAAGCGCAGTTGTTGCCGCGTGGCGGAGCTTATCTATCTCGTCGTTAATGAGCGCCTCTTTATCTATATAAGTATCCGATGAAGGAATATAGGCCTCCGGCTGGTAGTAGTCGTAGTAAGAAACGAAATAATTCACCGAATTCTTTGGGAAGAGTTCTCGGAACTCGTTCGTGAGCTGGGCAGCCAGAGTTTTATTGTGAGCGATAACAAGCGTCGGCTTATTTATCTCCGCAATAACATTCGCCACCGTAAAAGTTTTACCGCTGCCCGTCACGCCCAGAAGCGTTTGGTCGCTGTAGCCTTTTTCCAAACCAGAAACAAGCGATTGAATCGCTTTGGGCTGATCGCCTGCGGGCTTATTTTCTGAGACCAATGCAAATTTTTCCATTGTACCAAAACAGCTAAACTCCCCGCAGCTCAGGGCCTTAGGGGTTGTCTATTTAGGAAAATTCTATATTTAAAAAGCGATGATGTCAAAAAAATCGGCCTCCGATAAAGGAGGCTTTAAAAAAAATAATGGGCTACAATGAGACATTCAACTCTTTTAGATATGTCCTATCTTTTTCCGTAAATTCTACTGCGTAGGAGATTCTGATGCGACGAGAAATCTCGTCAATGAACTCCTGATGTTCCATGGGCGTATGGTGGCAACCCACCGGACCGATTTGTTCCCGAAATTTAATGCCTATTTCAACCAGTCGGAGAATGGCTATTTTCTCTTTTCCAGAAACATGAATTGGGGCTCCGTGTAACATAGAGTGCTCAAGATCGTCACGGACCATTCTAACGGTGTCATATCCTAAATCCGTATCAAGATCCACGCATTCCGCTACAAAATCCGGGAGCATGGAGGTAAGAATATTAAACAAGACACAGGATTCATTGTTGTCTACAAGCATGCAAGACTTATCAATACCTTCTTGTTCCACTTTTATTCTCCTGATTATAAGTATTTTCTGAAATTATAATACCACAGAATCGTTTTAAAGTAAATCTGCCGCCTGATTATAAAATAATACCGCCGCCGAGCATTTCATATTGTAGCGAACCCTCCTTCAATAAAGTTTCGGAGGGCAGGTAAAATACTACCGACTGTCCGACCGCCACAAATTTTTGCGGCTGTTCGAATGTAAGTGTCGTGCCGTTTAAGACCGCTTTGCCGAGCGGCTGGCGATAGCGTACGCGGGCTAAAACGGTCAGAGAACTAATCTTGGGCAGCGCTCCGCTCATAAAATTGATACCGGCTAGATGAATTTCCTTTTTATACAACGCTTGGTTATCTTTTCCCTCGGCTACAGTAACCGTATTATCTTTAACGTTCTTTTCTGAAACATAAAGCGGCTGCCGCTCCGCGGTTTTGCCGGTTTTCGGAAACACAATGTCGGCATCAATGTGCCTCTGACCGATAGTATAAAATTCGGCTCCGGAATGCTCCCCTATTTTTTTACCAGCAGCGGTAATAACCGCTCCTCGCCGCTCGGGAATATATTGCTTCAAAAAATCATCCACGGAAATTTTCCCCAAAAAACATATCCCTTGCGAATCCTTTTTATCCGCCGTAGGCAGACCGGCTTGGCGGGCAATTTCTCGAACTTTCGATTTTATATAATCTCCTATCGGAAAAAGGCAGTGCGGCAATTGTTCTTGCGTTAAGGTCCAAAGAAAATAACTTTGATCTTTATTGTTATCTACGGCCTGATACAACCTCCCGTCTTTGAGGCGGACATAATGGCCCGTAGCAATAAAGTCCGCACCCATCGCCATCGCTTTTTTAAAAAATAAGCCGAACTTTATTTCTTTATTGCACATTACATCGGGATTGGGAGTGATACCTTGTCTGTAACCCTCTATCATATAATCCACCACCTTCTCTTTATATTCTTTTTCAAAATCCCAGGCGTAGAAAGGTATATCCAGCTTCTGCGCCACCCGGCGGGCGTCTTCGGCATCGCGTTCGGCACAACCGTCAAGGTTATAGCATTTCATAAAAACTCCGACTACATCATAGCCATCATTTTGGAGCAACAAGGCAGCGACGGAGCTATCTACTCCGCCCGACATAGCGACGAAAACTTTTTGCTTTGGTGCCTGACCAATATTTGCAACTATTTTATTCATCGCTTTATAATTTAACGCTATTTAAGCAATCCCATTTCGATTCCCGCCTGATACATGGCTATTATTTCCGGTTCAAAAAATATGTCATCCGAAGGGTTCAGCCATAACCTAACCAGGTCTTTCAAAGGCACTTCCATAATGGATATATCTTCGGTATCGTCCCCCGTAATTCCGTCTTTTACTTTTTTCAAACCCTTAGCTATAAATCCGTACATCAAATTCTTTGAACTACCGGAGCGATATGGCTGCGGAGGAAGCGCATGCCATTCGGAAGCTTCGTATCCCGTCTCCTCCAATAATTCGCGTTTGACCGCGTCTTCGCGGCTCTCGCTTTCTTTGTCCATTAAGCCGGCCGGAGTTTCTATCACATATTTTTCCAGAGGCACCCGGTAATTCTTTATGAGAATCGCCTTGCCATCATCCGTGACGGGCAATACGAAAACAACATCTCGTTTTTCCATATATTCCCAAACATGAGAATTTCCGCTGCCATCGCCGAACTCTCTACCCCACAAATTGATATACTTCCCTTTAAAGAGAAGTTTCTTGTCGCCCAATTTGAACTTCATGCCGAAATTCTATTTCTTTTCCACTCTCTCAACATACTCACCGGTTTCCGTGTTTATGCGTACGAGATCACCCTGATTGATAAATAAAGGCGCGCTGATTTTAGCTCCACCCTCCAGCTCTACAACTTTCGTTCCACCTTGAGCCGTATTGCCCTTTATCGCCGGCGGCGCCTCCACAACTTTGAATTCCATCTTTATCGGAAGGGCAACTTTGATAACTTTCTCTTTAAAAACCACTGTTTCCACTTCCGTGTTGGGTTTTAAAAATTGTCCACCTCCTCCCAATAACTCCCCGGAGATAGCAAAACGGCTGGCAGGATTTCCTTTTTCATTAAACCAGTATTCGTCGACGGCATCCGCACCACGCCCCGGCTTCTTGTAGATAAAACTTGCTTTTCTCTTTTCTATCTCCGCTTCTTCAAAGGTGTCGCTTGCCTGGAAGTTACGGTCCAAAAGCTTACCCGTCATTAGGTTGCGGATGCGGGTCTGCACGACGGCCTTCCTTTGCTGCATGCGCAAGAAATGCGTCTCCAAAACCTCGTAGGGCGCCCCTTCGTAGATGAATAAAACACCTTTCGTCAGGTCTGTATAAGAAAGCATTACGATTATGATAGCAGGATATTTTTATTTTGCAAATAAAAACGGCGCAAGTAATTTGCGCCGCGCAACCACATTAATCCTCGAGATATTCCTTAATGATTTCCTGCGCATAGCCAGGATTTATTTTAGATTTCATGAACCACTGACCGAAAATACCTAGCTTGTGAAGCGGCCACTTTTCATTGGTCATATATACAATAAACTCCCGAAAATCTCCGTTCACCAATTTGAAACCTTTTAGGCCAATCTCACCGAAACATTGCGATGGGCGGAAATTTGCAGGCAAGCGCTCGGCAACGATTTCACGCTTAACATATTCTTGAAAATCATGGTTCCAGGCATGAGCCACGCCAGCTATGGAGGCCAACAGTACCCATTCCTCGTCTGACAATCGCCATGTAGCCGGTTTTAATTTGGTTAATTCTTCAGGATTGGAAAGATCTAATCGATATATATTGGCAAATTCGTCTCCGCCAAGAGGAATTATCCCTATGAGTTCCCTTCTATTATTCTCCATACTTGGACCTCCGAATCATAAACTTACTTTATAATAAACTAAAAACCGCCCCGATGTCTATCGGAGCGGCTTTTACGAGATACGGAGAATTAGTACTCTTCTCTGCGGGGTGGTCTGTCGCCCATTGGACGAGGACCGCGAGTACTGCCTTCCGGTTCCTCAATCTTCAGATTCACGCGGGCATTATTCTTGATGCCTACGATCCTCAGAAGAGCGCGGATGGATTTCGCAGTCGCGCCCTGGCGTCCGACTACCTGGCCCATATCTACGGGATTCACTCTCAAAGAGAGAAGGACTCCCATTTCGTCAACTTTGCGATCAACCTTCACATCGTCCGGGTGATCAACCAGTGACTTGACCAGATATTCCAAAAATTCCTGATCTGTCGATTTACTAGCCATTAATTTCTGATTTTCTTGATAACTTTTCGACCTTTCGCAACTTGTGCGTCACTTTTTTACCTAATTGAATTGTTTTTCTATTATACACCCAACAAAAATATTTGTCAAGGGCAAATCTTAGGACTGACCTTCCGATTTCGGAGATTCCTCTGCTTTCTTTTCGGCTTGCGGTTCCGCAACCGCAGTCGGCTCCGGTTGTGGCGTTGCGGTTACAGGAGCTGCCGATGCGGCAGCAGCTTCCGCTTCTGTCTGTTTTGGCTTGTTCATTTTAACGGCAACCTTGGGGCCAGAAATCAAACCGTTCTTCACAAAAAGATTGTGTGTCGTGACAGATGCTTTAGCTCCAATTCCCAGCCAATAATCCAAGCGGTCTTTTTTGACCGTTGCCGTTTTGCTCTGCGGATTATAGGAACCCAAATCTTCCACGGGCGGTCCGCCGAGTTTGGAACGGTCTTCGGCAACAACAACTCGGTATCCCGGCTGATGTTTTTTGCCTATGCGCTGTAATCTGATGCTTAACATATTAAAAGATAGTTTAAGGCAAAATCATTTGTTAGTCAAATCAATTGGCTCCGGCCTCAAGAAGCATAAAAACCCCGCCTCACGCGGGGTTTTTAAAATGTTTTTACTTAGATAAACTATTTCGATTCGGTGTGGTTCCGCAATTTGCCGATCAAGTAACCGGCATATTCGCGACCGCCAAGACCGAAGGCCAAACCACCGGCCAAAGCAAGCATCGCTATGACTCCGGTAATAATGGTGTTGATAATGCTTGTCGCAATATTCAACTGGACCAACGCTGTTAATAAACCGAAAATCACAACTGCCCACCAGGTGATAGTTCCCAAGAAATGAGCTGCGTGCAACTTGGCGCTCATCACCGAAGCCGTCACCAGTTTCTTCAAGAAACTGCCGACGACGACAGCCGCGAGCATTATTAATACCGCGGCTATGACGTTGGGAATATAAGCCAAAACGTCTCTCAAGAATCCCGAAAGGGCGTAGAGCCCGAGGATGTCCGAGGCCGCGAGCAAAAATGCTACGACGATAAACCAATAAACCAAACGGCCCAAGAAGTACGAACCGCGCAAACGCATACCGGCTCTCTCAAAATACGGGGCCAAACCCAGTTTCACGAGAAAAGAATCCAGACGAACGGCGTCGAAAATCTTTTCAACCAGCGTCCCCAAACCGGAAGCAACCACTAAACCGACGATAAAGACAACGATGGCGCCGATCAGGCTCGGAATAAAATTAGCAAATCCAAGCCAAAGATTCTGAAGAGAACCCACAACGACATCTGTCCAGTTTTGAATAACCATGAGATTTTTTATATGGTAATTATTCTATATTTTCGACCTTTTCTGTAAGCGAAAGCGCCCTTTTATCTATTTGGGAGCTTTAATTAATTATAACAAATAGGGCGTTATGACTTCCTGAACTTTATGGTCCCGATAAACTAGAAGAAAAAC
Organism: Patescibacteria group bacterium; assembly: GCA_018971305.1. Classification (GTDB taxonomy): domain Bacteria; phylum Patescibacteriota; class Minisyncoccia; order UBA6257; family 2-01-FULL-56-20; genus REEB91. Next base: position 99,877 of record JAGXBC010000003.1, on the reverse strand, counting down.
AGCCCTAAAACCACAACAAAGAGGAAAATAACAAGCCAGGCCAATGTGGCGAATAGCATCGTAAACGCTTCCTTCTTATGATTGTCCAAATATAGAAGTATCGGCTTCCCTAACACGAGAAGTCCGGTAATTGCCGCCGAGATAACGAATAGCAATATTACGAATAACGGGTCAAGAAAACTGCTACGCTGTGGGCCGAAAATATTTTGGCTGTTAAAACCAATCCAGGCAACGCCCGCAACGTAAACAAAAACACACACGGCGTTTATTAGGCTTTTTAGAAAATAGTTATGATTTTTCATATTTGTGGACCCACCGGGAATTGAACCCGGACCTCGGCAATGCGAATGCCGCGTAATGCCGTTTTACTATGGGCCCTTTAATTTTTTTCAAAATGGACGGTTTCGTAAAAAAATTATAAGCGGTTCTAGAATAAATCGCAAATATCTATTTCCTTAAGATATCCCAGATAAAGATAAATATTTCAACAACAATCAGGATAATAACAATCCATTCAAGAAGGTTCGCTTTCTGCGCCGTGATAAAATTCAAAAGAGTCGTATTGTTTTCCGAGAGAAAATCAATTTTTTCGTTCAGAACATCAAATCTGTCTATAAGCTCGTATTCGGTCCTCAGCTTCTCATATATTTTTTCTATTTCTTCACGCTCCCAAGTTTCATCGGGCTTATCAAAAAGCGACAAACTGCTTACGGTGCTCTGTTTTACGGAAAGGATGTTACCGACCTGTTTCAATAAATTTGCCTGATTAAAACGTGTTCTACCGGAAGATTTAAGATTATCAACAACCCTGCCCAGCTCATCAAGCCGCACATTAATTTCTTCCTCGTAGCGATCCAGGGCCACCGACTGAGCGGAAACATACGAGATAATTTTTATTTTTTCCACATCCAACTCCGTGATGTCAACTTCTTCAAAGCTTACCCTTTCTGATTCTGCGCCAACATGCACCTTTATGGTATCGGAATAATCGTAAGTTGCCTTCATAGCCCTAACGAATGGGGAAATTTCTTTTATAAACTGCCTAGCCAAAACCTTGTCAACGTTCCAAAAGGTTATCGTTCCGAATTTTGTGAGGACCGCATATTGTTCTTCCAAGAGCTGAACAACAAGAGGGTGGTCTCGATTCAGAAACTTATACTTCTTAATCCCTTCCTGCAGCTTTTTAAGGTCTGTTCGCTCACCAAGGTACCGGGTTTCTATATCGAACTTTTTCGGGTTTTTACGCTGTTTATTGGGCATATAATTAAATCAAAAATGTAAGTCCTTAATATGATAATTATACCCTGGGCAAGACTTATAAAAAAGCAGCCGCTTGGCGACTGCTCGTATCATTGGGGTACGACCATTATATGAAAATCCCCTCCCCGTGCTTCGTATACGCCCAAAATCAATCCGCTCAGAATATCTTTACCAAAATAATCCGCCGACCAGAGAGCCTGGCTCCTTGTCATTTTTTTTACGGAAACATCAAAAGCATATCCCGTAAGATGGACGGAACGGTGTTCCGGTACGTCTCCCGATGCTGCACTCCGATTATGCTTTTTATGGACCAAATAATTCTGATAATCTTGAGTTCTTACGAGAGAGGTTATCTTCAAATGCGGAAAAGAAGAGTTTGGATAAAACTTCCTATTATATGTTTCCGAAAATTGTTCCAAGTAAGCCAGTGCCAATGGCGCCAAATATTTCCTATCGCCATAACCGCGGTCCATAAATGATTCTTGGTCCAAATAGAAATTTCTATTTCCTTTGGAAACCGGGATTAAATAATTATCCCCTATAACACGTTCAAGCCAGTGACGGTTGGGAATTCTAAGCAGAAAATTCTCATCGGCTACGGCATTCTCCAATTCCAACGAATCTTCCGAACCGCGCAGGTCCGGATAATTTCTAAAAATTTCCTGCGGCAACGTTTCTCTTCTTATGCGAACCTGTCTTTTTTTCTTGGCTCCCAAGGCCAGAGAACATGTACCAAATGCAACAATAATGGAGAGGGTCAAAACGAGACAGCGGTATCTGCTTTTCACGGCATCACCCCTTATGAAATTTCTGTGTTAATTCTAATAAACCAACCGCCGCAGGGCAAGCCAAGCCGCTATCCGAGCTTAAGCGATAGTATCTTTGAAGTGCCGTCTTCGTTCAGAGTCACGCCATAAAGAACGTCGGCGGCTTCCATGGTGGCGCGATTATGGGTAACAACCACGAATTGGGTTTTTTTGGCAAAGGTCTTAAGCATCTCCGCGAACCGCCGGGCATTGCGTTCATCAAGAGCCGCATCAATCTCATCTAAAACCAAAAATGGTGGCGGGCTTACAGAAATAAGAGCAAAAAGTGCCGCGATGCCCACTAAACTCCTTTCACCTCCGGAAAGCATTTCTAAGGAATTTATCTTTTTACGCGGCAGGTGCAGCTCTATTTCAATGCCACCGTCATCTTCAGCAGCTTCTTCGTCAATTTTTACCACATCCGGCAATCCCTCGTTAGAATCTCCGAGATCGTCCTCTACGATACTCCGCGCTTCTTTTTTAACTATTTTTAATCTTGCGTGTCCGCCGCTGAACATCGTCTCAAAAAATTTTCCGAATTCTTCGTTAATTTTTACAAGCGCCGTTTCAAATTCTATGGAGATCTTTTCGTTCAGGTCTTTTATAAGAACACGCAGATCTCTAACTGCCTTATCTAAATCTTCCGATTCTTTCTTAAGAAATTCGTATCTTGTCTCCGTATCGCGCGCCTCTTTCATTAAGGCCTCGTCTATTTCGCCGATGCTCGCCAGATCACCCCTGAGTTTAAAAATCTTTCTTTCCATTTGAGACGCGTCCTCATTGGCATTTGCGCCAGACACATCAATACCATTAAATTCTTCCGGTTTTCTTCCCGCTTGTACCGCTTGGCGCGCAGTTTCTTCCAGGCGCATTGTGAGACGTTCCTTTTCAAATAATATTTCTCTGTTCTTCGCCTCCCATTTTTCTATCTTGTCTTTAGCTGCTTCAACTCCAGCCACGGCCGCCTTAAAGGAATGATAAAATTGTTCCTGATTCTTCTCTAATAATTGTTCTTTGGCCTTGAGGTCCAAAATATCCACCTCCAAAGATTTTAAGTCGCGGTTGATTTTTTCAAACTGGGGCTTCAAGCCGGCATCGGGAGCCGTCTTACCAGGTAAATCCTTGCCCCTATCGGACAAAATATCTTCTATTTCTTCGGTGGCACTCCTTATCGCTTCTTGCATTTCCACCATATCGCCCCTGAGTCCCGTTTCCAAAATCGTTTTTATATTTTTAAGCACGGCCAATAATTTTGCCGTGGAATGAGCCTGGGGAGAGGAAACTGCGGCCTTCTCCACCATTTCCATTTGCCCCTCAATGCGACCCAGCTCTTTTTGTAAAACGCTTTTTTTCTCCAATAATTGCTGGGTTTGGGCTTTTATTTTTTCCAAATCTTTTCTTTCTTCCGGCTGGCTGGATTCCACCTCCGCCTGCCTTACTTCCGCAGACTTTTTTTCTTTTTCCAGAACGGCAAATTCACCGCGTTCCGCATTCATTCTTTTTTGGATCTCTCCGAGTTTTTCCTTTATATCTTTGAATTGAGTTCCGAAAAATATATTCTCCAGGCCTTTCAGCTCTTCTTCCAACGAGCCGCGTTTTTCCCAACGGGAAGTTTGCCGCTTTAAGGAACGCAGGTGTGGCAATATTTCCTCAGTAAGCGCCCGAGCTTTGTCCAAATTTATCTGGCTGTTCTTAAGCCGCCTCTCGGCGTCGCTTTTTTTGAGCTGATATTCTCTAAGCCCGAGAATTTCTTCCACCATTTCCCTTCGCGCCATGGGCGAGGCCTGAATAAAAACGTCGCTATTGCCTTGCGTAATGACAATAAGTCCGCGCGAACCAAGACGCGCTTTGGCAAAAAAATCAACGAGGTCGCGGAGTAGAATTTCCGCCTTATTCAAAAAATAACGGCTTGTGCCGTCGCGGCGTATCTCGCGCATCACGGAAACCTCGGAAAAGTCCACCGGGAAAAAATTATTGGCGTTCTCAAAGTGCAAGCTGGCCTGCGCCTGCCCCATCCTAGCTTTCTTTGCCGTACCGGCGAAAATCAAGTCCTCAACTTTCGCTCCGCGAAGATTTTTGGCATCTCGCTCGCCCAAAAGCCAACGGATAGAATCCACGACGTTGGACTTGCCGCTGCCGTTCGGACCAACGATCGCAGTGATTCCCGCGGGGAATTCCAGTGTGGTTTTCCCGGCAAATGATTTAAAACCGTTTAACTCAAGTTTTTTTAGAAAATGGGGCATGGCTTTTTAATCTGCACTTCCATTATAGTAAAGCGGATTATTATTTATTTTATATTCACCGCATAATTTATTGATTATTCCTCCACCCATTACTTCTTCAGCAAATACGCATCCGTACTGTCCAATTGCATATTTATTTGCATAAATACAGTTACCGTCCTTACAAATTATATAGCGGTATTGAGACCTCCATTCATTCAGTGCATCCTGCTTCTTGATAAAATAATGGACTGTTAAAACAGATAAAGTAATTAAAATTCCACAAACCAAAACCCAGGCAACCATTTTCCTGCCACTTTTTATAGTGGGTACTTTTCCGCCGGGTGTGGCAATGTGGTTTGATTTATCCAGATTTAATGTGGCGTTTATTAATCCGATCTTCGCCGGGGGCTCTGGTCCATATTTATTATCTCCCCTCTGTCCTGGGATCAATGCTAAAAGGAAAGATGCTGGTCCCAACAATAAAGCCATACAAAGCCAAACGCTACTTTTTCCTATATCATGAAGTCTTCTAATTTCTAGTGAGACCAAAAATATCAATATAACAAAAAAACTAGGCGCGGGATTCAAATTTACGAAGATAATCTGAAAAATTAACAGCAGCAACGCTAAAGGTATAAGCATTAACCATGCAAGGAAAAAATATCCTTGATTTAGTCGACCCCTGAACAAACCGAGAAAGAAATCCATTAATTTTATGTTCTATTTATATTTCTTCAACGCAGCTTTAGCCGCCTCCAGTTCCGCTTCCTGTTTAGAAGCGCCTGAACCGTCGGCAACTAATTTTTCACCGAAGTAAGCCCCCATCTTGAATATTCGCTTGTGCGCAGGACCGGATTCCTCTAAAACGCTGTAAGTCGGAGTAAGCTTAAGCTTCTCCTGTACAATTTCCTGCAATTCGCTCTTGGAATCCTTATAACTTTTGGTTTTCAGAACCATTTCCAAGTTAGTCATCACGAATTTTTTAATAAAAGAGCTCACAATGTCTATACCCCGGTCAAGATAAATCGCGCCGATAACCGCCTCTATCGCGTTCGCCAAGATAACTTCGCGGGCTTTGCCTGTGTCTTTTTTCTCCCCGCGAGAAAGAAGTATGAATTTTTCCAGCCCGATACCCTCGGCAACTTTGGCGAGTATTTGATAATTAACGAGCGCGGCCCGGAGAACGGTAAGCTGCCCTTCGGGATAATTGGAAAATTTTTTGAAAAGCTCGTCGGAAACCACCAACTCCAAAACCGCGTCGCCCAAAAACTCTAAACGTTCGTTGTGCGGTAAAGGCCACTTGGGATATTCATTCAAATAAGAGCGGTGCGTAAGAGATTCCGTAAGCAGGTCTTTGTTGTTGAAACTTACGCCGATGTTTTTCTCTAGATCACCAGGGTTCATCTTTAACATTTTCTTGTTATTCCTATCACTTTTCCGCTGATTCCTTTTTTATGCTTTGTTCCTGCATATGGCTATCATCAAGCTCTTTATATATAGTCCCCAAAACTCCATTTATAAAACGTGCGGAATTTGGTCCGCCATAATTTTTAGCAAGCTCTATGGCCTCGTTAATGGCAACTTTCTTAGGCACCTCGTTCTGGTCAGCGTATAAAAGCTCGTAAAGCCCGATGCGCAAAATATTCCTGTCTATGATGGCTATCTTATCCAGCGGCCATTCGGGGGCGGCCTTCACGATAACATTATCTATATCTTTAATATGATCTATCATTCCCTTAAGTATTTTCCAGGCAAATTCCGGTTCGTCTATCCCGGGAGCAAATTCCGCCAGATTCCTGTCCAAAATAGCAACGAGGTCGTGTTTTTGATTATAAAAATCCCACTCGTAGAGGGACTGAAGGATTACCGTTCTGATTAAATGCCTTGTTGCCATTGGTTAGAAAAGAGCTGGGAAACGTAGAACCATTTTACGTTAAGTCTTGCCACAATGCTTGCAAGCCCTGTGAGACGGTTTCGGAGCACCGCAGTTCTTGCAAACAAAAAGACGCTGTTTCTTTAACGCCAAATGAGAACGCCTGCGGCCAACTTTTCCTTTTGAATGATGTTTTACTGGTACGCCACCCATGCCAATTTTGCCCAAGAACGCAGTGATTGGCTGCGAAATTGAGCATCCCGCCTTGGCGGGATTATATTATTGTTTGTTACGACCATTTTATAGTAGCATAATAAATCCCATGGAGCAAGCCAGTACCCCGCCGATGGCGGGGTCTAACGTTTTCTAAAAAAATTCTTAGCACCCCTGGCAAAAAATTTTTAAGAAAACCTAAGAAAAGTCAATCTATGAACCTTGCTCGGACCGTGCTTCTTTATCGCTTTCAGATGTTTTCTGGTTCCATATCCCTTATTAACATCAAATCCATATTGCGGATAAACTCTCGCTAACCGCACCATGGCCCTGTCGCGGGATACTTTAGCTATTATTGAAGCAATAGATACGGCTCTTATCTTTTCGTCGCCCCTTATGACGGTTTTGGCGTTTTTCGGCTGTTCGCCCCTTCCCAAAAACAACCCCCCGTCCAAAAAGATCTTGGCATTAGAAATTTTTAATTTGAAATTCAATTTCTTATAAGCCCTTAAGGCTGCAAGATTGGCCGCCTGCGAAATATTTATCTTTTCTATCTGCCGAGGGAAGACGCGGGCCAGAGCACAATTAATCCCGTTATGATTCTTAAAGAAGTTAAACCAGCGTTCTCGCTGTTTCGCGGTAAGTTTTTTAGAATCTCTTAATTTCCCCAAAGAACGGTTAATAATTTTCAAATTCCAAGGCATGCAAGCCACTGCCACGGTCACGGGCCCCGCAAGAGAACCACGGCCCACCTCATCAATGCCGATAATAAATTTCATCGCGTTATTATATTACAAAAAACACTTACTGCACACTTGTGCCCCCGGCAGGAATCGTCCGCCAGCTGGCGGACTGCGACCATCTCCTTAAAACTGGCAGCGAAGTGAAAATGAAAACTGATTTGTTCCGTACAGCGTGCCCCCGGCAGGAATCGAACCTGCGACCATCTCCTTAAAAGGGAGCTGCTCTACCGACTGAGCTACAGGGGCACGCTGGACACAACTTTCTTAAATCAATTTTCATTTTCAATGAGCGAACCAGATTTATGAAGTCATTCATAAAAGGGGGTTGCCCTGCCTACCGGCAGGCAGGTCTACCTCCGCCAGCTGGCGGATGAGCTACGGGGGCATAAAAACAGGTTCATTCACATTCTACAAAATATAGGAGATTTTTCAACTAAAGGGGCTGCTTATTTAGCAGCCCTTATCTTATTTTTTACAAGTGAACGATCGGCACAGAATCGCACCAAACCAGAGACAACAATCCTTCTATGGTTCCTTGTCAGTTTAATCCTCTCCCTTTTTTCAAATTGTGACAGTTCTTCAGCGACTAGAGACCTAAGACTTCGTCCATGCGGCAATTCATTCCTTCTATTAGAAAATCTCTTTTCCAATAATCGGGCAAGAAATGTGGAACAAAATAAGGCATCCGTAGCTTTTTCATCTTTGCAAATAGCCACAGCAACGGCACAAGCTAAAGAACGTGCCGCCCTTTTCTCTTTAGGAGACAAGTCCACGATTTTTGCCATACTATCACCTCCGCAAATATTTTACTTCCTAAATTCTATCACAATCCACAAAACAGGCTCATATCTTATTCTTTCCCCTCTAATTCCTCCAAAATCTTTTTTGCCCTCCCGTCCAGTTTTTTTGGCGCCTTGATGATGAAATTCACGAGCAGGTCTCCCCTACCATAACTCCCGAATCGCGGCATTCCTTCCCCGGGAACACGCAGATTATCTTTCAGGTTGAAATGCGCCGGAACTTCCAAGTGAATTTTACCGCCGCTCACAGTTGGAATCTCAATCTTATTGCCGAGAAGCAGATCAAAAATCTTCAGTTCCTTTTTCACAAGCAGATCACTCCCATGGCGTTCGAATACCGTGCTCGGCCTTACTCTTATCTTCACATAGAGGTCCCCGGTACCGGTTCCCTTCTCACCCGCCTCTCCCGCGCCTTTTATTTTAATAAGCTGGCCGTCTTCAACTCCGGGAAGAATCTCTACTTTAATTTGCCGTTCGGACGTGATGCGGCCGCTCCCCTTGCAGAAATTACAAACTTTGTTGGGAATCTGCCCTGAACCGCGGCATTTGTCGCAAACTTTTACCTGGGAAAAACTGCCGAAGAATGTCCGCCTTTGTTCTTTAATCTCGCCCTGACCGTTACAGGTTGAACATTTAGTAAACCCGGCAGAGGCGTCCGCGCCCTGGCCTTTACAGTGTTCACAGCGGACCAAAGTTTTGATCTTCAACTCTTTAATGACACCGTGAAAAGCTTCTTCCAGTGTGATTAACTCTGTAATCTCCAAATCAGCTCCTTTGTCGTAAGTGCGGCGATGCGGCCTCATTCCCAATCCTTCAAAGAAACTTTCAAAGATGTCGTTCACATCGCCCATATCGCCAAAACCCTGCCCGCCATTTGAAAACCCGAAATCGCCCCAATCCTGCTGACCGTAAAACCCGCCCCAAGGCTGCCCGCCTTGAGCGGAACCGAAAGGTTCGGCAGTACCGAAACGATCGTACTGCGCGCGTTTAGTCGCGTCTGACAAAACCTGATATGCTTCGTTTATTTCCTTGAATTTTGTTTCATCGCCGCCGGCTTTATCAGGATGGTGCTGGTGGGCTAATTTCCTATATGCCTTTTTAACTTCCTCCGCGGAAGCGCCTTTAGAAATACCCAAAATTTTATAATAGTCTTTTGCCATTTTTTATGAAGATCCACGCACCGACGAAACTAATCTCTCAGAACTCTAATATCTCATGAGTCCTGGTTTCTCCGAGAATATGGATAAATCCGCTGGATAAAAGTATTTGATATAAGATAAAGGCAATAAACCCGATAATCCAGTAGAAAATAATGCCTATGCTGCGGACAATAAAGAATACGACGAGTACCCATCCTACCAAAAACCAAGTTCGATTGCCATCCTTCCACTTACCGATAAGGTTTATTATAAAATCATAAAATACGTTGCTTACGGTATCGCTAGCGGAGATCGCCGTTCCCAATTGTTTACTTAGATTATCGATTATCTGCTGGGAGGTCTGAGTAATAATAGTATTTTTATCTGCCTGCGATAAACCCTGAAAAGTGGCATTGTTTTGCAGCTCAAGCTCAGCAAATCCATCCGATACTTTCTGCAGCGATGAAGTAAAATCAACTTGCGGATAAAAATTATTCAGAAAAACAGCGGTCTTATCGAAAATCGACTGGAAAGACGTCTTAGACAAGAAGGCTGCGCTATTATCGCTGAGGCGAGGCAGATATACGAGAACGAGAACAATGGCGATGGCCGTCGTTAGTTTTTTCAAAATCTGCCCGGATGTTTTGAAGAAACCTATCTCCAATGTATTCTCCAATTCCATGCGCCCGAGAACTCCTCCCCAAAAGAAAAAAACTATAAAAGCGAAAGCGGCGGCGGCCAGAATCTTCAAATCATATCCGGAAAAATAGAAAAGTGAAGTGATAGCGAGCGCATCAATAATGGCAAAAAGGAAGATCCTATTCAGGCTTTTTGTAAAGAAAATCTGCAGCGTAGAGAGAACGGAGAAAATTCCGGCGGTGAGAACAAGGATAGTTATATCGGTTTGCCCCAAAAGATATTGCAGGTATTCGTAACCCAACCCGAAGGCAGATAAAGCCGTTATAACATCAAAAACAAGCGGCTTATAAAAACTCGGCTGCCTTACCGGAGATTCGATATTAACTTGCCTGATTAGGTTCTGACTTGGTATCTTGCCGTCCATCCAGATTTATTGTGCTTTTATTTTTATTCCTGCTTTGGCTCGCCACCTGTGGCACCGCCTTCATTACCTTCTTTCTTCTCTTCCTGTTTATTATACATTGTTTGGCCTATTTTCTGAATTTCCGCAGAGAGATTTGCGAGCGCGGATTTTATAGCATCGGCATCGCTGCCATCTTTAACCTTCTTTAGATCTTCCACCTTGGCATTAATAGCCGACTTAACGTCTTCTCCTATTTTATCGCCGGCGTCTTTTATGGATTTTTCCGCCAAATATATTGTCGCTTCGGCCTGGTTGCGCGCCTCAACAAGCTCTTTCTTTTTCATGTCTTCCGATGCGTGCTCGGCCGCCTCTTTCTTTAATTTTTCGATTTCATCTTTAGATAAATTGGTTGACGCTTCTATCTTTACCGATTGCGATTTTCCGCTCGCCTTATCTTTGGCCGAAACATTAAGAATCCCGTTCGCGTCTATATCAAAAGACACCTCAACCTGCGGTACGCCGCGCGGAGAAGGCGGAATGCCTTCTAGCATGAACTTGGCGAGAGTTTTATTGTCCGCGGCCATCGGCCTCTCACCCTGCATCACGTGGATTTCAACCGAGGTTTGATTGTCGGCGGCTGTGGAAAATACTTGTGTCTTCGCCGTCGGCACCGTCGTATTTTTCTGAATCATCGGTGTAGCTACGGCTCCCATAGTTTCAATGCTCAAAGTAAGCGGCGTAACGTCCAAAAGCAAAATGTCTTTAACGTCACCCTGCAAAATTCCGGCCTGGATTGCCGCGCCAACCGCAACTACTTCGTCCGGATTAATTCCCTGGTGCGGGTCTTTGCCGAAAAGTTTTTTTACAGCCTCAACGATTGCCGGCATCCTCGTTTGTCCGCCGACCATAATCACCTCGTTGATTTCCGCAAGTTTGAATCCTGCTCCTTTCGGCGCCGTGGCGGTAACGGTTTCACGCGTCAGCTCTATGGAGTGGTCAATATATTCTTGGACCAAGCTCTCCAGCTTCGCTCGCGTGAGTTTTATCAAAAAATGTTTCGGGCCGGAAGCATCCGAAGTTATATAAGGAAGATTAACTTCGGTCTCGGTAGTAGTAGAAAGCTCGTGCTTGGCTCGCTCCGCGGCTTCTTTAAGTCGCTGAAGGGCAAGCGGGTCTTTGGAAATATCTATTCCCTCCTGTTTCTTATATTCTGCGACAAGATATTCCTGAATTTTCTTGTCAAAATCGTCTCCGCCCAAGTGCGTGTCGCCGCCGGTTGATTTAACCTCAACCGTGTCGTCGCCAACCTCCAAAACGGAAATATCAAAAGTTCCGCCGCCGAAGTCGTAAACAACTATCTTTTCGTTCTTCTGCTTATTCATTCCGTAGGCCAAAGCCGCTGCCGTCGGCTCGTTCAAAATTCTGCGAACCTTAAGCCCGGCTATCTCGCCGGCATTTTTCGTTGACTGTCTTTGCGAGTCGTCAAAATAAGCAGGAACCGTGATAACCGCTTCCTCTATTTTCTCACCCAGTTTCGCCTCGGCATCGGCTTTCAGCTTGCCGAGAATAAAAGCGGAAATTTCTTCGGGAGAATACCATTTGTCCCCCATTTTCACTTCCACGCCTCCGGAGGCGCTCGCCTGGATATCGTACGACAACCAAGCCTTATCTCTCTGAACTTCCGGGTCGGAAAACTTGCGGCCCATCAGGCGCTTTACGGAAAAGATGGTGTTCTTTGGATTCGTAACCGCCTGCCGCTTGGCGAGCAAACCCACTAAACGCTCGCCCCCTTTATTAACGGTAACAATGGACGGCGTCGTGCGGTTGCCTTCGGTGTTCTCTAAAATGCGCGGCTCGCCACCCTCAACAACTGCGGCTGCCGAATTTGTTGTTCCTAAGTCTATTCCTAAAATTTTTGGCATGGTTTTAAATAATTATTTATTTACTTTATAAATCATATCCGTTATTAAATGGATTAAATTTTTTAGCTACTATTGGTTGATCTAATTCTGGTCTTGCCTTAATCGAGGATTTACAGTTTGGGCATTGATAATATGCTGGGTTTCCTTGTTGATGAAGTAAGACTGGGATAGATTCCACGTTGAGACATCTTGTACAGAATGGTCCTTCTTCTTTCCCGTCTTTACTACCCCAATATGCATCGTTACGTAGATACATATCCCCTTTTATCTTGATTTTCTTTAGTAGATTACGATTCTCTTCTTTTAGATTTCTATTCTCCTCCATAATTTCTAACGCTTGTTTCTGTGCTGTTAGTAATTTTTGATAGAGTTCTATATTGTCTGCTTTACGAAGAACTTCTGCTGCTGACTTTATATCATCAATAATACTCATGGCTTTATTTAGTACTTGATATTTTCACCCTCACTGGTCTTATTATTTTATCATACAACTTATAACCCGATTCTATTTCCTCAAGAATGATACCCGGCCGCTTGTCTCCGCCAGCTGGCGGATCAGCTTCCGCTACCGCTTCGGCGAATGCCGGATCAAATTCTTCTCCCGGCTTAACGGTAATCTTCTCTACGCCGTGCTTTTTTAAAATATCTTCTATCTGCGCCCGTATCATATAAATTCCTTTCTCTACGGAACCGGCCTTCTCCAAGGCCCTCAACCCCAAGTCAAAACTGTCCAGCACCGATATAAGCTCTTTTATCATCGCCTCTCCGCTATACCGAGCCACATCTTCCAGCCGCTTTATTTCCTCCTTTTTATAATTTATGAAGTCGGCCTTGGCTCTCTGCCAACCGGCAAGATATTCCCCTCTTTCTTTTTCGGCCTTGGTCAGCTTTTCGTTTAATTCACCGGCCTCGGCATCGCCAGCGGGTTCATTAACAGAACCGTTATTATTATTTTTTATTATTTCTTCCATTTTTCAAATTTTTGAAAGTTTTTAAAGTTTTCTTATAGTTCATCCTCTTCGGACCTATGGCAAACAGGGCGACCTTCCCTTTGCCGGAATCATAGCTTCCCATTACGACAGAAAGACATTCGCTTTTCGTAACGGGACTTTTCTTTCCTATAAAAACTGATGGGGAATTTAAATTAAAAATTTCTTTACCCAAATGATTGAGACGTTCATCTATCTCCACAAAATCTTTCACCACCGACTTAAGTTCTTCTGGCGATTCCCACTCCAAGTTCTCTATTAAATTATCCAATCCTTCTTTAAAAGATCCGTGTTCGGCAGCGGAATTTGCCACGCTCAAAAGCTTAAGTCCGGCGGACATTTCCCCCACCAAATCCGGCCAGTTGCCATTACCCAAAAAATTTCTTAATGACTGTTCAAAGGCACCCGTACTGCCATCTTCTTCGGCAAGAACTTTTTTGGCAAAAAAATCATAACCCTTATTGCTCGGAATTCTCCCGGCAGCATGGTGCGGCTGTTCCAAAAAACCATCGTTGAACAACTGCTCCAGCTCCAGGCGTATCATTGCCGGCTTGATGCCGAAATCGTAGTGGTCGTAAAGCCAGCCGGAACTTATCGGCTCGCCGGTATTAATAAAATCCTGTACCAGGGCTTCCAAGATTTCCGATGTCCTCTCGTTTAACATTACCGTTATTATAAACCTATTGGCAATCATGTCAAGCGATTGCCAATAAACAACAAAACGTAAGGCACTTATGGAGGTTTTTTATATAATTAGCCTCGCTTTGCTATAATTACACTATGCCTAAAAATAATCAGAAAAAATCCGGCGCAACATGGACCGATATTTTCCGCCCCACCAAAACAGACCTGAACTGGCTCAAAAAAAATTTCCGCATCCATCCGGTTATTTTGGAAGAATTGAAGGGACCGTCGGCGCGCGCGCGAGTTGAGGATTATGGCCACTATCTTTATCTGATCTATTATTTCCCTATTTACGACAAAGAAGAACAAACTTCCCACAGAACGGAAATAGATTTTATTATAACCAAAAATGCAATCATTACCGTCCATTATGAAAAACTTGAAGCTCTTTCCGACCTCAAAACAAAATCTGAGGCCAATTCCTACAAACTGATTTATAAAATCATAAGCGCTCTCATGGATTTCGAAGAACGGCAGTTGCGCCATGTGGGAGAAAAAGTTGAAATAGTAAGCAAAGAATTGTTTAAAGATAAAGAGAAAGAGGTTTTGAAAATGGTTTCGCGGCTCAAACGCGACATTTCTGAATACAGAATTATCGTCCGCCACCAGGGCTCGCTCCTCCGCTCTTTCGCCCAGCGCGGAAAATATTTCTGGGGAGCGGATTCCGAAGTTTATCTGAACGACCTGGTCGGCGACCATCTGAAGATAATCGGCCACACCGACGACTATCGCGAGACAATTTCCGACTTTGAAGACACCAATAATCAGCTGATGGACTTGAAAATAAATGCGGTAATGCAAACCTTTACCACTCTCTCATTCTTAACATTCCCTTTTATGCTCATAGCGGCTATCTTCAGCATGAACACCAAAGACACGCCGCTAATAAATACCCCCAACGCTTTCTGGATAGTTTTCGGATTTATGGCGGCGGCGATGATTTCTCTTGTAATATATTTCAAAAAGAGGGGCTGGTTATAAAGGCAAACTTTAAAGATGGACAAGTTCTTCCTTGCCTTACTTGCATTCGTCCCCCTGACCGTCATCGGACAATTTTTCGGAATGCCGCCGATATATATTTTCTTCTTGTCGGCGATAGCTATCATACCCCTCGCTAAATACATAGGCGAGGCCACGGAAGAATTATCCGCGCGCACGGGACCGGCCTGGGGCGGACTTTTGAACGCTACTTTCGGCAACGCCGTGGAACTTATTATCGGCATTCTTGCGATCAAAGCAGGACTTATAGAAGTTGTCAGGGCTTCTATCACTGGTTCTGTTATCGGAAACTTATTACTCGTACTCGGAACAGCGATGTTCCTTGGCGGCCTGCGGCACAAGAAACAGGAATTTAACAGAACCGCAGCAATGGCGAGCGGCTCTGCTTTGTTCTTAGCCGCAATAGCACTCACTATACCGGCAATATTTTCACAAACGGCCCAGGGGTTGAGCGTAAACACGGTTGAAGAGCTAAGCATCTTCGTGGCTATACTTATTATCACTCTCTACGCCTCGGGATTGTGGTTCTCTCTTTTTACCCACAAACATCTTTACACCGAAGAAGAGGTAAAACTTGAACCCCGCTGGAGCAATAAAAAAAGCGTGCTTATTCTTCTATTCGCGACTTTGGCTGTTTCCTGGGTAAGCGAATTGCTCGTAAATTCCATAGAGCCCATGGTTAAAACATTTGGCTGGACGGAACTGTTTATCGGCGTAATCTTCGTGGCCATTATCGGCAACGCCGCTGAACACACCTCTGCCATCACCATGGCTATGAAAAACAGAATGGATCTGGCTCTGCAGGTGGCCATCGGTTCAGCAACGCAAATCATAATGTTCGTCGCGCCGTTCCTTGTAATCGTCAGTCTCTTCTTCACGACTCAAATGAGCATTATCTTTAATCTTTTTGAACTGGTTTCTATTGTACTTTCCATCATCTTGGTAAATCTCGTAGTCGCCGACGGTGAAAGCAACTGGCTGGAAGGACTGCAACTGGTTGCCGCTTATGCCATTATTGGTATAGCATTCTATCTACACCCCTAAAAATGATTAAAATTTATAACACTCTCACACGCAAAAAAGAACCGCTGCCGGAACCGCAAGCTGGCAAACCGCTGAAGGTTTTTGTCTGCGGCCCAACAGTCTACGACTACGCTCATATCGGCCACGCTCGAACTTACATATTTTTTGATTTTTTAGCGAAATATTTGCGCTCGCAGGGATACGAAGTGGAGTATCTTCAGAACATAACCGACGTTGACGACAAAATAATCAAACGCGCGGCGGAAGAAAATAAAACGGCCGAAGAGCTTTCTAAATTTTTTACCGAAAAATATCTGGAGGATATGGAAACGCTGGGAGTAGACGCTATAACCAATTACGCCCCGGCCACAAAGTTTATCCCTCAGATTATTTCCCAGGTTGAACGACTCATCGAAAAAGGCTTCGCCTATAAGATAGACGGCGATGGCTGGTACTTTGAT
This sequence comes from Patescibacteria group bacterium, assembly GCA_018971305.1. Lineage (GTDB taxonomy): Bacteria > Patescibacteriota > Minisyncoccia > UBA6257 > 2-01-FULL-56-20 > REEB91. The sequence goes on along the minus strand of JAGXBC010000003.1, from coordinate 83,698 downwards.
ATTTCTAAAGATAAAGAGTACGGAAAGCTCTCGGGCAGAACGGCTACACAAGCAGAGGATGCCCTGTCTCGGATCGACGAATCTATCAATAAGCGCAACAAAGGGGATTTCTGTCTTTGGAAGTTTTCCAAACCGAATGAACCGGTTTGGCCGGAAAAAAATCTCGGAGACGGCAGGCCCGGCTGGCACATTGAAGACACGGCGATAACGGAAAAATATTTCGGCCCGCAATATGATATCCACGGTGGCGGCGTGGACCTGGTTTTCCCCCATCACGAAGCAGAAATGGCCCAGCAAGAATCGGCATCGGGCTTGAAGCCATTTGTGAAACTGTGGATACACACCGGAGTCCTGCTCGTTGAAGGTAAGAAAATGTCCAAAAGTTTGGGAAATTTTATAACTATCCGTGATTTCTTAAAAAAATATCCACCCGATGTTTTGCGCTGGATAACGCTCACGCACCACTACCGCTCCCCTATTGATTACTCCGATGAAAGCGCCAGGCAGGCAAAGTCTGCCATAGACGGTACACAAAAATTCTTGGCCGGGTTGGAATTCTCCTCAAAAAATATTTCGGAAGATTCGCCTAGGGGCGATAATCCTATTGAAAAGAAAACTGATATCGCATTCGCATCGGCCCTTGCCGACGATATCAATACTCCGACAGCTATTGCCCATATATTCAATGCCATACTGGAACTCCAACCCAAGATTTGGACCATAGAGCCCGATACCGCCAAATCACTGGCGAAATACCTCAAGGGAAAATTCGCGGCTCTGGGATTCTCTTTTAAGTCACCGGAAATTCCTGCAAAAGCCTGGCAATTGGCCTCCGAGCGTGAAACGTTCAGAGTTAATAAACAGTTTGTCCAGTCCGACGCCTTGAGAAAAGAAATAGATAGTTTAGGATACGTAATTGAGGATACTCCTAAGGGACCGTTCTTATGGCCAAAAAATCAAATCTAAAACTCCCGCCGCAGAACCTTGAAGCCGAGCAGGCCGTCTTGGGCGGAATTTTAATAGACAAAAACGCAATCTTCCGCGTAGCGGATATTTTAACACCGTCCGATTTCTACGACCCGAAACATGAAAAGATTTTCAGCATCATCATGGAGCTTTACGAAAAACATCAGCCGATAGACCTTCTCACAGTCAGTAGCCGCCTTAAAGAACAAGAGCTGTTGAAAGAAATCGGTGGCTCCTCGTATATAGCGGATCTCACCAACCAGGTGGCCACCGCTTCAAACATCACCGATTACGCCAAAACTGTAAAAGATAAAAAAGTTCTGCGCGATCTTATCCGGGCCTCAGCAGAGATTACCGAAGATGTTTTCAGCCCATCAGGCGAAATGGAAGATATACTGGATAACATTGAGCAAAAAATCCTGTCCATCTCGCAAAAATCTCTGCCGCAAAATTTTGTGAATCTCAAAGAAGAATTGAAAACTGCCTATGAAAGAATAGAGACCTTGCATCGCGGCGGAGGCAAGATTCGCGGCATTCCCACGGGATTCAACGAACTGGATAATATCCTGGGCGGCTTGCAGAAATCGGAACTCGTTGTCCTTGGCGCGAGGCCGTCTTTGGGGAAAACCTCTCTGGTATTGGACATAGCCCGCAACGCGGCTATAAAAAGCGGCCTGCCTGTAGGCATATTTTCTTTGGAAATGTCGCGGGAACAAGTAATAGACAGAATTATTTCGGCAGAATCGCAAGTACCTCTCTGGAAAATATTAACCGGGAGGATAGCCGACGATACGGAATTTTCCATGATCCAGAATTCCCTGGACAAGCTTTCCAATACGGCGATCTTTATAGACGACACGCCATCTTTGAATATAATGCAGATGCGTTCAATGGCCAGGCGCCTTCAGGTTGAGCACGGGTTGGGACTTCTTATCGTTGACTATCTCCAGCTTATCCGTCCAAGAACCTCAAGCGATAATATGGTAGCCCAGGTCACGGAAATTTCCCGGAGCCTGAAAGCTCTTGCTCGCGAACTCAAAGTCCCCGTTCTCGCCGTTTCCCAGCTTTCCCGGGCCGTGGATCAGCGCGATAACAAAGTCCCGAAACTGTCGGACCTCAGGGAATCCGGAAGTATTGAACAAGACGCCGACGTTGTTATGTTCATCTACCGCAAAGACCGCGACAGAATTGACGTGCCTATTGAAGAACAGAATATGGCGCAAATCAATATCGCCAAGCACAGAAACGGTCCGATTGGCAGCGTTAACCTAAGATTTGATGCCGAACGCGTATCTTTCAAAAATATAGACAGAATACATAACAATGAAACTGCCGGAGGCTATTAAAAATCTCGCGGACGAACTAAGCGAATTGCCATCCATCGGACCGCGCCAAGCCATGCGGCTCGCTTTTTATCTTGTAGGCCGAGGCGAACAGAACATACGCGGCTTGGCGAAAAGCGTTGACGACCTGCGGCAGATAAAAACATGCGAGCGCTGTTTTTTTGTCCACCAAAACAAAGATGGCCTCTGCGATATCTGCAGAAATCCAGCGCGCAAGCAAAGCATTATAGTTATTGTTGAAAAAGAAACCGACCTTATCTCGCTGGAAAACACGGGGAAATTTACAGGCCGTTATTTGATCCTGGGCGAAATTCCCAAAACCGGACTTATGAACGACTGGCAAAAACTTCGCCTGCAGAACCTGAAAAGTTTCATAGAAAAAGAATTGCCCGGCAAGAAAGCGGAGGAAATAGTTCTTGCCTTCAATCCCACGAGCTTAGGCGATTTCCACGCCTCGCTCATAACCAAAGAACTTGAACCTTTCTCTAAAAAAATAAGCCGCTTGGGTCGCGGCTTACCTACCGGCGGCGAAATTGAATTCGCCGACGACGAAACACTGGGGTCGGCGCTGGAAAAACGGGGTTAAGGTTTACTGCGTAGCCATTATAGAGATTGCGCGACGTAGTGCCTTCTTATATATTCCCCCGACAAAATACCTCCCAAAAGACAAACGATAAAGACGAAGTCTGCGTCGTTCATCAATTCTATGCATTTCATTCCTAAGTAATTCTAAACCATTATCAAATAAACTGGCGGAAAATAAATAGGCCTCGCGTTCGCATAGTTCTTTATCTTTTAGTTTGTCGGGAATATCAACGTGTCCCAGAACAATATGACCGATTTCGTGACCAATAACGAATTGCCTATCCTGTGCCGTCTTAACGGTGAGAAAAGCCCTCATAAATATTATATATTTCTGATGGGCTTCTGCTAAAGAATTATATTGGAGGCGATAATTCTGTAAGGTTACAGCCTTTGGCTTCTTGCAGGATATCTGCTTCTTGCGACACGCAAGAAACCACACCTCGTCAAATGTTGTTTTCAACAACTTCCTACCCTCGGTATCCCAATTAGGAAGCTCTGCTTCTGGCCACAGAATCAATCTGTTACAAAGAATAATTAGTACCCCGATACCGATTATTATATCGATATAGATAAGGACGGCCTCAAACATATAACACCCCTTTTCCAACAGTAATATCTAGACTGAGTATAGAATTGGTCGTGCACGTAAGTCAATCGCCATTATCAAAAATATTTATCCATGCCTTACAACGACCACGTCTCCGTCCTGAATAACATAATCCTTGCCTTCCAATTTTATCAATCCCTTCTGTTTGGCATTAACCCAGCTGCCGGCTTCCAATAATTTTTGCCAATTGACCACCTCGGCGCGGATAAAATTCTTTTCGAAATCCGTGTGAATAACTCCGGCGGCCTGCGGGGCTTTAGCGCCATCTTGTATAGTCCAAGCGCGCGTTTCGTCTTCGCCTGTCGTAAGAAAGCTTATCAATCCCAACACCTTGTAGGCCTCCTTAATTAATTCCGGAATCACGTTGGTGTTACCGAGATCCGAGGCCAAATAATCGCCGCCGAGGGATTTTATCTTGTCCAGCAACTGCTTCGTTGCTCCTTCCGCCGGCCCATTCAATAAATATAGTTGTTTTTTCCCCGTTAAAAGTTGCAATTCTTTCATTATCTCTTCGTCGGCGAATTTAATTGTTAAATTACCTTTGTTTAGTTCCTCCTTAACAGCTTTAAGAATTTCAAGGTTCCTTACGGCTTTCTTGTCTCCTGTTCTTGCCTCCCCTTCCAGTTTCTGCAATCTTTTATCTACGGTTTCCAGATCTTTCAACGCAAGTTCGGAATTTATTATTTCCAGGTCTCTCATCGGATCCACGGAATTTTCCACGTGTATTATTTCAGAGTTCTCAAATGTCCGCAAAACCACAACTATCGCCTGTGTCTCACGGATGTTCGCGAGAAATTGATTTCCCAATCCCTCGCCTTTGTTCGCTCCCTTTACTAGCCCGGCAATATCGTAAAATTCCACCACGGCCGGCAGAATTTTTTTGGAATGGCTCATCTCGGCGAGTTTCGCGAGCCGTTCGTCAGGAACAGGAACTACGCCCACGTTCGGGTCTATGGTCGCGAAAGGATAATTCGCGATGTTTATATCCTGCTTCGTCAAAATTTTGAACAGCGTGGACTTGCCGACATTCGGCAGACCAACGATGCCGATTGAGAGTTTCATGGATTTATATTACTAACTTCGCAGTAATCGGGCAATGATCGGAACCGGCCGTATTTTTCAAAATAGCTACTTCCCGCAAATTGTCCGCGATTGATCGTGAAACAAAAATATAATCTATCCTCCAACCTATATTTCTCTCGCGTAGATCAAGGCGGTAGGGCCACCAAGTAAAGTGGCCTCCATCTTTATAAATCTCCCTGAATGTGTCCAGGAAACCAAATCCTAATAATTTGTCTATCTGCGCCCTCTCTTCCCGCGTAAACATAATATTGTCATGATTGTCTTTGGGACGAGCCAAATCGATTTCATCGTGCGCGATATTAAAATCTCCGACCATTATAATGTTGTTTTCCTGGATATCTTTAAGATAACGAAGTAAACAATCGTAGACCTCCAATTTATAAGCTAAGTTCTCTTTATCTCTCCCTCCGTGTGGGATATAGATATTTATAAGGGTAAAATCATCATAATCCAGGCGCAAAAATCTCCCTTCGCTATCAAATCGTTTGTGCCCAATATCTTGCCACATCTTTATCGGCTTGCGTTTCGTATAGATAGCAACGCCGCTATAACCTTTTTTGTCGGCATCGTTAAAATAACAGTGCGTCGACGCCTCGGCGAATAGACCCTCGTTCATATATTCTTTTTGCGCCTTTATTTCCTGCAGACAAACGAAATCTGCACCGAATTCTTTAAGAAAATCCTCGTGCCCCTTACGCCGCACGGACCTCAATCCGTTAACATTCCAAGAAACTACTTTCATGACCTCATAAACTTCCTGATTAGTTTATAAAATCTTGGCTGCATCGTGATGTCCAACGATAGATGGCCGCCTTTTTTAAGGAGCAAAAGTTTAGCACCCGTATATTTAGCAAATTTTCTTGCCGGTTGCCAAAAAACATATTTGTCGTCTTTAGCTTGAATAATAAATATCTTTTTGCCGTCTATTTCCCGGGTATGTTCTGCCGGACTATAAAACTTGCCACCGCTCAACCTCTTCCAATCGCTCTGCGAAAAACGATAAGCCTCGCCGAATGCGGAGCGCGTGAACCTGGAAAGCATGCCCATCGGCTCAATTTTACTATCTACCCGCCAATCTATGACCGGCGAGATAGCAACGCTCTTTACCACTCTCTTATCCCGCGAGCAGAGTATCGCCGCCGGACCGCCAAAACTGCCGCCGATTATAAATATTTTCCTCGGATGCAGACGATAAATCTTGCCACCACCAGGACCACCCCATAGATCTTTTATGCCACTACTAAGACCGTCTATGACGTCCATAATATCCTTCTCCGGCGAAACACGCAAAAATTTCCCCCCACTTTCCCAGGTACCGCGATAACGCGGCAAAAACACCCAGTATCCTTTCTTGGACCAAAATTCCAGTAACCCGCCTTTTGCCGGAACGGATGGCATTCCTGAACAGAAAATAATAATCCTGCCATGTTTCCAATCCGCTCTCCGAAAAGGCGGTAAAAATTCGGAAACGATCTCCTTCTTGAATCTCGTGCGAAGAATATGCATAGCTTCAGTTTCGCCTATATGGAGATGCTTGGCAAGCCTAATTAGCCGGAAAAGATTTACGTTTCAGCTTCGCATCCAGAGTCAAACCACCGCCGTCGTTGATAACAAAATATAATGCGAGCGCCAGCAATATATAATGCGGCCAAACTGTTTCCTTAAAATATAAAATTGACATCATATAAAGAATAAGCGTGGCGAAAGATGCGAGACGCGTTTCAAAACCGATTATAATCAACAATCCCACGAGAATTTGAGCAAGTCCCGTACCCAGAGAAATCAAAAGCGGATCCTGCGGGAAAAGCCAGTGGATCTGGTTTAAGTGATATTGGTTAACTATCTGGACGATTATTATCGGGTGGAGAAGCTTAATTGAAATAGCCGGGTATAAGACGGAAACTCCGTAAGTTATCCGCAAGATGGCTGTTTCGTAGTCCTTAATTCTGCGGGAAATATTTTTCCCGGCAGCTCTCAAGCGGTCAAGAGAAAAAACATACGAGCCGAATAAAACAAGGGCGGCAAACTCACCAAAATAATTGAAATAGGTAAGCATATAATCGCGGTAAATTATCGTAGCGAGGGAAATTATCAGCAGAGAAACGGCTCCTGCCACACGGGAAAAAAGTCCAAGAATAAGAAGCGCGCCTACGACATACAGAACCCATTCCCAGATTTGCCCGCCCGGTATTGAAGCAAGAGGAATTTCCGGACCTAAAAAAACATGCGTGGCTGCCGAGTAGATTAGAGAGGCGCCGACCGCGAAACGTACGAGCCACTCACCTAACGGCTCAAGAACTCTGATTTTCCCGTCGAGAGCGACCCCCCAGCGTGACCTATCAAATAAAAAATATAATACGAATACGGCGAGTATTCCTGCTCCAACTTCCAAAGATATAGCCAAATTATGAGAGTCCCTTAAGGCATCCCAGACATTAATACTCCAATCGGACATTCCGGCGCTAATTTGTTCCTTTGTCAAAACATAATTCTCATGAGCATAAACCGGATACGCAGACCAAAAACAAAAAAGCGGACCTGCCGTCAAAAATATTACCTTAAGCCAGCGCTTCATAATTCTTCCTCCGCTTTGGTATTTTTATTATTTTTAACCAACTCGTATAACGCGAGGGCTGCCATCATAAGCCCTACGTCACGAAAGGTTATCTCTAAAATGCCGATATTGGAGATAACAATGCCTGCGAAAGTAAGCGCCGACAAAAGCGAGGCCCAGCGGAGTTTTCTCCCCGCGAAAAGCAGCACCGCCAAGATGATTTCGTAAACAGAAAAAACCGCAAGAACCAGCCCGGCAGGAAACGTTGCGGTCAAAAATCCCGGGAGATAACCTATCCAATCATTGGGGTTCAAAAGGCCGGCTATGGCGGCATAAAAAAATGTGAATGCCAAACCCCACCTTAAGATTATCTCCGCCGTTCTATTCATGATATTTTATGATTTCATTTATTCTAACATTTTTACCGCTATCAATTTATCTTCCGTATAATCCCACAAGTTCCGCTTGGGTTATAAGGTGTTTGTCTATTTCCGCCTCCAAAAGACTCTTGCTTGAACCAGACGGCAAATCAAGCATCTCGTCCAAAGCATAGAGTTTGAAATGATAATGATGAGGGGCAGAGCCTTGCGGAGGACAAGGGCCGCCATATCCCACAGCCGGAAAATCGTTCTTCCCCTCCACGCTTCCAGGCGGCACGCTTTCCTGCTTAATTAAAGTGGTCTCCGGGTTTATGTTCCAAACAAGCCAATGCGTAAACGATCGGCCACGCGTTGCATCAGGGTCATCCATTATAAGAGCTAAACTTTTGGCTTCCTCCGGTACGTTTTGAACGTGCAACTCCGGATTTATATCTCCGCCGTCACAAGTAAATTTTGTCGGGATATCGGCATCGTTATTGAAAGACGGGCTCGTTAAAATCATGTTTTCTGATATTTGATTATTTGCTATGGGAATATTTGAAAAAAAATAATTTTTTCTTGATATTGCGACAGTGAAAATAGCGGCGATAATCGCGCCGACTGCGATAAATATTAAGATTATTATAGCAAATTTAGGCATGGCCTAATCATGCGACCGCATATATTCGCTATAGGCATTCTTTATCCCTTCGATTACGGCCTCGCTTCTCGGCTTTGTAACTCCGGGATAGCGCCAGGCACTTATTACTTTGCGCTTTTTACCGATATCCTGGACCATGGTCCAAAGTTCGTAAGGATGTTTTGTGCTGCCAGCAGACTGCATCACTGCGATTGTTTTCGGAGCAATTCCCTCTTCCACCCTCTTCGGAGAATGAAGAATTCTGCGCACGCGCGCCTCCGACAAACCATAAAATCTCATTTTGGCATGAGCATGATTCGTCCAGTGTAAAGTTCTCTGACCGGAGTTAATCAACATAACTTATCGCCTTTATATTATGTGATAAGGCGGCACAATATCCGGATTCCGGCGCCTCGATGCGAACCACATCACAAATCCTTTTCCTCCTTATCCACTTCCCAGATTTCCTTACCAACATAGCGATTTACGTCTTCAAAATCCTTAGTTAATTTTTCTTCGCGTATTTTTTCTTCGGTGGAGAGCTCCTTATTAAGCTTGACCTTGCGGATAACGCTAAGCTCTTCTTCAATATCCCGGCGCAAAACAGAGAAGCCGCGGCGGATAGATTCCTCCGCTGCCGCTATAGCCAAAGACAATCGCCTATTTTTAATTCTGAAGTGGTAGCTGTGGTAAATAATGAATGCGAGCAATGCGCAGAAAGCCGCGAGGAATATAAGAAGCAACACAAAATACAGATCCTGATAGCTGAAACGGTTGCCGCCGAATTGGATCGCGGTCGGCGCGACTTCCAAGTTCATTTGCGGGCTCGGTGAACTCAAGGCATCGCTCACCTTAAGCTGGGTCCAGACAATGTAACGCCCGGCAGTCAGAAATTGCGGGAAAGAGTAGAACCAAGCGCCACTAACATCTGTTACCGCTATCTCATTCAAAGCGCTGCCTGTGTCCACATTCTGCAGATAGATATAAACCTTGGCGTTAGGAGCCCCGGCTCTGCCGCCGATATAAAAGATCTCGTCATTGGAAATGGATTTGGGGAATAGTGTGACTATGGGCGGTTCAACCGAAACATTGCCAGTCGCATTCTGCTGGGCCTTAACCGCGTGTCCGAATAGCGCTAAAGATATTACCAGGGCAAACAAGATCATCAAACCCGTGCCGCCAATAGAGCCTGGCGGCTCTTTTCCGTCGATATCATTCTGAGTAAGAAGGGCTGTTGTAGTGCCTCCGGACGATCCGTATTCTTTTTGTTTTTTCTTTAACTCTTCAAGTTTTTCGGCTACCACAGGATGCTTATGCGGTCCGTGCTCCAAAGATTCTTCAATTAACCGATGCCAAGTCCATGCCTTATAGCCGAAATATCCGAATAGCGCGAGAAATAGCAATCCCAAGACAACCGTGTAGGCCCAGCCCAAGGTAAAACCGTTGACACTCAAACCACTCGGGCTCAAAAATTCAAAAATCGGCTTGGTTATAGTAAGCCTGCTCTCTGCTTGATAATAGTTTCCTGCTTTATCGTAAGCCCGGACATAAACATCGTACCTTCCGTCTGCCAATTGCTGGGAATACGGCGGCTGGGTTTCTATGAAAAATGGAGTATCGTTCTGGGTTGTCACTGCGAGCGGCATATCCAGCGGAATAATTTTTAATTCATAATGATCCAGTCCGGAAGTTTTATCGGTTGTAGTAAAGTCAATTATCGGGCGGTGATTAGACGTCGTGTCTCCGGGAGAAAAATCTATTGTAAATTTTGCCGGCGGATCGTTATCTATATTCACCACATAATCGGTAATTCCGCCCCAGGCGCCCTGCCGTAAAGACTTAATATGGAAATAATAAGTGCCATCGGCAAGCTTGTCATAAACCACCCTGGTATTGGTCCCTTCGGAAATATCATCCGGCTCTCCAGACGGGTCTTGATCCAATATATAGCTATAACCTTGTATATCCGACGGGGCACTCCATTCAAAAACCACCTGATGAGTGCTATACCATTTGGACTGATCCGGATTGGTACGCGACGTAACTATCGGTCCGGCAGGAGCCGGCAAAACAAGATAATAAATACCGCTCGTAGTCTGACCCAATATATTAGTGCCCAGGCCATCGTTTAAAAGCACTTGAGAGCTGTCCAAAATTTGCAGCGACGCTGTACCCACGCTTTTCACGCGGAAAGTTACAGTGGAAATAAGACCGGAATCCGTATTTATTCCGGGACTAGGTATTGTCCCCTGGAATTTCATCGTACCGTCCAAATTTGAATAAGTCGGCTGGCTTACCCAAACCTGAATAAGAGATTTCCCGGTTGTGGGCGAAACAACCTGCAACCTATCCGCAGGAAATTTCAAATCCGCCTCTACGGCATTAATAGACTGGCCACCGCTGTTTACGTAAATAGAAACCGTAAACGTGCTGCCGACCGTAAATGTGCCGGACGGAGGAGAAACATAAAGAGAGGCGGCGGCCTCAGCTTTAATCGGGGAAATTACCGCGAAAAATACGGCAAACAGAAAAAACCCGCCCGCTATCATAGATGATAGGCAAAATCCACCTATTTTATGAGGTCTTTCCATATCTAAATTATTATAGCATTACTCACCTATTTATGTTGCCTAAAGTCAGATAATTATCCAGTATTCCACCCATAACCATAATCGCTCGCCTACGAAGATGCTGTAAGATTCTTTTCAACTTCACTCCAGTTGACCACGTTCCACCAGGCAGAAATATAATCCGGCCGTTTATTCTGATATTTCAGATAATAAGCGTGTTCCCAAACGTCTAAGCCAAGAAGGGGTCTGAGTCCTTGCGATATGGGATTGTCCTGATTGGGGGTCGTAATTATCTTTAATTGTTCCTTGTTATCTGTTCCGTGTTCTGCGTTTAAAACCAGCCACGCCCAGCCGCTGCCGAAAATACCGGCCGCGGCTTTTCCGAATTCTTCTTTAAATTTAACAAAGTCCCCGAACGAATCCGCTACGGCCTTGGCCATTGCACCATTTGGTTCACCGCCGGCACCGGGCCCCATAATCTTCCAGAATAACGAGTGGTTGATGTGCCCACCGCCATGATTTCTCACGGCCGTCCTTATGTCATCGGGCACAGAATTAAGATTTCCCAATAATTCTTCCAAAGATTTCTTATCCAGCTCTGGATGTTTTTCTAAGGCTTCGTTCAATTTATTTATGTAGGCCTGGTGATGCTTCGTGTGGTGTATTTCCATCGTACGCGCATCAATATAAGGCTCCAGGGAGTCATAAGCATATGGAAGCGTTGGTAATTCGAACATAATAATTTAGAAAGTAGAATTTAGAAAATAGAAAGTAGAATTAATTTTTGATTCTATTTTCTAATTACTATTTTCTATTTTCTCGTTTTGTTTCCGACCTTTTTTGACCATCAACATCAAGATAATTATTATACCGGCGGCGACGGCAAGATAAATAAGCGCCAACCGCCAAAATACATTCCAATCATAGATAATCTTCTCGGTAATATTGCCGCTATTATCCATCGCCTTAAAATCAACGGCCCAAACGGACAGTGGAACAGCCGTCGGGTTTTGTGCGTCCTGCCAATCGCTCCAAAATAAATTCGTCCTTGTTCTCATAGAAAGGTTCTTTACACCGGAATCACTGTCGGTAACAAGCGAGCTCACAAGCTTTTGGTCCTGATTGATCGGGTCGGGAACTATGGCTAAATATTTTATCTGAGGCGGAGTATCGTCCACAACTATCGGTACCGCAAGCGAGCTTGTGGCCACAGCAATAGAGGGATAAACTACCGAAATTTCCGCGCCTTCTGTTTGTGGAACAATTTTAGTACCTTTGCCGTTGGCCAGATAAAAGGCCGCATTATCAAAATCCAATCGGGCATTGCCCTCCTTTAACGCCTTGAGGTTAAGAGTTAATAGTTCTCCTGATTTTCCCGAAAAGGGCGTCAAACTTCCACCGCTGAATTTTATTCCACCGCCGCTATAGACAAGCGGCTGGTTTTGCCAAACATCTATAATAGAGTTGCCATTATTAAATCCGGAAAAATCCAAAATGCCGGCGGGAAACCCGGCCGAAACCTCATAAGCATTCAGCGGCTGATCGGAATCAATGAGTATTTTTACAGAGAATTCCGATCCGACGGTCACCGCCTGAGGACCGGAAAAATAAATCCTATAAGAAGAGGCCTGAGCACTATAAGAAAGTAGAAAGTAGAAAGTAGAAAGTAGAATCAAGGGGACGGCGCTGATAATTCTTGATATTAATTTTTTATTGATTTCGATTGATTCCATTGTTTTATATTTATTTGGATAAAAAATTGTTTAGAATTTTCATCACATCGCCAAGAAGCTCCCCTGCTCCTTTATAATTTAAGTGTGGGAATAAAACCTTGGAGATTTCCATTTGGCTTTCTAGTTCCGAGCCGGAACCAAAAGCTATGGCTAAAAACTGATTTTTCTCCTTACTATGAAAACGGTGATAACTTTCTGCGATGTTGGAAGATATGGAAATAGCTGCTCTCCTCATTTGGCTTGTTAGTCCGTACAGTTCTGATCTGGGAAATTTTTCGGTGAGTTCGTAGACAATCACCGCCAAATCGCGAGCTTTTTGCCAAACAATTAGATCTTTAAATGATTTCGTTTTGCTCATTCCTTCTACTTTCTATTTTCTAGATTCTATTTTCTATTACTAGCTAGTCCAATAAAACATCATTATTGATACGTCCGGGAAATCTACCGCCAAATCCCTGTTTAAATCGTAGCGCGTTATTTGCGGCCCGGTTTTGTTGTAATAATAAAGAAGAATAGAAAGATCAATGATATTCACTCGGTTATCACCATTAAAATCCACGGCCTGTATGGGCGGAGGCAAAAGCGGCGGCGGTATCGGCAGCGGTGGCGTTGTCGTTTGATTGCCCGGCGGAACATAAGGCGGTGGAGGAGTCGTCTGTCCCCCACCAACACCGGTTGAACCGCCCCCTCCGCCCGAAGACGGCGGTGGAGTGACCACGGGCACGGCAGTTAATTTGGGATACCTGTTGTAAGAGTCAAGCACCGTGCTTGAAGAATATATCATCCGGAAAAACCAGTTGCTTGCCGTATCCGCGGAATTATTTTCAATCACCCAGTCCCACTCGCCTCTTTGGCCCTGCACGACAGTATTCGGAGTGGAAGCCGACGGATTTGATTCGTTATAACTTTCACCCGTGTTGGAATTGCTCAAAACTGTCGTTAGGATAATCTGCCCGTCGGCAACTGAGGGATTGTTAAAAAATATCCAGGAAGTTGAGGTAGACAAGTCTGTCCAGGGGCCAGAGGTGGAATTGGCGTATTGGAGTTTGAATTCCGTACCCGTCGGCAAATCCACGTTGCCGTCAATAATATTCATCCTTAACCGCAAGACGGTTCCTGAATCGGGGACGCTGGTAGACGTATTCTCCGCAGCCAATGTGCTTGAGGGGGTCAGAGCATCAATATTTTCATACCACCTGAAATAATCCTGGGTTAACCTGACTACCGCGGGAGTTGTTACGACTTCCGTGGGGACGCTTACGCTCGCAGACCTAGCAATTGAAAATTTACCATACCAAACAATGACGGCGATTAACCCCAAGATGGAGACCGAAAATATTTTTTTCCATTTCATCCCGTTGGATAACTTTTTTATCTATGATGACGCTTCCGTTTGAAAAAGAAGAAAAATATCATTAGAGCAAGGACAATACCGATAGCGGAATAATAAACCCAAGCGTTTTTCAAGAAATTCAATACTTGCGCCGTTGGACCGGAAATTGAGCCAGCAGGTAGAACATTGAACACCGTTTTCTCGTGGCCGATAATTTTACCTCCCTTATAAAAATTTACGTCAGCCCAATATTGACCAAGACCAAGATGAAATTCCATGGGAAACTCAACAACATATTCCTTAATGCTGAACGGCGGCGTCTCGGGAAAACCCGTGGTTTTTTGAGTATAAGCCAAGCGCGTACCGCCGAATTTATCTATCAATTCAAAGGTTGCGCCATCAAAACTTTCCGGAATATTACCGTCATTTTTGAATTTAACATCAACTCGGGGATTCCAACCTTCCTCCACGTCCAAAGGCTTGATAGCCTGCACGGAATATTGTTCAAAAATATCGGTGCCGATCGTAAGGTTGATGGCGATATTGGCTCCCAAAGCGATGGTTACCTGTCCCGATTGCGCAGGCTCGCTCACTATGACCAGGTTGCCGCTATACTGACCGCGAATCTCGCTTTTTGGAACATCAACCTCTATCTGAATCGGAAATTGGCGAACGCCTTTAGGAATAATAAAGTCCAAGCCCTTGTCTATTTTTATCCAGGGTTTGATCTTATCAGGTACGTTGAGCGTTGCTTTAATTCTTAAATCCTGATCCGGCTGATCCTGTACCAAATAAACCGTTTGGATATATTGCGCTCCGGCAACAAGGTGGTCGGAATTCACAAACGGAGGCGAAACTCCGAAAGCCGCGATGGCTCCTTGCGGCAACGAAAAAATCGCCGCGGCGAGAATAAAAACAGCGGCAATAACCGGCCAGATAATTGAATGTTTGGCCATTTAGTATCCTTAATATTATACAATATTGATGTAATTATTATACAAAATCTCCTGGGGAAATCAAAAAAAGGGGGCTGTCCCCTTTTTATAGAAATTATTTAAAAAATATTACCTTAATGATATTAATATAGAGTAACTCGTGCCATCGTCTAGTACTGCTGTCAATTGCCATGTCCCAGTGGTTAAAGATCCGGTGTCTAACCTGTAAACATACTGATTACTAATTGGGTCGTATTTGAATAATCCGCCGATGTCCGTAGTAGATGTTGATAATTCTATCGGAACAGTTCCTAAAATACCGTCTTCTACTTTTGTCACTAATAAACGTGCAACCGCATTGTCTACATATTGACCATTGGCATCTGTGAGTTGGAATTTAACAGCTAAAGACCTCTTCAACTTATACACGCCACTACCATCAGTTTGTATTGGAGGGAGAAATCCTCCGAAATTATAAGCCACATCATAAGTATTAGTTGATGTAGAAATATTTCCGACAGCATCTTTTGCAGTAATTATAATTGTGTGTACACCGACTTGAGTAAAATTTATAAAATCTCCCGACGAAAATTCAACACCGTCTAGTGTGGCTACAAGATTTGAAAGTCCAACACCACCATTATCCGTTGCAGAAAATTGAAACTGTAGTGGAGTGCCATTAAGAATGTACTGGGGTTCGATAGCGGTGTGTGCAATTACAGGTGGAGTCGTATCTATAACAAAGTCTGTGTTTGTTGGCACGGCACTAAATGGCAACCAAGGAGATGCAATTCCCCCCGAATCCATCGCACGAGCTTGCCAATGATAATCCCCATCAGCCACATCAGATATCGTAATGGTGGCAGTACTCCCAGATGAAACAAACGAACTACTTGCCGTGAGTTGATCAATAAAAGCGGCACCACTTGGCTCTATTTCAACTTGGAGTTGAACTGGATCAATAGAACCGACAACATTTCCGGACAACACTATTGTGTTTGTTGCGCTAGTTCCAAGCGGTGTTATGCCATCTGCTTCATATTGTGCCAAACCATTTATCGTAGTGTGCTGCCATTTGATATATAAATACTGCGACCATGGATACCAACCAGGATTGGTGCTGGTAACACCACCGAAAGTAAAACTACCATTGCCACTGGGTATGCAACTGTAATTTATATCATTGAAGGCAGCGCAGTACCTCAAAATAACAAAGTTGTCAGGTGAAATATTAAGCGGCTGAGTAAAACTGACGTGTCGAATACCAGTGCCAACGGACACACGACCTTCGGTAATGCCGATCTGATTTTCTTGCCCACAATCATTACTAGGTGAACTGGATGGATATGTACAAAGATCAACCTTGAACCAAGAGGCTATAAGGTTGTTCAGGCTTGGTACATAGAAATCAAGTCCGCTGACGGTATCTGAGAATCCTGCACCGATGGGTTGCGCAACAATTCCATTTGAAGTTCCTATGGTACCACCTATATAAGATTGATCGGTTAGCTGAGATCCATTGGCAACCATTGCTGCTGGCACAGTATATGTAAGCGTATCGGACGTAGTAATATTGCCCGCATAATCCTTCGCTTTGATAATAATAGTGTGCGTACCAACAGAAAGATCAAGGTTTAAAACAGATCCGACGGTAGGACCAAAGTCGAATAATTTCCCATCAAGCAATGCTGAAAGATCATTAATTCCGGTTCCTCCATTATCATTTGCATAAAAAGAAAATATGGCGGATGTGTTAATTATATAATATGGAGATGGCCGATTATAAGATATTGTCGGAGGCATGGTATCAATAACAAAATTACTGCCCGAACTCCAGGGCGACGTATTTCCTTCAGAATCCACTGCGCGAGCTTGCCAATGATATTGACCATCTAGAATATTAGGCACGGTTATCGTTGTAATATCCCCAGAAAGAACAAAGGAGCTGCTTAAGGTTGGAATCCCAGAAAATGGAATATTATTTGGTTCCACTTCAACCTGTAGTTGTACCGTATTGTCTGCCGCACCCACAACATTTGCAGCCAGAACCACAGTATTTTCTGGAATAGCGCCCCCAGATGGAATAACAGTCACTCCATCAGATTCAAATTGCTGTAAATTAGATAGAGACGCATGCTGCCAAACCACATATAAATACTGCGGCCATGGATACCAACCAGGATTGGTGCTGGTGATCCCCGAAAAAGTAAAGGTGCCGTTGCCAGATCCCACACAATCATAAGTAGTATTATTAAAGGCAGCGCAATAGCGCAAAACTACAAAATCATTAGGATTTATAGTAATTGGTTGATTAAAACTAACATGGCGTATGCCAACACCTACTGGCGTAAGGCCTTCGGTAATGCCAATCTGATTTTCTTGCCCACAATCATTACTAGGTGAACTGGATGGATATGTACAAAGATCAACCTTGAACCAAGAGGCTATAAGACCATTTAGATTTACTATATTAAAATCAAGACCGCTGATTGTATCCGAAAAAACCTGCGCCGATGGGCTGACTGACAACGGTTCCAGATCCCAACAGACTACCGATATTGGGTTGATTAGGAATTAGGACTGCTGCAGCTTTGGACTGGGGAACTAATACTATTATTGCTATCACCAAAACAAACACTATCAGCAACAAGTTTTTCATTCTAACCAAAACAGAGAGTAAGTCATTGGTAGTACCGAAGTCCTATTGATTATTCAATTTTATCATGATCCATTTTCAAATTGAAACTTATTATATTCCAAAAAGAATTCTATGAGACATAACTACTGTGACCACTTCGGAGAGAAAACGTTAGTGCCTGTATAAGTATCTTGATTCGTTCCGGCCGGAACGTTCAGGAACCAGTAGGTAGATGTGCCGACGCTATTCGTCGCTGTTGGAGTTAAGAGCTTGAAACCCGTAGCGGTTACCGGGGTGTCGGTTAAGGCTACGCTGCCGGCGTCAAATGATTGTCCTGTAGTCGTAGCATAATGTTGAGAACCGGTGGCGATTGATATCGTTCCCGTTGCGAGCGTCTGCAGGGCATAGAGCTGAAGAGAAGTTGTCGAATTACCGGCATTGGTTGTCGTTGCGTTCTGTTGAGGGCTCGTGGAAGAAGCCGAGAGGTTGCCGGCGGAACTGTAGTTGATTGAAGAAGTCGTCACGTTAACTGCCGTTAAAACATTTATGTCGACGGAGGTGGATGTCGCACTACTGCTAGCATCAGAAGCATCGTGAGCCGTCGCATAGGCCTCCCAGTGGTCGGTTGAGAAAGTAGACGAGTTGTTTCCGGTGGAATCCGCGAAGTAATAGATCTGCACAGTGTCGGTTACGTTGATAGTTACGCTGGCCTGGCAAGTGCTTGTGGTGCGCGTTGAAGATATAAAGAGATAACAGCTCGTATTGCTGGTCGTCGGGCTGGGTTTCGCACAATTAGAAGAGTCCCCATTCCTAAAAGCCGTAGAGGTCATATTATTCGTATTAATATCAGCGCAACCGTTATTGTCGGAGACCGTATAATTGATATTAAAAGACGTGGTGGCATTCGGAGTCAGGACTATCGCACTACCATTATTTAAAGAAACCGAGGTAACCGTCGGCGTCGCGTTTCCTACGGTTACCGTTGTGGAAACCGTGCTTGAAGCTGCCCCGAAAGCAGTACTGAAACCGGCAAAAACGGCCAAAATCAAAACGGCCGAGAGCAATACTACGCCTATATAGGCTAAACCGGAGTTCTTATGACTCATCATTAGATTTATTATAACAGATTATGATTTATAAAGGATGTGGATAACTCCCCCGCCGCAGGCGGGGCAATTTTCAATGATCAATTTCCAATTTTCAACCCGTTATTTAGGAGTAATGCCGCACATTTAGCTAGACGAGGAAATAATCTTCTGAAAAATCATTGTTAATTCTTGGCATTCTTGCCATAGCGCTGCAATTTTTTCTTTTTGTTCTGGCGCGCATTGCGTAATCATTCGCAACCAATGCTTCGTTTCTTGACATTCTTTTTTACAAATAAATATTTTATTTTTGAAGTCCTTTTTTGAGCTGGCGTTATTGGCTTCGCAATAATTTGCACCGATGCTGGTCGCCGATCTAATAAGTTGGCTGATGATTGGTCTGCTAATCGTGTCTTGCTTAACACTTTTACAAAACTCTATAGTGTTTTCTCCGAATTTTGCGGTTCGTTCTTCTAAATTATATTTACTGCTCATCATTAATAGTTAAAAATTAAAAATTCATTGTAAATTGAAAATTGATAATTGAAAATTCTACATTTATGGGCTCCACGCCGGCGAGAAAACGTTCGTGCCGCTGAAAGTTCCTGTTGCGGTTCCGGCCGGAACGTTCAGGAACCAGAAAGTGCCTTGGGAAACATTTACGGTGCTTGTGGGAGTTTTCAGTTTAATGCCGGTTAGGGTAACCGGGGAATCGGTCAGGGCGACGGTACTATCAAACGATGCTCCCGTTGAGCTCGCGTAGTGCTGAGAGCTCGTCGTGATGGAAGTGCCGTTGCAGCCGCCGCTGGAACACGAGAGCGTACTCAAAGCGTAAAGCTGAATGGAGGTTGTGGAGTTGCCGGCATTCGTCGTTGTGGCAATCTGCTCGGCACTCGTGGAAGAAGCCGTAACCGTTGAATAGTCAATGGAGGAAGTTGTGACGTTCACCGCGGAAAGAACATTGATGTCCACGTTGGTGGAGGTCGCGCTGGAGGTGGCGCCCGCGGCATCACTTGCGAGAGCGAACGCTTCCCAATGGTCGGATGGATAAGTGGAAGAATTGTTGCCCGTGGAATCGGCGAAGTAATAAATTCCCACGGTGTCGGTAGTGTTGATTGTCGTGCCGGAACAGGTGGATGTCGTCCGCGTCAGATAAAGATAGCAACTCAAACTGCTCGTTGTCGGGCCGGGAACGGCGCAAGTGGATTTGACGCCGAGGCGGAAAGCCGTGGAGGTGGCGGTGTTCGTATTAATGTTCGCGCATCCGTCGGGGTCGGAAACGCTCCAGTTCAGGTCAAAAGAAGTCGTGGCGTTCGGAGTCAGAGTTATGGCGTTGCCGTGGTTTAAAGAAACGGCGGAAACTGTCGGCGGCTGGTTATTGCTCGGCGTAAAAGGATTGTTCGTCGGCACGGTCCCCGAAGAATAGTTGAGGTAATTGTCCGCGGTAAAAATCATATAGTAATATGTCGTGCCGGCAGTAAGGCCGCTATCGGTGCAATTGGAAGCGCTGCTTGAGGCGACAACGCAGACAACAGTGGTTGTGGCGTTAAGGGTTTGTCCGACAGTATAATATGTTCCTTCGGTGGGAATTATGGAAATTGATGATGTTGCCCGCACTATGGTCGTCGTCGCAAAATCCGTATCACCTGGATTATTCCAGGTAAAAGCCACGCTGCTGCTGGCCACAGTGCCGGAAGCGTTCGTGACGTCCGCCGGCGAAAGGTTGTCTATGGTGATAATGGAAGATGTGGTGTTAGCGCCGGCATGATCCCAGCTTTTGTTATCGGTGAAAGTTCCGGGGAGCGTGGAGGTAACCACGTAAGTACCGCCCACCGCGCCCGCGCCGCTCACTGGAGTCGTGGGCATGGAAGTCGCGTCAAGCGGTTTGATCATTGTGCGAAAAGTAAGAGTTGTTGTGGAAACAACCATATTTGTCGTATTGATCGTAAGCGAGGTGGAACCCGGATTAGTGCTTGAGCCGTAAATAGTCGTCCCGGCGTTATCGGCAATCTGCACCTGGAAAACGCCGGTGGTCGTCGCGATATTCACGTCAATACTTGTAATGGAACTCGTAACAGTATTGTTGTTCGTTACTAAAGTAAAAACCGCGCTCGTTGTGGCATTCGCGCCAGGGCCAACGGTTACGTTAGCGGGTTGCGTGCCATCGGCCATAGTAATAGTTGAAGGCGTATAGGTGATGACTATGATGCCTTGCTGGCCAACGCCTCCGGCGCCGCCGGAGCTCCTACCGCCTCCTCCGCCGCCGCCGTAGTTACCTCCGGTACCGCCGGTACTTGAGTTGCCCGTGGATCCGCCGCCGCCGCCGCCGGAACCGCCGCTCACACCACCGGGATTGGAAGTCCACTCCGAACCCGGACCGCCGGTACCGCCCGGGTTGGTTCCCGTTAAACCTCCCGTACCGCCAGCAGCGACACCGGCATCTCCAGCTCCGCCAGTTCCAATAGTTGTATTAGTACCGCCTTGGCCGTCTCCGCTCGGACCGCCGGCGCCGCCGCCGCCTGCTCCGGCTGTCTTGCTCAACGCATCAGCGCCACCAGGACCACCGCCATACTTGACAGTTCCAACGCTTGTTGAGCTCGCGCCTCCGGTACCGAAACTGCCCGGGTTACCTGTTACAGCCCGGCCGCCGCCCATAGCGCATAATTGCATGGTTGTTCCACTGCAAGTAGAGGTAGTGCCACCGCCGCTCCAGTTGAAATACGTAAGAGTGCCGGTAGCTTGCGCGGCTCCCCCTGTACCAACTCCAATTTTGACGAGATTGCCAGTAGAAGTGGAAAAATTGGTAATCATGGCATAAGCGCCACCGCCGCCCGCGGCGCCTCCGCGGTTTGACGAGCCGCCAGTCCCGCTGTTCGTAGCACCACCACCGCCGCCGGCAATAAGCTCAATGGTGTTGGAAGTATTGTTCCAATCATTAGGAACCTGCCAGGTTGTGGAAGCAAGCGAGGTGATAAAAATAACCGTGTTCGCCACCGAGTCCGCCGCCACCTGCCACTGCCGAGCTTCGCTCCAATTGCCGATCTGAAGCGGCCCCAATTTATAGAGTTCCGGACTCACATCCGGAGCCTTGAAAGAATAGGTTAAAGATACAGAATCTCCTTTTTTTAAATTTACAGGCCAAGAAATGATTTTTGTATCCAAGGTAGGAGAGCCAGAAGATTTGACAAGCGTCGTCTCGGCACTAGAAGCAGTAACATCAAAAGTTCCAGGAACAGTTTCCGTGATATTTCCGTGGAAATTATCGTTCGCCTTTACGGCAATGGAAACCTTATAAGTTGCCGGGGGGAAAATTCTTGTCGGGGCGTTGCGCTCCACGTCAAACATCGGCGGATTCTGCACTTCAAACTTATCGGAAATCTGCCTCGTACCGTTAGCGGTTCTCGCCGTAACAGAAACATTATAAGTTCCGACTTCTCCGGCAAGAATTGTGGCCGAATAGTCCGGGTCGTTAGTGACGCTTCCCGGACCGCAAGAGAGATTGTGCGAAATGGTTTTGTCTTGCGTTGAAAAATACGATGTTTTTCCGGAAGGCGAGACGATATTCATATCCATATCAGCATTGCAAATAGTATGTCCTTGGTCGTCCAGAACTGCGAGGCCGATTTTGGACTTATCGCCGAGGTTATAGATTGATTTATTGAAATTTACCGCGAGCACTCCCCAGCTAAAATCATTTTCCGTGTAATAAATGTTTCCGCCCTGCCAGATCCAAAGCTCCAGTTTATATTTCCCCGGGCGGAAACTGAATTTCGGCTCGGGAACGCTCACGTGCAACTGATTATTGGCGATAATTATAAGCGGCTGCAGGTTCGTTAATCTCCCTACCGGGTCTATGATTTTCGCGACAACTAAGTTTTGCGGAGTAGGCAGTTCGCTTTGGGAAATTTGCGCTCTCACAACCGGGGAAAATTTTACGGTTACCAATATCGCAAGCACCGAAACCACAATAGCAAGTGTCACGCAGGCTAAAATTTCTCCGCGACGTCTGCTGCCGGGTGCCCGGCGAGCCCATCCGCGAATTTTTGCTATGCACAGCTTAGCTCTTGACATGTTATGGGGTTTTACTACAATATAGTTATCACGAACGGAAAGGGTGCCCTGACAAGGTTTTGTCCTCGTCGGGGTCTTTCTTTTTTTGGACCATATTTCTGATATCGGCAACGAATCGAGTATGTGGCAAAAAATCTTTCCGCTTCAATAGGCCTGAATATTTTTTTCTGTTGGGCACCATAAACACAAGCAGTTTTTTCTGTTCCAAGAGGTGCTCAATAAGGCAGTGAAAATCTCCATCGCCGCTAATAATGAGCGCGCGGTCGAAATCATTGATATGCATCATGGTATATAAGACAAGCTCAGCATCAACGTTGCCCTTTACGTCCCCGTCGGGTAACTCAAGAGTCGGCTTAAAAACACAAATGTACCCGCTCTCTTGAAGATATTTGTATAGACCTTCGTTGCCCTTCACATAACCGATACAAAGGAACGCTTTGGTAATACTGTATTTGTCTTTGAGATATATACGAAACCGCGCGAAATCAAGCTCCCAACCTTGAACGCGAATGCCGAGATTAAGATTTTGACTGTCTATAAACGCGAAATTATTTTCTCTGGAAATCATTTCTTGAATTTTAACATTTCGGCCGAGTTTGTGCTTAAAAACGTTTCCCTGCGTCAAAAAATGCCGCCTTCGGGTAATTTAAGGTGCCGCGCTCCTGTAAATTTTCCGAAAATCGGATTTGAGCGACTTACTGCCCCGGAACCGATATAGAATTCAGATCAAAATTGAATTGCGGTGTTTGGTCGGCACGGAATGTATCCTGCTGCTTCGGATTGTCGGATACCGGCTTTTGCGATGGCGGGAGAACGATTACCGTAACCCCTCCAATAGTAGTTGTGGTAACGCTTGAAGAAGAATTTTGGCCATCCAGGGATTGATCGCCGCTCAGAGCGGCGGCGAATTCCGGAGAAAGCTCGTAATGGACTTCGGCAAACATTCCATCCAGATAAACCTTGGGGGTGGGGTTAAGGGTTGTGGGAATTCCTTCCACTTGTATCTGTAATTTCTTCAAGATTTCCCAATTATTAATAGGCAGGGTAACGGTAAAATTCTGCCAGTTATTATCGTTCACTTTTGCTATCTCCGTCCAGGTCTGGCCATCGGTGCTATAACTTATCTTCAGGAAGTTTTCGTCTGGAGCGGGCGGCGGAACAACGGGCTCGGTTCCCGTAGCAAGAGTATCAGTTGCATTCATAATCACATATGTTCCCGAAGCGTCGGTGGAAGTAGTAAGCGGGGTGAGGGACGCCGTGATGGTCGGGCCGATAATTATGGTCGTTGATGGTTCCGCACCGGTCGTTGTCGCTTGCTCTATGTTCTGTGTTCCTTGTTTTGTGCTCTGTGTTTGTTGTCCCGCTTTCTGCGTTACCTGTTCTGATACCGTCGTCGTTTCGTTGGATGGAGACGGCGAAGCTGGCGTTGAAATATTTTGCGGCTTACTAACGGTTGTTGTTGTATCGTTCGCAACCGGAATAGTATCGCTCGTTACCTGCGGTGAACTTGTTGAATCAGATTGAGCGAAAGCTACATTAAATAATAAACCTCGTAAATTGTATAAAAACGATGTCGTGGAAGTGGTATCGCTGGAATTTGTCGGCGGAACTGGCTCCGGATTTATCTGTTGCGGAGGAATTGCCCCGCCGGAATCCGCAGGAGTCGTCGCGCTGGAATCGGCCGGGGCGGTCTGTTGTACATCGGTGCTGCTCCCCTGCTCTAATGCAGCACCCTGCCCTACAACCTGAGTTACTTGATCCGTACCAGTCGCCGTATCCGCGCTCGCAGAAGTAGACGTAGAAATTGTTGAGGTTGTGATTAGGGCTCCCTGGGGAAAAGTTGAGGTTGCCGACGGCTCCCCCACTTGCCAGACGAAAGTAAGACCAACGCTTTTTATATCGCTCGAAGAAGCGTAATTGCCGGGCAAGAAACCTCCGCAGAAAATCTGCCCCGTGCCGGAATTGAAAACAGCGGAATTATCTTCTCCGAAAATCGTGGAGGTGGATATGGGTGCGAGCATCTCCGGCTTGCCCTGGGCGTTTTGCGGACCCTGCCAAGAACCGAGACAGTTTGAGGGGTAAAAATCCGCAACTTCCGCCCGCGTAAACAATCTCTTGGCTCCGAAAACGGAAACAACGGCCAAGACGACAATAAAACCGGCGACTACTGGGTATCTCTTATAAAATGGCGGCTTTAAATTAACGGTTTTCCCGTGTTTCCCCAGAAAATTAAACCAAGCTCTCCATCCTTTCTTCCTTGAATGGTGAACATCGGAAAAACGCCTCGCGTTTCTTTTTTCGTTAGAGGCCTCCATGAACTTATTTTAACACCTTAAACAGAAAAAAACTCCCCACCCTGTGAATTACCTGATTAGGCGAAAACAACTTGCCATATCTGAAATTGAATATCAATAACCGACGTTTCTAGCGGATAAAGCGAAATGGTCAAAGTATTGCACTAACTCCTCAAGAGAACTTTTATATAATTTTCCGCCATAGACAGCATCGCAGAAAACTTCTCGGGCCCTAGCAACTTCCCTGTACCGCCCCCTCCAGCGCGGATCTGCCAGAGTTAAGTCAAAAAGCTCCAACGCTCGTTCCACTGCGCCCCGAAACAACTTTTCGTTTTTTCCCTGCCAATTTTTGGCGCGGGAAACCTCGCTACCGATATTGCCAAGCTGTTCTTTGAGGGAAAATTCAGACCATCGGCCGGCTGCCAATTCTTTATGAAGAAACAGTGTCTTGGGCATAATTATTCCTCAATTAATTTCCCGACGATCTCTCTGATTTTCTTTTGAATATTAATATCTTCAACTCCGCGGGAACGATTTCCAGCGGCGGGCTTTAGATTTATCATGGAATCAAATTCTATCCATTCTTCCCCGGATATTTCTGGATATAAATTTATTCCCCATGTATTTTCTCTTCCCGATTTCTGTTGTTCTGAAAGTAAAACCTCTTCGTCGGCATGCAATTCGCCTCCGACCGCCATAATTTCTTGTTTTATGTCCACTACCGCCTTAACGATATCACCGAATCCGACGCGCGCCATTTCTGCGAGCTCGTTTCTTTTAATCGGGTCCTTAATTATCTTGATGTCCATTATAAAATTTTAACACGTTTTTCAACGATTGCTCTTCGCTTCGTGCTTTCTATCCCTTACTTCCTACTGTCTATTCTTATATTCAACAACTATCTTCTGTCCGTCTTTTAAGATTAAATTCTCGTACTCCGTGCTCGGCTTGCCGTCCACGGTCATAACTATCTCATGGCCTGCGTCTGCCTTATAGTCCAAAACTTGGCCTTGGTTGAACACCTTACCCCAAACTGCGAAAAAATCTCCCAGCGTGAAATTTTCGGCCTGCGGCGATTCAACGTGAATGACACCGGTGTCGTCGTGAGTGTGAATCACGCGAAGACAATCGGCGGTAATGCCGATATTCGCAGGAATCGTTTGCTTAACGCCGTTTGCGATTATCGTAAGAGTTGGGTGTATATGAAACTGCGTAAGCGTATCGGATGTGCAGCTCAGAGCCAGTTCACGTGAGGACGAAGCATTGGAATTCTGTTGATTATCGGGGGTTTGATTCTGTGCGGGTTGAGTGGGTATGATGGCCGAAAAAACCCCGCCCAAACCGAGCATTCCGAAAGTTACCATCACTAAAATAAAAATGACCCACCCACTATTTTTATTGCGCTTGTTTCTCATTTATACTAAATTAGTATAGCGCAACGATTGGGGGGTCGTCTAACGGTAGGACAGCGGCCTTTGAAGCCGTGAATCTTGGTCCGATTCCAAGCCCCCCAGCACTATAAATTTATTAGCGAAGAATGAGCTTAGAAATTTACAGTGCCCCGTCTGAGCGAAGCGACAGCGGGGCCACCTTGAGATAGGTTCGGATTAAAATCTTCTTCTGTTTCAACGATGAATACAGCCGGCCCAACAACAGGGCCGCCGCATTCCTTCTTTGAGCTCCGTGCGCACTCTGAGGACGTGTTGCCTTCTGGTTTCCGGTTTCTTGACAGAGATAACCCAGCAGATCCATTCATTGCGTGCCAGCGGTGTAATGTCCTCCCATTTTGCCCGTGCGGCCGGGTCGGAGATAAGGGCTTGTCCTAAATCCGCTGGTATTTTATGCGCTACCCCATCGACAATTTCTTTTTTACTCATAAGATTATTTTATCAGGCTCCCACTAGAAGATAAGACTATAGATACCCAGGCCTCCTATAAAACGGAAAATAAGTGATGAGATGTTTATTCCGTAAGTAAAACAGTAAAACGATACAGAGGCAGAACAAGAATCAGGGCGAAGATTAAAACAATAAGGAGGGCGGAACGATTGGTGGCCTCGCTTTCGCCCAAGACCTGTCCGGAGAAGTGGTAATAGCCAGCGTTGCCACAGATTGATCATCAATATTTTTTAGCGGGATGAAATCCCCGATTATTTCCTTAAAGTTATGAATAAATGCTTCGTCTAGGTGCACACCAACGACGATAGCTCCCGCTAGCGCCCCTTTATTAAAAAGCGATGCGGGGTCTGTATGACCAATCCTCCCTCGTCACACCAATCGATAGTTGCCGCCAGCCTCCCCTCCAAGCTGACCTTGTTTATTATACAATTCCCCGAAATTTAAAATTTTGTCTCCCTAAAACCGGATATCTTAGCAGCTCTTGCCGACTAAAATTATTCAGTCTGCTTCGATAAAAGAAATTTTGACTATTTCCGATTTTGTTCCTACACGAAGCGGCGGACCCCAAGTGCCTACGCCGCTTGAAGTATAGGAAAGAAAATTGTGCCTTTTCTTCAGCCCGTAATTGCGCCCCCTAAAAATGAGCTCAGTAAGAAGCATGACCGGAAAAACCTGAGCGTTATGCGTGTGTCCGGAAAGCTGGAAAGAAACACCGGCTTGGCGCGGAACTATTGTCAGGTTGGGCACGTGGCGCAGAAGAATACTCGGCTTCTCTCGGTCAATTTTCAATCCGTTCATCACCTCGCGATAATCACGCTTCAGTTCCGTGGAACCGTAATCGACGCCTATAAGCTGTATGCCGTCCACCAAAACCATTTCGTTGTCCAAAATACGGACTCCGGCATTCCTCAATTCGGTAAAATATTCTCCGGTATCGCGGAACTCGTCGTGATTGCCGGCAACAAACCACACACCCATCGGCGGTTTCACTTCATAGAACGGTCTTGTTATTTTTTTCACTTCTGCCTGGACGCCGTCGTAAAAATCTCCTCCGATAAAAACGATGTCCGGATTTAAAGAATTGATCGCATTCGCCACGCGGGCCGTAAACTTTTCCCGCCTTATTTGCCCCAGATGCAAATCGCTCAGGAAAACCGCCGTTCTTGATTTCCAGGAAGGCGGCAGGTTTTTGAGCGGAACGGTAATTTCCGTGACCCTTATCCTGTTCGCGTTGATAAGGCCATAAACCGAAACGGCGCAAGCAGCCGTAAAAAATACGATAACGAATTGAGGCGCCAAGTTCGGCGAGACGACGAAACCTATCCAGGAAAGAAAGCTGGCGATAAATAGATAAAAGAAGAAACCCATCCAGGCGGCCGCCAAGGAATAGAATCTGCTTATAAAGGAATCTACGTATCTGAAGGCAAGCACGGAAGACAAGATGAAACTGACCGATAGAAAAGAAAAAATCGCCCGCAGAATAAAGACGGTCGACGGTATTTCTATGTGCAAAAAAATGATTATCGTGTAATAGATAAACCAGTGCAGATATAGCAAAAGAACCTGAATTACCAGGATAAATACCGTAAATTTCGGAATTCGCCGATGCATAAGTAGTAATTATAAGCAATTTCCCCAAAAATCCGCAAAGGGCCAGAAGAAAACACAGTAAATCAAGCGACTGGTTGTCACACGCAAGCCGTTTGACAGAAAAGGATTCAGGTGCTTTATAATTATCTTAGGTGGAATTTTACAAAAGGATGGTGGATTAATAATGTATATTTTCGACAAGCTAGACTGGAAGAAGCATTTCGGAATCGTTCTTGACGAACAAGATATTAAGGCCGCCGGCATATTTCCCTGGAACAACATGAGAGAAGCTGACCCTATCTTCCCTGGTAAAACCGTTGAGGATGTCAAATTCTTTTTTCTGGCACTTGAACGGTTCGGAAAGGATTACCTCACGATACTCCAATGGCACAAACTGCTTCCGCCCAACGAGCATCCCAGAATTAATTGCGAGGATAATAATCCTTGGTTTGCAAGCCAGGATTTTGCAACCAAAAAAGCCTACAGAACGGACTGGAGCCAAATTTATATCCAGCCATTTCCTAATTCAGAAAAGATGACGGGGAAAGAGGTAGCCGAAAATTATCCTGAAACACAAATAATTTCCGCCCTTGAACTTGTTACCGCGGAAATCTTATTCAGAGTAAAATATGGAAGATATTTCAATACCGAATTCGTAGATTGCACCTCTGACACAACTTCAACCGGTGAATTCGTCGGCGTTGAGTGTGACGAGGGAACAGGCATCTTTCTTTTTCCGGCGATAGAAGCCGCAGCTGCAGCCGCAACAAACGGCCGCATCTAAATCAGAACCACCTATTCAAAAGCCGCCAACAAGAGGCGGCTATTTTATTTGGAATTTCCCGCATTAGACAGTTAAAACAGATGGCTAACGTCCCTTATTGTAAGCAGAACCATTAACGTTATAAGGAATGCAAAACCAAAGCTGTTGACAATCGCTTCGGTTTTCCTGGAAATCGGCGATCCTTTTATCTTTTCTAGCAGAATCATAAAGATGCGGCCGCCATCCAGCGCCGGCAGAGGCAGAAGATTTATAACGGCCAAATTAAGCGAGATAACGCTTATGAGCTGGATAAGATAAATAAGCCCGATGCTGCCCGTCTCCTCGGCGACGGAAAATATGCCCACAGGCCCGACAACTCCCGGGAGAAGCGAAGCATGCAAAACCAAGCTCTTGAGCAATTGATAAAATGCCTGAAGCACCAAGCCGCTCATTACGAAAGAATATTTCAGGCCGTCCCAGAAAGCGCTAAAAATATTTTCCCGACCTGCTCCCGCCTGAACAATCGCAACTCCTACCGCACCTTCATTCGGCGCTACGTTAATTCTTGGGATAACGTTAAAAGTTATATCTTTGCCGCCCCTTGATACCACAATGGGAATTTCTTCACCGCGGTGCTGGTTTACGAAGTTTATAAAGCCATCCGTGGTGATATAGTCCTTCAATATATCTCCTGCCGCAATACCGGCTTCGGCAGCCGGCGAACCGGCTTGCACTTCGCTTACGACAACAGCGCGCGGCGTCCCAATTGCAAAAACCATTGATATCAGAACCCACCCAAAGACAAAATTAATCGCCACTCCGGCAAAAATAATCAGAAACTTTTTCCACGTCGGCTGAAAATTAAAAAGGCGTTTTTTTTCTTCGTCGGAAATGGTGTTTATCGGCTCGCCTTCTGTGAAAGGGGCTGGGTCGCTCTCGCCTGCTATTTTTACGAACCCCCCGAACGGCAGCCAATTAAAACTGTATTCTGTTTCACCTTTCTTCTTGGCAAAAATCCTCGGCGGGAAACCAAAACCGAATTCATCTATCTTTAATCCGAATAGTTTGGCAACGATAAAATGACCGGCTTCGTGGCCGAGTATTAAAACTGATAATCCAATGATTACTATTATAGCTATGAGCATTTTGATTTATTCTCCCAGTTCTTTTAATTTGGCATCCACTATTTCCTCAATTTTTTTATTCGTCTCGTCTACAAATTTCTGCATCCTTTCTTTCGTCTTGAACACTTCGTCTTCGTTTGCCTGATTTTCATCTTCGGCAGCTTTCAGTTTTTTGATCGCCTCGTCGCGCTTGGCGCGGATCTGGATTCTATGTCCCTCGCTAGTTTTTTTAACGAGCTTCATCAATTCCTCGCGCCGCTCGTTGCCCAATTGTGAAAGCGTGGCAATGATATTGTTACCGTCGTTGGTGACAGATAATCCGATTTTCGCGTTATCTATCGCCTTAACCACGGCGCCTACGGCGTCTTTATCCCAAACGCTCACCTGAATACTCCTCGGCGGTATAACAGAGAGCGAACCTAACTGCTTTACGGTCATCCATTGGTCATAAAGGTTAACTTTTATTTCGGATATCAGATCCGCCGACGGCCGATTGCCGCGAATGGCCTGCATGTCTGCACGCAATTTTTCCGTTACTGATTTTAGATCAGTCTCCAGTGTTTTTAAATATTGTTCGGCAATAGTTGGCATATTGATTCAGTGAGATTATACCACAATTGTGACTTAATCTAATTTGCGCTATATAGTAAATTCTCCAGCTGCAAACGCGGATTCAAATTGAGATAGGCGGCATCGTACCGCAATTTTAAAAGCTTATGCCAACGCTCGGTGCTTTTTTTATTTTTTATTCCTGATTCCGCCGCAAGTAATATCAAAAAATCCATGAAGTCCACAAGAGAAAAATCATCCGGCTCTACCAGCTTCTTAATAAAATCCCGACCCTTATCTGCAGATAACTTGAGAAATTTTTCGGCATTATCAATGCTCTCCTTAAATTTCTTGTCCTTGGCCAAGTCGTAAGCGAAACCAGGACGCCCGCCGGACCGAGCCGCCAACTCCTCTGCGGTTTTTTTCGGCAGTCCAATTTCGGCACAGAGCCATTCTGATATCAGATTATTCTTCACGGGAGAAAAATATATTTTTTGCAAACGGGAAGAAACAGTTTCGCCGATACTTTCAATATCTGAGGTTATCAGAATCAAGAGCGTTGACGGCGGCGGCTCTTCGGCAATTTTCAATAAAGCATTCCTCGCTTCGCCTGTCATATTCTCCGCTCCGTCCAGGATGGCTGTCCTTTTGGAACTTACGTTTGGTTTCTGCCAGAGAAAATTCTTCAACGAGCGCACGGCATCAATTCCCAGCGTCCCCTTTTCGTCCGGTCCGATAAGCAGGCAATCCTGCAGGACAATGTCCGGACCATTTTTCGCCTCCAAAAAATTAGCAAATTGAATAGCGGTTGTCCGCTTGCCCGTCATCGCCAACCCAAAAAAAATATAGCCGTGCGCCAATTTCCCGCCGCTCGCAAGTTTTTTTAAGTCTTCAACAATCTTTTCGTGGCCAATGAGCATAACCTTATCCTACCGCACCCATATCAGCGTACAACTGTATTGTATGGCGTGCGTTCGGCTCTATATCTAAATCACGGAGCGCGGTGCAAGCCGGCATCCAGATAAATTCCTCTGCCTCTTCGTTCAAAACAACTTTTTTATTGGAAACTTGCACAATATTGTCCACGAAAATGTGGCTCACTTCTTTAAGATAGTAGCCGGAGTGCTTGATCTGATCGAATGTAACGATATGATCGCCCACGCTGCCGCGAAGCCCGGCTTCTTCCCTTACTTCGCGTACTAGTGCTTCTGCTAATCGTTCACTGCGGCGCACTTTGCCGCCGATAATTGAATATCTTCCGCCCCATTTGTGGGTCTTCACGAGCAAGATTTCTTTTTCTTTTTTTGCAGTTCCTGCATATTCTATGATGCCGCCTACTGTCACCACGGAACCAGGCACGATAAGCTCTTCCCAAAGCGCGTGAATCACGGCTTCGTCTGGATGAATCTCCGGGTCGGGTAATTTTCGGTATTCGGCGATATATTCCGCCAAAAGCTTCGGATGCCAAACGGAATTTTTATGAATGTAAACCGGATGGTCTTTTGGCTTTTCCATAAAAAAACAGCGCGTGTTCGAGATTTGGGCAATGCCTAGTTCATACGAAACGCTTTTCCCGATATATCCTTCGGGGTTCACAAAATAACTGAAGCCGTCCGCACCAAGTTTATTTAGATTATGGAGATAGCGCAATTCTATGAGTCGCTGGTCGACTGCCATGTCTGATTCCAAAACGGCAAAACCGTTTTCAAAACGCGCAATCTCTGACGCCGCCGGGGCGAGCACCTCAATACCTGCCGCTTCAAAAATCCGCCGGACGCGCTGAATCTCCGCAAAATGTTTTTGGAAACTTCCGTGAAGTACGCAACGAATCTTTTCCATTTTAACAAATCTATCGCTTATTTAATAACGTCCTCTTATACATATCCAAATGACTCAGAATTAATCCGGTGCCGCGAGCGACGCAGAAAAGCGGATCCTCGGCAACGTAGGCCTGCACGCCCAAAAATCTTTCAAAAAATTCCGGCATGTGATGAAGCTGAACGCTACCACCCGAAAGAATTATCCCTTTCTCCATAATGTCGGCAACAAGTTCAGGCGGCGTAACATTAAAAACATTCTGAATAGAACTCGCTATTTCCAAAAGATGCGGATTCAGGGCTTCGGCAATCTCGTTGGAGTTTATTGTTATATCTTTAGGCAGACCGGTTATTAAATCCCGACCCCGCAGCTGGTATTCCAATTTCTCCTTGGTGGACAAGGCCGAACCAATCTGAATCTTTACGTTTTCGGCCGTCTGCTCACCAATAGCCAAGGAGTATTTCTTTTTAACGTAATCGCTCACGGCCTGATCAAATTTATTTCCGGCAATACGCAGGCTTGTCCAGGAAACTATATTTCCTAAAGCTATAACCGCAACCTCCGATGTACCGCCGCCGATGTTGATTATCATGTTTCCCGAACGGGCGTTAATGGGAATGCCTGCTCCAAGCGCGGCTAAAACCGGTTCGCGCACAATAAAAGCGTTCCCGGCACCGGCTTCTCTGGCGGCGTTCATCACCGCCCGCCGTTCGGTCTGAGTAATTCCCGCCGGCACGGAGATAACAACGTCTGGTTTTATAATATTGAACCAGCCGACTGCCTTAGAAATAAAATATGTGAGCATCGCTTTCGTGATATAGTAGTCGGCGATGACCCCGTCTTTAAGCGGACGGTAAGCAACTATTTCTTCCGGCGTCCGGCCTATCATTTCTTTCGCCTCCAAACCAACCGCCAAAACCGTGTTATCGGGTTTTGTAAGAGCTACGATAGTCGGCTCGTTGATGATAAAGCCCTTGCCGGGCACAAAAACCACGGTGTTGGCCGTGCCTAAATCTATGCCTATTTTGCGAGTGAACATTAGCTTTAATTTAACGCCAAGCGCGCCGTAAAGTCAATCAAAATAGGCCTTATAACGCACTAGTTTATCCTTTGAATCTCGGCACTGAGCTCCCTTAACCGTTCATCTATCTTCTCGTAACCGCGGTCTATTTGGTAAATGTTGCTTATAACCGATTCGCCTTTGGCGAGGAGAGCTGCAACAATAAGAGCCAAACCTGCGCGCAAGTCGGGACTTTCTATCTCTCGTCCTCGCAGGTGATGAGGCCCCTTTATTAAAATCCTGTGCTGGTCGGCCAAAAAGATATTCGCCCCCATCCTTTTCAAATTTTCCGCATAACCGAACCTGCTCTCCCAAATAGTTTCAAAAATAACGCTCTCGCCTTCCGCCTGCGTCATTAAAACCGCGAATGGCGCCTGCAGGTCAGTTGGAAATCCCGGATATTCCCGCGTCTGGACATTCACTGCCTTTAAATTGCGCGGCTTGCTTACGGAAATAAAATCCTTACCGATCTCGAGCGGTACGTTCGCTTCCCGAAGAGCAGTAATGATCGCGGTCATGTGCTCCGGCTCGCATCCGGCAACTTTTATTTTTTTTCCGATAGCAGCGCCCAGAATCAGAAAACTTCCGGCTTCAATTCTATCGGGAATCACAGTAAAAGGACGCTTGGCGCGTAACAATCTGCCACCTGTCCCAATTATTTCTATCTTCGGCGTTCCGGCACCTGATATTTTCGCTCCAGAATCGTTCAAAAAATCGGCAAGCGACAGAATTTCCGGTTCCATTGCCGCATTCCGTAAAACAGTCTTCCCCGAGGCGAGCGCGGCCGTCATCATCATCGTTTCGGTTCCGGTAACCGAGACCACACGAAAAGCAAAGTCAGCACCGCGTAGTTTTTTTGCCGTTACACGAAAATGATCCTTGCCGTCCATGATTTTCGCCCCCATCGCCTGCCAGCCGGAAAGGAAAATGTCTATCGGCCTCTTGCCTATAACGCAGCCCCCGGGATAGGGAAAATCGGCCCAGCCGTTGCGCGCGAGAAGCGGTCCGGCGAGAACGATTGAAGCCCGCAAACGCTCGGCAATCTCCTTATTAAGCTTTCCATCCCGCACACTGGTTGGATCTATTACAAGCATCCTGTCCCCTTCTTCAACTTTCGCCCCCAAATCTTCCAAAAGTTCACGCATACGCAAAACATCTTCAATGAACGGAGTATTTTTTATGGTAATCGGGTTGGAAAACAAAAGCGAAGCGGCCATCGCTTTCAAGACGGAGTTTTTAGCGCCGTTAACCTCAATTGTCCCGGCAAGACGCTTACCGCCGCGGATTATGAATTTCATAAATATTTTTATTACAAACTATATCAGACCCCTACCTATATATTCTTCCAATCTGTCTATTTTAATTCTCTCCTGTTTTGCAGTATCTCTATCACGGACAGTCGCGTCGCCCTTCTCAAGAGAATCGAAGTCCACGGTGATACAATGCGGCGTGCCGATTTCGTCCTGCGCGTAATAACGCTTGCCGATATTTCCCCTCTCGTCCCAGGCAACGTAAAATTTCTTTCTTAAATCCTCATAAATTTTCCGTGCCAGCTTCACAAGCTCAGGTTTGTTGGCAAGAAGCGGAAAGACTGCAGCTTTGTATGGAGCGATGGCCGGCGGCAATTTCAGCACGACCCTGTCGCCGTCTTCACTGTAGGCCGACGCGAGAACCGCCAAAAACGTACGCTCCACGCCCAAACTCGGTTCAATAACATGGGGCCAGAATTCTTTGCCGGTTTCCGCATCTTTATATTTCATATTCTCGCCGGAAGCAGTCTCGTGGTTCTTCAAATCAAAATCTGTCCTGTAGGCCAGGCCGAAAAGCTCTTTTTTACCGAAGGGAAAGTCGTATTCAAAATCTATCGTCCTCTTGGAATAATGCGCCCGCTCGCCGTCCGGAACTTCCAATTCGTGGAGTTTGTTGGAATCAATGCCGATCTCTTTAAGCCAGGACGGCACCTCCGTACGCCAATATTCAAAATGTTTTTCCCAATCTTTTTCTTCCACGAAATATTCTATTTCCATCTGCTCAAATTCTCTCGTCCGGAAAATGAAATTGCCCGGAGTAATTTCGTTCCTGAAGGCCTTGCCTATCTGCGCAATGCCGAATGGCAATTTTATTCTTGAACTATTGAGGATGTTTTTAAAATCAACGAACATCGCCTGCGCGGTTTCCGGTCGGAAATAGACAGTTGATTTTTCGTCATAAACGGGACCGAAAAAAGTTTTGAACATCAGATTAAATTTTCGCGGTACGGCGAACTGTCCAACCGTGCTGCAGTTGGGGCATTTCTTAAAAAGGTCGCGTACTCTTTTTTCCTGATCGCCCGGCGAAAGCGTTTCCAAAAATTCGTATTCTTTTTCCCAGCCGCCTCCCCCCAAAAGGTCCTCAACCTTGAAACGTTCATGGCAATGTTTGCACTCTATTAAAAAGTCTTTGAAACCGCGGAGGTGGCCGCTCGCATCCCAAACTTTCGGATTCATTATAAGCGCGGCATCAAGCCCGACAATGTCGTCGCGCTGATGTACGAATCTGCTCCACCAGGAATTTTTTATATTGTTTTTTAGCTCTACGCCTAATGGACCAAAATCCCAAGTATTCGCCAATCCCCCGTAAATTTCCGAGTCGGGGAAAACAAAACCGCGCCGCTTGGCCAAAGAAACTATTTTCTCCATAAAGTTATCCATTTTGCTGATATTTTACTTTTTATGGCTGGACTTTTTTATTCTGAACTCCTGCTACGGTTGTATCATACGGCAAATTGGTATCTAATGCCACCGCCGAAGACTGGAACTGCTGGCCCGTAAAAGAATCCGTCCATTGAATATTCGTCGTCCCCAAAATCTGAATCGTCTGTCCAACCTGATTAGTAGAAGGAGTATTTTCTATTTGGAAGATGGCTTCTGCCGGAGCGCCAACAATGCCTTTTGTCGCAGGCAGGAAAGGAATCTGCCATGTTACGACACCGGAATTCGCATCGTACGATGGCTCGGTATCCATATTGCTCTTTATTGCCCCGGTAAGACGCGTACCATATGGCAAGGACGCCGAAACAGTTACGTTCGTCACGTCTGTTGCGTAATTTATGATATCCCAATGAACCGTATAGTCGGTAGGCTGATTGTCCCGCGGCGGATACGGACCGCTATTTAAAATTCCGGAAGCGGCATCGCGCCAATAAGACGTGGACGATAATACTACGTTCCCGACAACCTTGCTTTCAAGATTGGCAAGGGCAATTGTCTTTGAAGCATTCGTGCCCGTGGGCACGGTCGGAGATCCTATCTGCGCCGCGACTTTGAGCGTATAATTTTTATCACTTATAAGTCGTATCGGATAGGCATT
The DNA here is from genome assembly GCA_018971305.1 of Patescibacteria group bacterium. Taxonomy (GTDB): domain Bacteria; phylum Patescibacteriota; class Minisyncoccia; order UBA6257; family 2-01-FULL-56-20; genus REEB91. Next base: position 46,752 of record JAGXBC010000003.1, on the reverse strand, counting down.
CTTAACTTTTACTTTGAAGCTCACTGAACCCGATTGGCCCGGGGCAATATTTAAAAGCTGCGGGGTATTGGCTCCAGCCCAAGTTACAGTATTATTTGAGGAGCTAAAACTTCCTTGGGTCTGGATAGTTGAAAGATCGAGCATATCACCGCTTGGATTCGCAGTTATTACCGCATTTTGCATAACAACGTCGGAATTGTTCTGATAATTAAGAGTGTAAAGAAGGAAATCACCGGGTTTTGCTGCTTCCCCCGCCCCGCCTCCGGACATATTTACCGACAATGAAAGCGGAGTGGAAGAAATGGAGGTGTTCGCGCTCTGGGAATTTATTTGATATGTCTGCCCAAGATAGTCGGCAGAAAGTCCCGCGTTAAAACTTACGAATGCTTTTTCCGGACCAAGAATATTACCCGTAACCGAGATAGTTCCGGCAGAACCTGGAGCGAGCGTCCCCAAATCCCAGGAATTATTGCCGTTGCCGTCAGACTGGGTCGTGCTTCGCGTAAACTGGAAAATGGGAGGGTAATCAAGTTTAAGGCGGAGATTATTAAAATCTTTATTGGTGTTATTGCTATATCCGATCTTGATATCAAAATCCTGGCCGTTAAAAACTCCTTGGGGCACCGTCATGTTCAGGCTGACAGCGGGCTGACCGACAAGCACATCCGCCTGAGCGTCGTATTCAAATTGGGCACTGGAATTGGGAGCTGAGTATTTAAGTTTGGCGGTAATATTCTTAACACTATCGCTTCCATCCGTAATTATTAAATTAAAATCTTGCTGGCTTACGCTACCCGGACCCAAATCACCCAAGGTTTGTTCAATAACCCTTTGATCCTGTGACTGTCCCGTTAAATAAACACCGTCCGGCAAAACGAGAGACAGAGAAACATCTTTCAAAACATAATTAGAATAATTGGAATATGATGCCGTAAGCGTAAACGGCTCTCCGAGCAAAACCTGGCTCGGATTAATGAAGCGCATGCCTACGTCCGCGCCCCGGGGGCTTAAAGAATATAAATAATAGGCGCCGGCGGCTAGTAAGACAAAAACTATGCCACCGATAATAAATATGTGCCACTCCCCATGTTTCTTGGGCGGCTCCAATCTAATCTTTGATTTCTCCGAAGACGTTTCCGAAGATTCCTCCCAGGGAGATTTATAACCGATATTACCGCTATCCTTTGCCATTTACTATATATAATAACTTATCCGCCGGTGTTTTTATAGCACAATTTTCACACAAAAATTCCTGTACCCCAATGTCAAATGCCACCGGTTTTCCGGTGTTGCAGTTTTGACACGATGTTTCATCGGCGTCCCAACCCAATATCCTAAGAATTTCAATCCAATCAAAGCGTTCCGAAACGAGTAGGTGCCAAAGACGCTGTTCCGGCTCGGCTTCGTGAAGTAATTTGTTTAAAAAATATAACTCGGTAAGCCCTATGTTTAATTTGTTCCGCTTCAAGGCATCAACCACCTGCAAACCGTTCCTTTCTATAAAACGCGCGCTCACCAAATTCCCCGGCTGCAAATGTCCGGCAAGCTTGGAAGTTATTTTCCTTGCGCTTTTCGCCTTGGCCGCCAGCTTACCGAATTTCTTGGTAAACATAAAAAACCTGCTGTCCATATCGCCATTCTGAACCTTATCCAAAACAACCGCATCGCTTAGATATTCCTGCATTACTAAAGTTTATAAAATCCCACCGGCGATTACCAGAAAATAAAAAGCGGCCGTTATCGCGGGCCGCCGGTAAAAAATATTAGCGAATTAATAATGTTTTCCGATGCAAATCTTGTATAGGCTGTCATATTTTTTGTTAGCGGATAAATTTCAGGCATAATAAATGGATCAGCCACCCGGCCGTTAACGCGGACAGGGCACGCATCATCATTATCCCGTAGAGCCGCTTAACCGCTTCTTCGTTGTCATAATCAATCATTTCGGAATGTTTCATGAGATCGCTTCTATAGTCGCGCTTAACGAAAGCTATCATCAGATAAATTCCCATCGCGACTGGCAGCGGCAATTTTGGCAAGGGGAAATAAGGAATGATAAACCATCCCCAAAATATATTCAGCACGATACCGTGGACTACCGAGCGCAAAAGAAATCCCAAAATCCCATTCAGACGAGGCCCGAAGAACTCTCTGAATATTTTTACCATTATCTCTATACCTCCCTATCAGATTGGGGGGTCTGTACCAATATAAACCCACCAGAACTGACTGGAGTTTTGCAAAATACCATCAGTTTGTCAATTACCGGCCCTTCATCCGATAATGATAAATTGTCTTGGCGGGCCACTGGAGTTAAGTGCCCCCAGTAGCAAGTTTATAAGGGTATTTTAGCATGCCTTCTGCCGGTTCACTGAGGCCTCCGAGTCGCGACACCTTTAGGGCTTGGCGACAAATTTTAATCAACCTTATCTCTGAAGAACTCCAATGTCGATTTTACGGTGTCCCCGTCCGATTTAGTTAATACCGATTCTACCTTTCTAAAAACTTCGGCCGGGGGTTGATCTTTTTTATCAATTCTTATTTCTCCGGTTTCGCCAAAAACCAAATGAACTTTTTGCCCATCGTTCTGCTTGTCGCCAATCAATAGATGCTGCTCATTGCCCCGCGTTCTTGATTCAACCCAAAGTTTTTCATCTTCAAGCCGATTTACGATTTTCTTTTCCGTTATATACTGCTCGAAAAAATCTATATATGGCTTTATCCAATTTTCGCCACCAATTGGAAATCCGCTTGTGTCCGACCACAAGGTCCTCTGCTTGTTAGGAAGTTTAAATTTACGATAACGTAACGATAACAAACCATCGCCTTTTAGGTTCTGGTCTAAAAATTTCTCGATCTGTTCTTTGATTTTGGTAAGTTCGGGGGTTAAAAGTAAGTTTTCGGCGACGGCTTGAGATTTAGATTTTATCAATTTTATGATTTCTTCTTCGCCCATATTTTAATTTGGCTCAATAAAAATTGATTTCTTGTTGGTTCTTCTGCCTGGAAAAACAACGGCTCTAGTTTTGGCGGTATTAACAATTTCGATAAGTGTTTTTGTATCTTTTTCCTGTATTGCCTTATTGCGGATAGCTTCATAAATAAAAGCTCCCAATGGATTATCGCTGAATAGATTTGTACGATGCTCTAAAAACCAACATTCACCGACGAAGTTATGATATTCATTTACCGGCCCGCATTCACCAAACGGATTTGGTATGTGAAAATTAGTAATTACGCCATTTTTTAATCCTGCTAAGTATTTTCTATATTCAATATTTATTGGCTCCGGTTCCTCGCTAAAAAGTGAGTCAATCAGTCCGTAAGACTCCATCAATTCTTGATATTTTTTTTCAAATAATTGTGATGTTTCCTCCGGCGTTTTTCCTTCGATATAAAAACCATTTTTAATTAAGTGCTCCCCATAAATAAAGTGTGCAAATTTGATCCTGGCAGAAGTATAAGGCAACTCTTTCGCTGACTGCACAATAGCATTGGGGCGCAAATCCATTATGGATTGGTGAAATGTTTCTATGATTTTTTCCGCCTCAATGGGAGTCATGTTTTTATTTTTTGTCATTAACTATGTCGCCAACCTTGAAATATTTAACGTTCAACAATAATTTTTATGCACTCGCGTCTGCCGATAAAAAGTACTGAGTGCGGTGGGGGTGAGATTCGAACTCACGATACCCTTTCGAGTATACCGCATTTCGAGTGCGGCGCCTTCGGCCACTCAGCCACCCCACCATCTTCATGAATGATTCTAAAACAAGACTCCAAAAAAAAGAAATGTGGCGCCTCACGATGAGGCGCCACGCAGGAGAAATTAATGCTTTCGATCCGGGAAGGCCGTATTCTTATAAACGCTCTTCCCGTGGATATGGAATCGTTCCGCGGAGCCAAACCTGGCCCCGCAACCACCGCAGACTTTATGGGAGAAACTTAATGTGTTCTGGTCGACGCTCGCCACATCCAACGAGAACCTCGCGCTTTTCACGACTACCCCAACTTTCACTGTCATTACTTCCACTACCATAGTTTTTCTCCTCTAAACAAAATTTATTTGCAACATCTGCGTCTCATTATACCATATCCTATCTAAAAAGCAATACCATATAAAAACGTGGACCGTACCGGGATCGAACCGGTGGCCTCCTCATTGCAAATGAGGCGCTCTACCACTGAGCTAACGGCCCTTTAATAACTTCATTAACAGATTAGCAATTTATCGCAAAAATGGAAATTTCCAGGCAAATTAATCACCTGTTAAAAACGATAATAGGAGCGGAGCTACGTGAGGGATATAGGAGCCCTCATTAACGCCCAGGACCCATCTCTCACGTCTGCGATGGCATGTATTCGAGAGCTCACTCGAAGCGCGGATGAGCGCGAGAACACACGCAAGTAGGGTTTTTGTCTAACCTCGAAAGCATTGAAAATTCAGCAGAAATTGGAAGATTGCTACGGGCAGAACTGCCCGTAGCATTGCCCGCCCCCGGAACGGCTGAAATTCCTATCGAGAGATCGTCGGGGAAGAATGTTCTGCGTGGAAGCGGTCTACGAAGGGACGGCTTGACGATGGCGAGCAGGCTTTCCGAAGGTGTTAGGGCTATTGCCCAATCATAGTAATCCCCCCAATCATCTTATCGAGATCGGCTTTTGCGAGAGAACCAGCATAGGCAGTGTCGATGTCGAATATTCGGGAACCCGCTGCGAACACATACGCAACATGTTCCAGGGACGAATCACCGGCCGAAATTACTTGAGTGGGATAACCAGCTATGCTAGCCGTGGTGGTTGAATAAGTCGGATAACTTTGTAATTGACCTTCGTAAATTGCAGCTTGCCCAGAAACGCTATAGCGACTTGCAGGCGATACGTTAATTGTCACACGCAACTGTGAACTAAGTATTGTAATGGTTCTTGAACCTGCGATATAAAAAGTGGCGCTCAGAGAAGAATTCGGCGGATATGGAATAGTCATTCCTACTTGACTGTCGCTATATGTCCTCCAAGTTGATGCAGGAGAAATAGAGATTGGAGAGCTGGTGGATTGTTCACCGGTTGGTGCGGGTGATGTTCCCGTAGGCAGCGGCACACTAGTGCCGGCCGGGGACGTCTTGGTGCAATTGTCCGATGTAAGATTGGCCGTGCCAAAATCATTGAGTATCTGAACGAGATTGTTGGATGCGAAACTACAGGAAATAACGGCACCAACCGATTGTTGTCTCGCCAAAGTCGTTGCTCCCTGTAACAACTGTTGAATGCGCGCGTCCGAGTTCCCTGCCGCTTTCGCCTGTTGTTCCTCTTGCGTTGTTAAACTGAGATCAACGCTGTCCATGCGGGCAGAAAAAGAACACCGCCCCGTAGCATCAAGACCTTTAATAGCGAGATTGATTTGTGTGGTCTGATTGAAGACATTTTGAACGGTTGATGTTTGTGTCCATTCCACGCTCGCCTGAGAGCAGTTTTGGGCGGCGGCTGCGAGACAATGTATATCGTTTGCGGCGCAGACCATTGGTCCCGCAGTTGTGGCGGCTGAAGAGGTAGAAGACTCACTTTGCTGCTGATTTAATGACGCTGCGGGTGGATGTGCTTTGTAATACCAAATACCGCCGCCGATCACTAACATTCCCGCCACAATAAGCAGGATGATTATCGGCGCAAAACCTTGGCGATTCATTAAGTTAATTATACCATAGTGGTTATAAACACAAGCGAAGCACGACTTGGGGAAAATCAATGTATACGGAGGGCGGGGGCAGTAGGCCTATGGCCCAAGGGAATCTCACGCGCTCGCTACGCTCGCTTTTAAAACCCCTCGGTTTTAATATTTCCGCCACGGGAAAACTAGAGTTTTCCCGACCCCTTTCCTGTTCGATTCCTCGTACTCAATACCAAAAACTGATACTCATAGTGAATATCAGTTTTTGCTAGCGGGGGCAGTAGGAATCGAACCCACGTTAGCGGTTTTGGAGACCGCTGTCCTACCACTGAACGATGCCCCCACGTATCCCGAGAACATCCCCGGGGGATACGACCTCTAAATTCTAACTTATTGCCAAAATATTATTTACCTCCTATCTTGGCCTCCTTATGAACGGTGGGTTTTCTGCACCACTTGCAATACTTCTTGTATTCCAGCTTGCGTTCAACTTTCTTTTTATTCTTACTCGCGTAGTAATTCCTCCGCTTACAGACGGAGCAGCGCAGAACTATTAAGTTGTCTGAATGCTTTGATTTTGCCATATTAGATTTTGTTTGAGCGAAGCGAGATTACAAAATCTTATACCCCGCCGAAGGCGGTGGTGGTCACGACTTTAGTAACCTTTTAAAAGCTTCGCCAGATTTATAACTTTTAATTTGTCGCTCTCGTTTCCGAGCATCATCATAATAGCGGAATTCCTCAATCCTGGCAACCCCAAGAGGGATATGCTTTCGTAATGAAGGCGTTCGCCCATTATTGTGATAATTCAATCTTTTCTTCAAGTCGCTGGTATAACCGATATAATATTTGCCAGTTTTACTGGATTTTAATATGTAAACGTAGTACATATGCCTTGCTTTCCCCGCCGCTGGCGGGGCGTAACGAATTTCTAAGTTCGTTCCTCACTAATAAATTCTAACGTGAGCCGGAGGGGAGAATCGAACTCCCGACCCCTTTCTTACCATGAAAGTGTTCTGCCACTGAACTACTCCGGCGACACACCTACCGTTCAAATCCGGTAGGCTCTGAGCCACCTCCCGGATTTGAACCGGGGACCTACTGTTTACAAAACAGTTGCTCTGCCGCTGAGCTAAGGTGGCATTCAGTAACTCCTGCTTCCACCAGATGGCGGAGAGCTAAGGTGGCGTCCCTGAAACCCATAGAAATGGTAGCAAAAAGAAAAACTTGGCGCAATTTAATGTAATTGCCCCTTCCAAAATAGGTAAAAATTCTTTATGATTAAAAAATATTTCATGCCCAAATTCACTCACCTCCACATCCATTCCCACTATTCCCTGCTTGATGGTCTAGCGAAAATTGACGATATCGTCTCACGCGTAAAAGAGCTCGGAATGGACTCCATAGCGGTAACGGACCACGGCGCACTCTATGGTGCAGTGGAGTTTTATAAAAAAGCAACGAAGGCCGGCATTAAGCCGATTTTGGGAGTAGAAACATACGTCGCTCCCCGCGATAGATTCAGCAAGGAACCGGGCGAACGCTATCATCACCTTATTCTTTTGGCGGAAAATGAAATCGGCTGGAAGAATCTGGTCAAACTCGTAACCAAGGCACACCTCGAAGGATTCTATTACAAACCGCGCGTGGACAAAGATCTTCTCCGCGAACACCACGAAGGGCTTATTGCCCTGTCTGCTTGTCTTGGCGGCGAAGTGGCTAGAGCGCTCTTAGCCGATAAACCGAAACAAGCGGAGGAGATAGCTCGCGAGTACGAAATAATATTCGGCAAAGGAAATTATTTTTTAGAAATCCAAAAACATCCGCACATTCCCGATTCGGAAAAAATTGAAGCGAATCTGATAGCGCTTTCTAAAGCCACCGGCATTCCCCTCGTAGCGACTCAAGATAGCCATTACGCCCGCCCGGAAGACGCCGAATACCACGACGTCCTCCTCGCCGTGCAAACCGGGAACAAGCTTTCGGACGACGACCGTCTCTCTATGAAGGAAGATAATTTTGCAATCATCTCGCCGGAAGATATGGCGAAAAGATTCTCGGCTGTTCCGGAAGCAATAGAGATAACCGCGAAGATCGCCGAACGCTGCAACGTAACTCTTGCCCTCGGCAATCCTATTCTTCCCGACTTCCCAAAACCTCCGGGAAAAACTGCCAACGATTATCTTCGCGAACTCGTCATGCAAGAACTAGTCAAAAGATTCCCGCAAGAAGAACAAACTCAGGAAGTATTGGCACGAATCAATTACGAATTGGATGTTATCGTGAAGACCGGATTTGCCGACTATTTCTTGATAGTCCAGGATCTCGTAAACTGGGCGAAGACTCACGGTATCGCCGTAGGCCCCGGGCGCGGCTCGGCTGCAGGAAGCATAGTTTCTTATATCATCAACATCACGGATATTAATCCCCTTTCTTATGGACTTCTATTTGAGCGCTTCCTTAATCCTGAGCGCGTGCAGATGCCTGATATTGATATTGATTTTTCCGACAGGAGGCGGGACGAAGTGCTCGCCTACGCCAGAGAAAAATACGGCGAAGACCATGTGGCCCGGATCATAACTTTCGGAACAATGGCCGCGCGCGCGGCCGTGCGCGATGCTGGCCGGGCGATGGGATTGAGTTATGGCTTTTGCGATCAGATCGCCAAGTTTATCCCGTTCAGCTTCAAACTAAAAGACGCCATAGAAAAAGTTCCCGAGCTTGCCGAGCTGTATGCAAAAAACGAGGATGCCAAAAAAGTTCTGGATGTGGCGTCTCATCTTGAAGGCGTCGCCCGCCACGCTTCCGTTCACGCCTGTGCCACAGTGATTTCTAAAGATCCGCTCATGGAATTGGTGCCGCTTCAGTTCGCGCCGCAAGACCAAAGCACCATCATCACGCAATTTGAAATGCACGCGATTGAAGACCTCGGTCTTCTTAAAATAGATTTTCTCGGGCTTAAAAATCTAACCATTATAGAAGACGCGGTGCGGCTGATAAAAGACACACGCGGAGTGGATATCGATATCTCCAATATTCCCCTTGACGACGAAAAAACATTCCAGCTGCTGCAGGCGGCAGACACCACCGGAGTCTTCCAGTTTGAATCGAGCGGTATGAAGCGTTATATGAAAGACCTCAAACCAACCAGGATTGAAGACCTTATAGCCCTCGTCGCCCTCTTCCGCCCTGGACCGATGGAACTTATTCCCACATATATCAACCGCAAACACGGCAAAGAAAAAATCACCTATCTTCACCCGATAATGAAAGAAATCCTGGAAAGCACCTATGGAGTCATCGTCTATCAAGAACAAGTTATGGATATGGCTACAAAACTTGCGGGCCTTACCCGCGGCGAAGGATATCTCCTCATAAAAGCAGTGGGCAAAAAGATAAAAAGTCTGCTTGACGAGCAACGAGAGAAATTTATTAACGGCTGCCTCAAAAACAACATCCCGCAAAGCATCGCCGACAGGACCTGGGAACTTATTGAACCATTTGCCCGCTATGGTTTTAACAAGGCCCATTCGGCCTGCTACGCCACGATTGCCTATCGCACCGCATACCTCAAGGCCCATTATCCGGAGGAATTCATGGCTGGCCTCCTAAACGCCGAAATGTCGGATCTAGACCGCATTGCCCTGCTTATCGGCGAAGCCAAGCAATCCGGATTGGAAATCCTGCCCCCGGATATAAATAAAAGCTTTGTGAGCTTCACTCCCGAAGGCCCTAAAATAAGATTCGGGCTTCTGGCTATCAAAAATGTCGGCAGCGAGATAACAAGAAACATTATCGAAGAAAGAATTCGCGGAGGAGAATTCAAGAGTCTGGAAGACCTATTAAAACGCGTCCAACACAAAGACCTAAATAAAAAATCTTTGGAGAGCATGGCAAAGTGCGGCGCCCTTGAATCACTTGGCGTTGAACGTAACCAGGTTCTGCAAAATCTGGATGATGTTCTGAGATTTTCCTCCTCGCTCAAGAAAGGACTGGGAGATAATGGCCGAGCCAATTCACTTTTTGGGGCCGCACCAACACCGACACTGAAACTGAAGCCGGCAATTCCGGCAATAAAAGAGGAAAAGCTTAAATGGGAGAAGGAACTTCTGGGATTTTATCTTTCCGACCATCCAATGAATTCCCATACGCAAAGAATAATAGAGGCTAAAGCAAGCTCCGTAGAAACCCTGCGAAAACTAAAGGACGTGAACGGCATGGTGCGCTGTGCTGGACTTATTACTAAGGTACACAAAATATTTACGAAAACCGGCCAGCCGATGCTTTTCGCAACGATTGAAGACAAATCACAACAATCAATAGAGGTGGTTGTTTTCAATAGCATCCTCGTTAAGAACGCAGCGATTTGGGAAAACAATAATGTTGTACTCGTGGACGGCCGAATGAACTGGCGCGACAACGAACCAAAAATAATCTGCGAAGAAGCGGTAAGGCTGGAGGCGTAAAAATAGAAAATAGAATCTAGAAATTAGAAAATAGAATAGTGTTGGCTCCAGAAATTCTACTTTCTACTTGCTGTTTTCTACTTTCTATTAATTAGACTGCTCTTATATTTATTCGGCTCGTAGGAGTTAAGCACAACAATCTTCGGCTTCCAGTCAAATTCTTTTTTATGGCTTTCCAAATCATCTTTTAAGGCTTCTTGGTCATAGCCGAGAGCGATAACTTCCGGACGGTATTTTTTGACAACTTCGTAAGTGCCTATTTCGGAATCACCCAAAACAACCTGGTCAACACCGTCTTCTGCCTGCAGGTCGGCAATACGGTCTGCCAAATTCGTCTGCGGTAAGCGGCCTTTTAAGTGCTCAACAATATGGTCTTGAGCAATGGCGGCAATCAAGTAGTCACCGTGCGTTTTCGCTTCCTTAAAAAAGGACCGATGGCCTTCGTGCACACCATCAAAAACACCGAATACTAAAACTTTCTTCATTTCTTCGGACGCATCAATGGGAAAATAACGGTTTCGCGAACCGGTTTATCCATAAGCACAGAGAACAAACGCTCGGAAACGCCGAAGCCTGCTGCAGGGGGCATGCCGTATTCCAACGCCTCCACGAAATCTTCGTCCAATCTCTGCGCCTCTTTATCCCCTGCCGCTCGGGCTTTTTCCTGTTCCTCAAAGCGCGCGCGCTGGTCAGCCGGGTCGTTCAATTCCGAAAATCCTTTGCCCAATTCGGTACCACCGGCCATCACCTGCATCCTCTCCACGACTTTCGGGTTGCCTTCCTTACGCTTAGCAAGAGGTTCTATCTCTACCGGAGGATTGATAAGGAAACAGGGCTGAACCAGATTCGGCCGCACGGTTTTTTTATAGATGAGATCTATTAGCCGTCCCTTGCCGGCATTCTTCTCTACCTCTAGCTTCAATTCCTTGGCTTTTTTTAACAGCGCATCGCGCGAAGCTTCTGTCGCATCCAATCCATTGGCCTTCTTGAAAGCTTCTACATAATCAATCTTCGGCCACTTTTTACTCCAGTCAATTTCTTTGTCTCCAAACTTGGTTTTTAATGTTCCGCAAGTTGCCTTAATAACTTCTTTATACATTTTCTCCACGAAAACCATCAGTTCGTTGTAGTCACTATAAGCCCAATAAAATTCCAGCTGCGTGTAGTCCTGTAAGTGTTCCTTGTCTATGCCTTCGTTCCTGAAAACCCGGCCTATTTCAAAAACCTTTTCGAATCCACCGACCAAAAGCTTTTTAAGCGGCAACTCCAGCGATATGCGCAAATAAAAATCCGTGTCCAAGGCGTTGTGGTGAGTTTTAAACGGTTCCGCTTCCGCACCCCCCGGAACCGATTCCAAAACCGGCAACTGCACCTCCAAAAATCCTTCCTTTTCCAAAAAATCTCTGAAGGTCTTCCAAAAAATCGCCTTCTTCCGGAAAATGTCTTTCGTTCCTTCGTTTATAAGCAAGTCCAGATAACGCTCACGCAGACGGTCTTCGGTGTCGGCCAAGCCGTACCATTCGCTGGGTAAAGGCCTGATTGCTTTGGCTAGGATCCTAACGTCTTTGGCTTCCAAACTTTCCTCGCCTTTCTTGGTTTTAAAAAGCACGCCGCTTGCCGAGACAAAATCACCTATATCCAAAACAGATCTATAAAAATCCAGATTCGGCAGAGAGTCTTTTTTAAAAACAAGCTGAAGTTTTCCGCTTTCGTCCGCAAGGTCAAGAAAAACAATATTGCCCTGGTCGCGCATAGCAGTAAGCCGCCCGGCAAGCGAAATCTTCTTGCCGCTTTTTTCAAGTGCGGCGAATTTCTCTCGCGCCTCGGCGATCGCCATAGTCCGCTCCGAAGAAGACGGATAAGCATTAAGTCCGGCTTCTTTTATCTTCTCCAATTTTTTCCGCCTTTCGGCGATAAGGTCGTCAAGCATAACATATAAATTATGCCTAATTAACTGTAAAATTCAAAATCCGCGTCCAAGCGCGGATTCTAGCAGATAGCTATTCGATTTTCGTAATCTGATATGTTGCCTCCCCGGCAGGGGTTTTTACTGTAACATCGTCCCCTACTTTTTTCCCCAAGAACGCGCGCCCCAATGGCGATTCGTCGGAAATCTTTCCCTCCTCCGGTTTCGCCTCGTATGAACCAACGAGAGAATACTCAAATATTTTTTCTCCCTTTTTGACGGTCACCAAAGAACCGACGGCAATCTTATCTCCGCTCTCGGATTTTTTGATGATAACAGCTTTTTTGAGAAGGTCGTCCAATTCAAAAATGCGGCTTTCCACTACCGCTTGTTCTTCACGCGCCTCGGCGTATTCGGAATTTTCCGAAAGGTCGCCGTATTCCTTAGAATGCTTCAGTTTCTCGGCAACCTCCTGGCGTTTCCCATTTTTGAGCCCTTCAAGCTCAACCTTGAGTTCTTCAAGGCGTTCTTTTGTTAGATAATATTTGTCCATTATTTTATAAATGGCCGCTTGCAAAACAGCAAGCTGCCGGAACTAGTATCTTATTTATCGGCTATTGCTCGTTGACTCTTGGCTAATTCCATAAGCACCAGTCCAAAGCCACCAGCGAATTTTAAACGTTTCCAGCAAAACTTTCAAGTAGGCCGATAGCTTAAGCTTGGAACCGGCAGCATTTACCCAATGAACCGGTATTTCTTTGATTTTATAGCCGAATTTCTTGGCCAAAGCCAAAATTTCTACGTCGAATCCCCAGCCGCTTATTTTGCTCTGCATAAATATTTTTTCGGCCGCTTCGTCCGTGAAGGCCTTAAAACCGCACTGCGTATCCCAAATTCCCGGCAGAAGAAGCGCCTGAATCACCAAGTTACCGAGCTTACCGGGAATTTGCCGCCAAATCGGCTCTGCCGGTTCCAGCTTGCTTCCTTTCAATGCCCTATCGCAAATCACAATATCACAGCCTTCTTTGAACAAAGGCACCATGGCGTTAAAGTGATCAACAGAAGTGGAATTGTCGGCGTCTGTAAATAAACGATATTTACCGCGCGCAAGAAGCATTCCCTGTCTCACCACACCACCCTTGCCTTTATTTTCCGAATTATCTATAAGTTTCAGATTCTTGATGGCATGTTCCATATTGCGAACGATCTCCGCGGTATTATCAGTGGAACCGTCGTTCATAACCATAATCTCGTAGGAATATTCGGAACGGCTCAAAATTTTATCCATATCAATAAGCGTATGAGGTATGCGCTCGGCTTCGTTATAGGCAGGGATAATTATGGAAAGAAATGGTTGGGCCATAAAAATAGAAGTTAGATGGTAGGATGTAGTAAAAAAATTATAACACAAAACAAAAAGGCCGCTAAAATTCTAGCGGTCTTAACTGTTTTACCCAACATATACTCATCTCACAACAACAGCAAATCGTGTTTCGCACGGCCACGCTATTCCATACCAAAGCGGGCTAATGGGTCCAATCTTACCCCAGGTCTCAACGTCATAGTGCGTTACGACCGGAAACCTAATAGTTTCTACTCCAGAATAAGTATCTTTTGGCAAGCGGCCGGATTTTTCCAGAATTTCAACTTCATCCCAGGAAGCAAATCTTCCCAGTATAGACACGATTTTCCATACTCTTTCGTAGGTTATTTCCTTATCGCAACGGCGAAATCGCAATAAATTGATAATCGTGATTCGATTCGATTTCTTGGATTTCGTGGCACATGAAATTTCATCGAAAAAAACTCCGTAGTAACACATTTTAAGACGCAACCAAATATACAAGAATGGGGTCAGAAACACCCTAACTAGAGCAGAAAAAATTCCTGTTTTCATCACGTCCTCCCTATTTTAAGAATCTGAAAAAATATTATCTAGCTATAAAATAGAATATAATTATAACCTTGTCAACACTATCGGCCCGTCCTCTGTTATCGCTACCGTATGTTCAAAATGCGCCGCGAGCGACCCGTCGGCAGTTATAAAGCTGTCATCCGGCAAAGTATCCGTTCTACCGGAACCCATTGTCACCATCGGCTCAATGGCCAAAACCATGCCAACTTCAATATCTTCTCCACCGCCCGGCTTACCGAAATTCAAAACCTGCGGATCTTCGTGCAAATGCCTGCCGATACCGTGGCCGGTAAGCGATCTAACAACAGAGAATTTTTTGCCCGTGATATATTTTTCAACCGTGTGGCCGATGTCCCCGATTGTGTTCCCGATATGGGCTTCTTCAATAGCAAGACCGAGCGATTCCTCTGTTGCTTCAATCAGTTTCTTTGCCTCCCGTCCGATGCGACCAACGCCGACGGTCACTGCCGAATCAACATAAAATCCTTTAAATTTCAGGCCGAGATCAAGCTTCACTAAATCGCCATCTTGAATAATATAATCCGATGGCTGGCCATGAACTACAACTTCGTTTATAGAAGCACAAAGGGTATATGGATATGCCCTAGAGGCACCCTCCGGTTTATATCCCAAAAATGCCGGTTTAGCATCCGCTTGTCCGATTAATCTAAACGCCAGCTGGTCCAGGTAAGCAGTTGTGATTCCCGGCGAGGTTTCTTCCTTTAATACCTGCAAAACATGGGCCAATCTCCTGCCGGCCTCCGCCATTATTTTGATCTCCTCCTCGGTTTTTAGATTAGAACCCATCAGAACAAAAACTGATAGAAATTAATGCTATCCGGAGCAATGAACCCTTTCTTCTTCTCGCTCAGGAAAATATTGCTCACAACTTTGTGCAAGACCTTATAAGGAGCCATCTTGGCGTCAATGGCATGGATTTTATATCCCATTTTACGCAACAAGGTAAATGCCGGCATTGTCCTTTCTTTATATTCTTTAAGCCTGACCTTGATCACCTTCGGATTATCGAGGGTTCTCTTATAAAAATTCCCGCCGCAAACCGGACAATGCTTAGCTCTCACTTTCGGATAATATGCATTGAGCAACATATAACCGCACGACCTGCATATCATACGGGTGCTGTTTCTTTTCACGGAATGATTTGGTGGAAGCTTGAATTCAAAAACAAAAATATTCTTCTTGCCATATAGGCGCTCAAGTATGGGCATCAATCCTTTGGCCTCGTAAACGGTGCGAGGCGCACCGCTAAAAACCACACCCAATCCGCCTTTGGCTATTTTTGTTACTGCTCTGGCAGCTTCTTTAAAAACAAAACTGGGGGTCAGCAATTTCCCCGTGTCAAATAATTCCCTCTCTTTCTGAATAAATTTCTCCTTCTGGCGCAAAGGGTCGTGTACCACGGCCTCAAGAAACTTTCCGGAATCAAAATGTATCAGGTTCAATTTCCCGGCCAAAAGATTTGCCTGCGTACCTTTCCCCGACCCCGGCGGACCGTAAAGTATGATGGCAGATTTTTTCATACCGTTAATAATAACATTGACACATCATAAAAGTCCATATATATTGAGGTGTAGAAAACCAATTCGTTGCAAGGAGAGGTAAACTATGTTTCTAACTACTTACGACGGCCTACCTGGCAAGGATGGAGATAGATTTTTGGCTGCGATTTTACAATCGGCACCATTTGAAAGGAATTTAATCAAACGAACGGTCCAGTCCGGTGGACTTGAATATAGTGACCACATAACGTTTCTGGCAATATTTGAACTGACTGACGGTTACTTTACATCGGTACACTCGCATTACAGCTTTGACCAACGGAAGATTTATAACACAGCATTTGCCGAGGGCGCAACCCTTAAAGAATTGGTTGATGCAACAAAACAACATCTTGATACGGCAGAAAAAGATATTTTTCGTTTTTGTTTTTGAAGCCTAATTCTTAGCCCGCCTTATTTTTATGGCGGGTCTTATTTTCCGAGAAACCGTGTGGGGTAAAATTCCAAAAAGTAAATACTATTCAATGCCCTCGTATTCCCTAACCGTCAGCTGCGAATCAACGGCGCGCATAATTTCCAGGGCAACGGCAACGACAATTAAAAGGGCTGTGCCGGAAATGTTCAGAACTTGAACGCCGGTCAAACGTTGGACAAGAAGCGGGAGAACAGCAATCAATCCAAGAAACATTGCGCCCCAGAAAGTAATTCTATTCACAATTCCGGAAAAAAACTCGGTGGTCGCTTCACCAGGCCGGATACCGGGAACGAAACCGCCGCCTTTCTGAAGATTTCTGGAAACCTCTTCGGGGTTAAAGGTAATTGCCGTATAGAAGTAGGTGAAAATAAAAACCAAGGCGAAATAGAAAATTCCGTAATACAACTGATTGTTCAAAAATCCAGCTACCAAGCCATTTACCTTCAGAGCTAAACTTGGAGATATAAGAGATGTCGCCTGTGCGATAAATTGCGGGAATAACAGAACGGAGATGGCGAAAATAAGCGGTATCATTCCCGCCTGGTTAACTTTAAGCGGCAAATAGCTCTGGGCACCGCCGTACATTTTCATCCCTCTTACCCGCCTTGCGTAGGCCACAGGTATTTTCCTCTCACCTTCGTTCAAATAGACCACGCCGGCTACCAAAAGCACGGCAATAATTATGAATCCCAGATAGGTGGTTAAAAGCCCCGGGGTATAAGAGGCAAGAGCCAGGCCGATGCTTGAAGGCAATCGCGCCACAATACCAGCCAAGATTATAAATGAAATTCCGTTGCCAACCTTTTGTTCGCTGATAAGTTCACCAAGCCATAAAGCAAGCATAGAACCGGCAGTTATGACAAGAACGTTACGGATCATACTAAAAAGATCCGGCCGGTCAATGACGTTCTGAGAGATAAGCAGAGTAAGAAATCCGTAGGCCTGAACAACAGCCAATGGCACGGTTATCAGCCGTGAATATTGATTAAACTTGGCCTGTCCGCGAGCACCCTCTTCGTAATACATTTCCTTAAATTTAGGGAATATAATAGTAAGGAGCTGCATGATAATCGTGGCAGTAATGTACGGACCCACTCCCAACATGACGATGGATAAATTAGAAAGTCCGCCACCGGAGAAAAAATTTAGAAACCCGAGGAATTGGTTGGAGTTGAAATAATTCTGCAAACGCGCGGCATCCACTCCCGGTATAGGAATAGCAGCGAACAGCCTGTAGACAATTAAAAGACCGGCGACGATGAGGATCTTATCGCGCAAATCTTTAACCTTGAATATCTGGAGGAATTTATTCATATCAACTATAAGCTTAAGACACTACTGTGCCGCCAGCTTTTTCTATCTTCTCCTTGGCGGTTTTTGAAACCATTAAGCCTTCAAATCTAAGCGGGGTGCTCACCTGTCCGTCTCCCAAGATCTTAACCTTGAGGTTTTTTTCATTGGCTGAAAGAATGCCGGCTTTTTGCAAAAATTCCTTATTAATCGTCGTTGCCCCTCCGTGTTTTTTTAATTTTAGTTCCAGTTGGTCAAGATTTACAACTATCGGCTTTACGCTCTTCTCTTTATTTCTAAAGCCGCGTTTTTTCGGCAAACGCAAAATCAAGTCCCTTTGTGCAGGACGCATTCTGTGACCGGAACGTGACTTCTGCCCTTTTTGTCCGCGGCCTGAAGTCGTACCGCGCTTACCTCCACGGCCGATACGCTGGCTTCTCTTGCTGTTTTTAACTGTGAGTTGATGGAGTTGCATATTTTTAGGCCTTCAATTTTTTTAGAGCTTCTATCGTGGCGAGGGCATTAGTTAATTTATTCGGCGTCCTGCCAAGACATTTAGCCGTTATATCTTTAATGCCGGAAAGAGATAAAACTGAACGGACTGCGCCCCCAGCCCTTAAACCATGACCCTGGCGGGCAGGCTTAAGCATAACTTTTGCAGCGCTGAATTTGGCAAACACTTCGTGAGCTATGGTTCGCTGATCCTTGAGGTTTATTTTAATGATATTCTTCTTTGCCGCGGTCTTGGCTTTGGCAATGGATTGCTGAACATCCAAACCCTTAGCCACGCCGATGCCTACCCTGCCTTTTTCGTCTCCTAAAACAATCGTTACCCTAAAACGGAAACGCTTGCCGCCCGCAACAACACGCGTAACACGGCGCAGGTCCAAAACCTTATCTTTAAATTCGTCTTTTTTAATTGTTCTTTCTCGGTGGAACATATTTATTTTTTTATATTTTAAGACCTCCTTTTCTTGCTCCATCGGCTAAGGCTGAGATCCGGCCATGGTATTTATAACCCCTGCGGTCAAAGGCAGCGGTCTTTATTCCTAATTTTGAGGCCTTCTTAGCCAAAAGTTCTCCGACAGCAGCAGCTGCTCCGGTTTTATGCAACTTGGAAGACTTCTCCAATTCCGCAGAAGAAGCCTGTGCCAAAGTATGCGACTTGCCATCGTCAATAAGCTGGGCATAGATATTTTTATTGCTTCTGAATATCGCAAGGCGCGGCTTTTCAGTGGAACCTAAAATCTTCGCCCGACTTCTTTTGGCTCTGCGCGCACGTGTTTTGTTTAAAAGTTTTCTGGGATTCATTTTGATTTTTATGCAGCTCCCGTTGTGGCAGCCTTCTTACCGACCTTCCTCCTGATAACTTCTCCGCGATAATGTATCCCCTTGCCTTTATATGGCTCGGGCTTTTTAAGAGCTCGGATATTCGCGGCGACGCGGCCGACCAATTCCTTATCAACTCCGGAAACAGTAATAGTATTTTTATCAACCTTAACCGCTACTCCCGATGGCAATTTAACGTGTACGGGTTCGGCATAACCTAAAAATAACACAAGGTCTCCTCCTTCCATAGCAGCCCGATAACCAACCCCCTCCATCTCCAGTATTTTGGAAAAGTCACCGGCAACACCATCAATGGCATTTTTGACCAGCGACCAGACGGTTCCTTCTGCTACCTTATCGCCCTTGATCGAGATAGAACCATTTTCAATTGTAATTTCAACTCCCGGCATAACCGTAAATTTGTGCTCTCCCTTTAAGCCTTTAAAAATCAAAATTGGGCCATCCTTAGTTATGGTTACCCCTTCTTTTATATTAATCGGTTTTTTAGCTAAGCGGCTCATATTATTGTTCGGCTTACCAGATTTGAAATAAATACTCTCCCCCGACTTTTTGCTTCTTTGCCTCTTTGCCGCTCATAATCCCCTTGGACGTAGAAATAATCGCCAAGCCATAACCCTGCTTCACGGAACTCAGGCTTCTATAATCAACATAAAGGCGCCGGCTGGGCTTGCTTATAATCTTAAAACCGCTCAGGGCCGGACTATTTTTACTATGAGTCAATTTGACCTCCAAAAAATTTTTCTTGCCGACGATTTTCTTCTGAGCATCGCTTAAATATCCACCCTGAACCAAAGATTTGGCTACGGCAAAATCCATCTTAGAAAAAGAGGTTGTCATTGTTTTCTTTTTAGCTGACTCCGCATTTTTAATTTTTGCTAACAGGTCGTAATACATATAAATATTTTTATTTGCGATTTATAAATTAATGGAATAGGCGGCTACCATGATGCTTTCTTAACTCCGGGTATTTCCTGATTAGTAGCCATTTCTCTGAAACATATCCTGCATAAATTGAAATCTCTCATATAGCCACGCTTGCGGCCGCAGCGAAAACAGCGCCGCACTATGCGACTGGAGTATTTGGGCTTCTTTTTGCTTCTGGCTATTACTGATTCTTTTGGCATGATTTTATTTCAGTTGACGCACGCAGAGCGCGCAATAAATTATTTTTTTAAAGGCACTCCCAATTCCAGAAATTTTTTGACGGCCTTCTCGCGATTCTTCTCTTTTGGAACAAGGTTAATACCCAAAGGAAAAGAGACCTGCGACTCCTCCGGATTTATCTCGGGAAACACAAACTGCTCCCTGAGGCCGATATTTAAAGTACCGCCGTCATCAATTATGCTGCGCTCCAGTCCCCGGAAATCCTTAACGCGTGGCAATACTATCTTAGTTAAACGCTCAAAAAAATCAACCATCTTGCGGCGACGCAGAGTTGCCCTTAATCCGATAATCTGTCCTTCTCTTGTTTTAAAACCGGCTATTGATTTTTTGGCGCGTCGAACCTGCGGCATTTGGCCACACGCCGAAGCGATGTCGCGAGTAATTTGCGGCAATCCTTTTTCTTCAAAGTTTGGCTGAGCGCTTAAACGCCCTATGCCAACATTAACGACGATTTTTTCCAAAAATCCCGCCACTTCGTTATTTTGTTGTTTGTGTTCCTGTTTCATATATTTAGACGTTCGCTTTACATTTCTTACAATAACGAACCTTTGTCTGCCCCTCAAAACGGTAGCCAACTCTCACGGCATTTTTACATCCGGGACAAATAAGTTTGGCTTTAGAAGCCACAAGGGGTCTCGGCACAAGCACTGTTTCTCCTTTTTGACCCTGCTGTTTCGGACGCACACGTTTTTTATATAGATTCAAACCTTCAACTGTTATCTTGCCCTCGACGGGGAAGACGCTCAAAACATTACCGTCTTTGCCGCGGTCTTTACCTGATAATATTCTTACTTTGTCGCCCTTTTTTATATACATTGTTTTAAACAATTTCTTCGGCCATAGTCATTAATTTATCGAAACCTTTTTCCTTTAGTTCTCGGGGCATCGGACCGAAAATTCTGGTAGCCGTAGGTTCTTTTTTAGCGTCCACTATTACCACGGCATTTTCATCAAAACGCACATAGGAACCGTCTTTACGCTTAGTGGTCTCACGCGTGCGCACCACAAGCACCTTTACGATGTCTTTTTTCTTTACGGTTTTTCTTGGTTCCGCGACCTGGACGGAGGCAACAACAACATCGCCGATTCTAGCGTATCTCCTGCCCGTTCCGCCAAGAATCCTAAAGCAGCGGACTATTTTGGCCCCGGAATTGTCGGCAACTTTTAAAATTGAACGTTCTTGTATCATTGTTTTGGTTCTACTTGCTGGTTTCTTCTATTTTTGGTTTGTTGCTATCCTCGTCCGCCATAGGTTCTGCGTCTGGCAAATGTCGGGTAGATATTTTCTTAACTATTCTCCATCTCTTGTCTCTGGACATCGGCCGCGTTTCTTCCATAACCACGACATCACCGACATGATATTGATTCTCTTCGTCATGGGCCTTGAATTTGGTAGTAACCTTATAATACTTTAGATACTTTGGGTGCTTTTTTAAACGGTAAACGGCAACCGTACGAGTTTTCTGCATCTTATCGCTTACCACAACTCCCTGCAGCGCAAGCTTCTTGATTTTTTTAATTTCTGGTGTTTTCATAATTTTATTTTTCTTGTTTGTCGGCTTGTTTAATAAAGGTTAATGCTCGTGCCAAATCCTTGCGCATGCTCCTCAGTTCGGTCACGTCCTTAACCTTCCCTGCCGCCAGATCAAACCTTAAAACCCGCAACCTCTCTCGTCCCTCCTTAACGAAATTGAGAAGCTCAGCTTTCGGCTTACTTTTTAAATCTTGGATTTCTTTCTTTTTCATATTGGCGGTTATTTAGTTACAATTTTACATTTGAATGGCAGCTTGTGGCCTGCTAGTCGCAATGCTTCTTTTGCGAGCTCCAAAGACACGCCGTCAATCTCAAAAATAATCCTTCCCGGACGAACGGGGAAGACATAATGATCCACGCTTCCCTTGCCGCCGCCCAATGTTTTTTCCGGTGCTTGCAGGGTAATAGGTTTGTCGGGGAAAACCCTTATCCAAAGGCGGCCGCTGCGCTTCAGGTGGTTAGTGATACTTTTTCTAGCAGCTTCAATCTGCTTGGAATTCAACCACGCAGGCTCCATTGCCTTGATACCGTATTGGCCGTAATTCAATTCCACTCCGCGCGTTTCAACTAAACGGCTCTTAGAGCGTCCTTTTTGCCACTTCCTATGTTTTACTTTTTTGGGTATTAACATGATATTTTTTCGGATTACCAATAGAGATACTAATGGCTATCGCATATTATTACGATTCGCTCTGGGCTCTTTATCGTCAGTTACCTTATTAAAAATTTCTCCTTTGTAGAGCCAGACCTTTATCCCTATCGTTCCATATGTCGTAAACGCCGTAGCCTGGCCATAATCTATATCAGACCTCAATGTTTGCAAGGGCAGTGAACCGCGAGAAAGCCATTCGCGCCTGGCGATTTCGTTTCCGTCCAAGCGTCCAGATAAAAATATTTTCGCTCCTTTAATATCTTTATTTTGCATTATGTTCTCAATATACTTTTTAATCGTGCGCCTGAAAGGCATGCGTTTTTCCAAATCCCAAGCGATTTGCTGAGCAACGTAAACCGAAGATATTTCCGAGCGTTTTAATTCTTCAATATTCACGCTTAACCCGACGTTGGACTTCGCTTTCCTCGTCTTCTTGAGAGCAAGCGATATAAATTTGTTCAATTCCTCTATCCCTTTGCCACCGCGGCCGATAATAAATCCTGGCCGGGCCGCCTTAATGAACACCTTTAAATTCCCCGCCGTCCTTTCTATTTCAACTATGGCTATTCCCGCCTGGCTGATCTTTGATTTTATAACCTTACGGATTGCCTCGTCTTCTTCAAGAAACTTTCCAAATTTACCCTTAATAAACCAGCGAACTGGCCAGCCCTTGGTTACCCCTAACCTATATGAAATTGGATGGATTTTTTGTCCCATGTTTTATTTGGCGAATCCGGCTTTTCTATTGAATATTTTCTTGAAAAATCCCGGTTTTTTCGGCTTGGTTCCCGCAACTTCTTTTTCCTGGGGTTTCTTTTCGCGATTCCTTGATTTGTCTTCTCCCGGAGGCAACTTTATTTTCTTCGGCACAACTATTTTAAATCGGGGAGAGGCCAGTTTGAGATTTTCCGCAAGTACAAGAGTAACATGGCTCATCTTCTTTTGTATAGGAGTTGCCATGCCGCGAGCTCTCGGCAAAGACCTTTTGAGCATCGGTCCCTGATCAACCTGTATCGTTTCCACATAAAACTTCTCAGGCTCCATCTTTTTATTGTTCTTAAGATCGGCTACTGCCGAGCGCAAAAGTTTTAAAAGATTAACAGCCGGTCTGCGGCGAATGGCCAAAAGCTGGGCTTCCGCTTCGTTAACGGACAAGCCCCTGATCAAGTCGGCAACTGCCCGCACTTTACGCGGTGTTATGCGAAGATAATTCAATTTGGCTGTTTGTTTCGTCATGATTTTATTAATCTTAGCGTCTTTTCTTTATTTCTTTACTTCTTTATTAACCGCAGCGGCAGTTGCAGCCCCGGCCGTAGCAGCAGCTCCTGCTTCCAATTCTTTTTGCATCTTGCCGCCATGCCGTACAAATTTTCTCGTGGGCGAAAATTCCCCTAGACGATGCCCGACCATTTCCTCGCTCACCCTCACGTCTATGAATTGTTTTCCGTTGTGAACACCGAAAATAAATCCGACCATTTCCGGAGAAATTTCCGACGCCCGCGACCACGTCTTAATAACCACATTGTTTTCTGGTTTTATCTTGGAAATCTTTTTTAAAAGTTTTGGGTCTACGTAAGGACCTTTTTTTAGACTGCGTGACATAAATTTATTTGATATCTGCCGTTATTTCCGGCGCTTGATGATAAGTTTGCTCGACCACTTCTTTTTATTGCGTGTTTTGTGACCGCCAGTAACTTTGCCCCATAACGTTTTCGGTTTGCGCGTACCACGGGGTTGTCTGCCTTCACCGCCACCGTAAGGATGATCAACTGGGTTCATTGCGCTGCCGCGTACCGTCGGACGAACTCCAAGCCAACGCGAACGGCCGGCCTTGCCGATAACAACCAAGTTGTGCTCGGAATTAGAAACCTGACCGATCGAAGCGTAGCACTCCCAGATGACGCGTCGAATTTCTCCGGAAAGAAACTTCAAGTCGGTATAACCGTCGGCGTTAGCGAGAACCTCGGCATATAAGCCGGCCGAACGGGCGATTTGACCTCCCGCTCCCGGTCTTATTTCAATGTTGTAAACTTGATGACCTATGGGAATATTTTTTAATTTCAGGCGGTTTCCGGTTTTAAGAGGAACCGATTCTCCTGCTATCAGCGTGTCGCCCACGGAAACTCCTTGCGGCGCCAGGATATAACGCTTCTCTCCATTCTGATACTTCACCAAAGCGATAAAAGCCGTCCTGTAAGGATCGTACTCCAAGGTTGTAACGACAGCCGGCATATTCAAAAATTCGTTCTGGCGGAAATCAATCATCCGATAAAGCTTTTTATTGCCGCCACCCTGGTGCCTCGTCGTAATTCTTCCTTGCGAATTTCTGCCGGAGTTGGACCGCAAACGAACCACAAGGGGCTTGTGCGGGCCAACCTTGCTCAATCCGCCATAATCAACATTGGTCATGGCTCGGCGCGATTTAGTTGTGGGTTTATAAGATTTCATAAATTATTTTTATTATTGCAAATCTATTTTTTGCCCTTTCTTTAAAGTAACAATCGCTTTTTTGTAACCGGACTGCCGGCCGGTTATTTGCCCCATTCTTTTCTGCTTTGAGGGCTTTTTGACTATGTTAACGGCCACGGCGTCAACTTTATAAATATCCTTCATCGCTTTCTTGATCTCATTCTTATTCGCTTCATTTTTCACGATAAAAACATATTTGCCCATCTTAGTAAGATCGGTGGAACGTTCGGTTATCAGAGGTTTTTTTATTAAAAAGATATCCGACATTATAGTTTGTAATGCTTACTCATTGTTCCGACAGAATCTTTCTCTATAAAAATATTTTTGTAGTTCAGAATGTCGTAGATGTTCAGAGATTCGGGACGCAATGTTTTGGTTTTGGGTATATTGGCTGACGCTCTCATAATATTCTTGTTCCCCTTCTCCGCCACCAACAGCACATCCAGTTTTTTGGAATTTTTCTTCGGATTCAAAATCGGCCTCAGGGCATTAACTAAAATTTTTGTCTTCGGTTCATCAATGGATAAGTTTTCAAAAACTTTTATTTCTCCTTCTTTGAACTTTCTGGCGAGGGCGCTAAAAACCGCTAAACGCCCCATTTTCTTGTTAATCTTTTGCGAATAATCCCTTTCTTTATTCGGTCCGTGCGCCTTACCTCCGCCGACCCATAAAGGAGACCGGATTGAACCGTGCCGGGCGCGTCCTGTTCCCTTCTGACGCCATGGTTTCCTGCCGCCGCCGCGCACTTCCGCTCTCGTTTTTGCATGAGCCCACGGCCTGCGCTGATTTGCGAGCTGGGCACGCAAAACCTGGGCAATCAGAATCGGATTCCATTTGGCGCCAAAAATACCTTCGGGCAATTCCATTTCGCCGACAGTTTCATTTTTTAAATTATAAATTTTGGCTTTCATTATAAAGAATTATCTCGGCTATTTTATCTTTTGTATTTCCAAAAGCCCGCCCCTTGCTCCGGGAACAGCGCCTTTTATCATTAAAAGATTGTTTTCTTTATCAACGCCGGCTACTTTTAGATTTTTTATCGTGACGCGCTCGTCGCCCATGTGACCAGCCATGCGTCTGCCGGGTATAACTCTCTGCGGCGCCGTGCTGCCGATAGAACCACCCGCACGGTAACGATTTTTTTGGCCGTGGGTTTTCGGACCTCCGCCGAAACCGTGCCGCTTTACCGTTCCCTGAAAGCCGCGGCCCTTCATAAGTCCGGAAACTCGGACGACATCTCCCTCCTGAAAAACATCAACGCCGAATTCGTCTCCCTGCTTATATTCTCCGCCCCGGAACTCTATTTTTTTCTTTCCCAAAGAAACCTGGACTGCTTCGTAGCCGTCACGTTCCTTGGTGCGCACGAGAGATACTTTATTCGGCTCGGCTTTAATAACCGTGATAGGGACCACTTTGTTATCTTTCCAAATCTGGCTCATTTTAAGTTTTCTGCCCAGAATAAACATTTTATTTTGAATCTATCCCGCATTCTGCGGGATGTAAGACCCGTCAACCGCTCGCACAAGCTCGCGGGCCAAGGGTCTAACAAAAAATCGCCCAAGCACACCCGGGCGACCGGCTGTCCTTGTGAAAACGTCCTTTAATTATTATTTGGAACGTCCATTAAAGCGACGATAGTATGTTATAGCAAAAGCCTTTCCGTGTCAAACATCTAAAAAACCGCCGTATATGGCGATTTTTTAGTCGGGATTTTATCCCTACTAGACCATCTTAATTTCCACATCCACTCCTGCCGGAAGATTCAGATTACTTAATGATTCAACTATTTTCTGAGAAGGATTCATTATTTCCACCAAGCGTTTATGAACCCGGAGTTCAAATTGTTCGCGCGAGTCCTTGTGCACGAAAGTTGACCGGTTAACCGTATAACGCTTAATTGCCGTGGGCAGTGGGATCGGTCCTACGACCTTAGCATCATTTCTCTCCGCCGCCTCAATAATCTGGCGCGAAGAATTATCAATCAGCTTATGATCGTAGGACTGTATTTTCAACCGCAATTTCTGCGGAATGTCTGCTTCTTTTTTCTTAGGCATTTAACTTTTTAAGTAGCTTGGGGACATCGGCATCAATGTCGACATCACAATCTCTTTTATTTGACTATCTTCGTGACCGCACCGGCGCCGACGGTCTTACCGCCTTCGCGAATAGCGAACCTCTGTTTTTCTTCCAAAGCAACCGGGGAAATAAGCTTGATAGTTAAAGTAACCGTGTCGCCAGGCATAACCATTTCCATTCCTGTGGGCAAAGTAACTTCTCCAGTCACGTCCGTAGTCCTGATATAGAACTGCGGTTTGTAACCGCCGAAGAACGGCGAGTGGCGTCCGCCTTCCTCTTTGCTCAAGATGTAAACCTGAGCTTCAAATTCGCTATGCGGCGTAACAGAACCCGGTTTGGCAAGAACCTGTCCGCGCTCCACGTCTTCTTTCTTTAGACCACGGAGCAAGATTCCCACGTTGTCTCCGGCCATACCTTCGTCCAACAGCTTGTTGAACATTTCTATGCCCGTAACAACCGTTTTCTGGGTCGGTTTCAAGCCGATAATTTCAATTTCTTCGTTGACCTTCACTTTTCCTCTCTCCACGCGTCCGGTAACAACCGTACCGCGTCCTTCAATGGAGAAAATGTCTTCAATCGGCATCAGGAACGGCTTCTCCAAATCACGTACCGGATCCGGGATGAATTCATCAAGCGCTTTAATCAAATCCAAGATAGGTTTAGCGTCCGGCTCATCCGCAGATTTGACGTTCAAAGCCTTCAAGGCCGAACCGCGGATAACGGGAGTAGTGTCGCCGGGGAATTCATATTTCTTCAAAAGTTCTCGCACCTCGGATTCAACAAGGTCAATAAGCTCCGGGTCATCAACCTGGTCAACTTTGTTGAGGAACACAACTATGTTCGGAACGCCTACCTGACGAGCCAAAAGTATGTGCTCGCGCGTCTGCGGCATCGGGCCGTCCGTGGCGGCGACTACCAATACCGCGCCATCCATCTGAGCGGCTCCGGTAATCATGTTTTTGATGTAATCGGCGTGTCCTGGAGCGTCCACGTGCGCGTAGTGGCGCTTTTCAGATTCATACTCCGAGTGGTGTAAGGCAATAGTAATACCACGAGCCTTTTCCTCCGGAGCATTGTCGATTTGATCAACCGACTCTTCTTTCTTAGCCCACCCTTTTAAATGCAAAACGTGCGTGATCGCGGCAGTGAGAGTGGTCTTACCGTGGTCAACGTGTCCGATGGTTCCCACGTTAACGTGGGGCTTAGATCGGTTAAATTTTTCTTTTTCCGCCATGTTAGTTAATTTTATTTTTAATTTATTTTATATTTTATTGCGCGTTTGATGACTGCGACGGGGTAAGTTTTGCCAATCGACCAAAATTTATAAAACCCCGATTCGTCATCGTAACAATAAGCATTTTAATACTGACGGGCCGTGCCTGTCAAGAGCCTTAGGCTGGGGACAAAAATCCCGCCTATTTTTCCGGCGGGATTGGTTTCCCATGTTTTTTGGCATACTTCAGGACTGCTTCGTTTTTGGGATATTTAGTCAGATACTCATATAACTTTTCCGTCTCTAGCTTCTCCGCCTCAGAAGAAGATTTGTCTTTCGTCTCAACGAACAATACCAGCCAGATGTCATCTACGAAAAAACCATCATTATTTTCGGCGGCTTGGCGCATCATACGAAGAGATTCTTTGCGGGGAGGAATGTACTGACCGAGACCCTTCAGAGCCCACTTTATATAAAATGGCTGCTCATCCAATTTAAGGTTGGTCAAAGCTACAAGAAATTTGGCATCAGGGTAATCGGATCGGCGAGCATACTTCATCATTTCTTGTCCAGTTGGAACGTAGGTGAGTTTGCTCATCCCGGCCCCTTTTTGAAAAGCAGCTTTCAATCCGAGCGAACTTGCTATCACATAATTATTGAAGCCGACGTCTTCGTTGTGCGCAATTTTTAACTTTGCCTTTTCTATGCCCGTGTCGATGATAGCGGCAATCTCGTCATACTTTTCTTCGGTAATTGTCGGTTCGTACTTGGCCCCCTCGTCAGACCTAATGCGCGCAAGTCGGTTATTCGCTTTTCTCCAATACCCAATCGGGCTATTAGGTTCAAGTTTCGTAAAATCGTCGAAGTATTTATCGGACGCATCGAACTCACCGTTGTAGGCGTGCTCCAAACCTTCTTTCAAGAGGCATATAGAATATTTGTTCTGGATGGTCTGGGTTGGGACAGGCAGCAGCAGTACGGATACAAAAATTACAGCGACGAGAATACATCCATTTCGTATTTTCAAGCACACCACCTTTTATCCATTAAGCTGGCTGAATTATATCAAATAAAAAGGCGTTTGGCAAATAAAAATCCGCCTTCACGGCGGAATTTTTATTTTCAACCTTCGCCACGGCCCACCCCATTCGGTTCAGGATTTCCGTAATAAAATTAGCGTTTTTTGCCCTCAATAATCAGTTGGGCAACGTTGTTCGGTACCGGTTCGTAATGATCAAACTCCATAGTGAAACTGCCGCGGCCCTGGGACATAGAACGGATCTCGGTCGCGTAACCGAACATTTCGGAAAGAGGAACTTTAGAATCAATAACCTTGAGACCAGGACGATCGCCAATCTCTTCAATACGGCCGCGCTTGGAATTCAGGTTTCCGGTAATTTCACCGAGGAAATCCGGCGGAACAAGAATCTGGATCTTCATGATCGGCTCAAGAATAACAGGTTTCGCGTTCCTCGCCGCTTCCTGGAATGCGAGCGACCCTGCCATTTTGAAAGCCATCTCCGATGAATCCACTTCGTGGAATGATCCGTCAAAGAGCGACACCTCAACATCCGTCACGGGATAATGCGCCAGGATACCGCGATCCAATGCCTCTTTTACCCCCTTCTCGGTTGGGGCGATGAATTCTTTCGGGACAGATCCTCCTTTAATCTTATCTAAAAACACAAAGCCGGATCCCCTCTCAAGTGGGCGGACCTTAAGCCAAACATGGCCGTACTGCCCGCGGCCTCCGGACTGTTTGATATATTTTCCCTCGGCTTCCGCTTCTCCCGTAATCGTTTCGCGATAAGCAACTTGAGGCCGACCAACATTCGCATCAACACTGAATTCACGCTTCATCCTGTCCACAATAATTTCGAGGTGGAGCTCGCCCATTCCGGAAATAATTGTCTCCCCGGTTTCCGGATCTCCGGCAACCCGGAATGTCGGATCTTCTTCGGCCAAGCGGTGCAAAGCTGTTCCCATTTTTTCCTGGTCGGCCTTAGTTTTCGGTTCAATACGAATTCCGATAACTGGCTCCGGGAAGGTAATCTTTTCCAAGATGAGCGCTTTGTCCGGATCGCAAAGCGTGTCCCCTGTCGTCGTCCCCTTCAATCCCACGAGTGCGGCAATTTCGCCGGCATATACTTCCTCAACTTCCTCGCGGTCGTTAGCGTGCATACGCACAACTCTGCCGATACGCTCCTGGATGCCTTTCGTTGAATTATAAACATAAGAACCGCGTTTCAAGATTCCGGAATAATTCCTGAAGAACGCCAAACTGCCGACGTAAGGATCGGTTGCGATTTTGAAGGCAAGTCCGGATAGCGGCTCTTCGTCTAATGGTTTACGGATGAGCTCTGCTCCGGTTTTCGGATCAACGCCCTTCACCGGCGGAACATCCGTAGGCGAAGGAAGATAATCCACAACCGCATCCAGCATGAACTGCACTCCTTTGTTTTTGAGGGCCGAACCGCAAAAGACCGGAATAATTTTATTCGCAATGACCGCCTTGCGGAGCGTCTTCCTTAAATCCTCTATAGATATATCTTTGCCATCAAGATATGCGGACATAACGGCGTCATCATTCTCTGCGATCTTTTCTATCAAGTCATGGCGGAATTTTTCAACCTCTTCCTTCATGTTTTCCGGAATTGGACCTTCCACAATTTTTTCTCCATGCTCGCCCTCAAAGTGATATGACTTATTTACCAAAAGATCCACAACTCCTTCGAATGCGCCTTCTAAGCCAATAGGAAGTTGTATCGGTATCGCGTAAGGCGTAAGCCGGTCCTTAATGGACTGGAAACTTTTCGTAAAAGAGGCGCCCATCCGGTCTAGTTTGTTGATAAAACAAATGCGCGGCACGTGATACTCGTCCGCATAGCGCCAGTTCGTTTCCGATTGCGGCTCAACTCCGGCCACGCCGTCGAAGACAACTACTGCGCCGTCCAATACCCGCAGTGAACGCTTAACCTCAACCGTAAAGTCAATGTGCCCCGGCGTATCAATCAGGTTGATCTGGTGCTCGTGCTCCTTCGCGTGGTTGCGGTAGGTGGGAGACCAAAATGCGGTCGTCGCGGCGGAGGTAATCGTGATGCCGCGCTCGCGCTCCTGCTCCATCCAGTCCATCACAGTGTCTCCGGTGTGCACCTCGCCGATTTTGTGCGAAACTCCGGTATAAAAAAGCACCCGCTCGGAAACGGTCGTCTTACCGGCATCAATGTGGGCAATGATGCCTATATTTCTAACTTTTTCTATGGGATATTTACGTGGCATTTTTTAAATTCCGATTTCAATTTTCCACTGCATGGGTATTAACGTTAAATTAATAGGCCATTGAAATTTATTCATCTCTTTCCAATTAGATAACCGAGATTTTATATCTAGTATTAACTTATCTTGATCAACTATCTTCTGAGCACTCATTTCGATGAAAATCTCTACCGGAGAAATTTTTATTTTTATCTGCGAAGCGTTCGCATATACAAATACATCTTCAATGCCCGTCGCTTCGGAAACAATTTTTTGGATGCCCTCCGCCAAAGCGAATACGTCTTGTTTATTTACTTTTTCGTCATCGAAATCAACCCTAATAAGAGGCATAAAATTGTTCGGCTAAATTATCTCGCGAAATGCGCGAAGGCTCTGTTCGCTTCCGCCATGCGGTGCATATCTAGTTTTTTCTTTATTGCCGCACCTTCATTCTTGGAAGCGGAAATTAACTCTTCGGCCAATTTATCCGCCATCGGTTTTCCCTTGCGGCTGCGCGCGGCGCCGATTATCCAACGGATTGATAAAATAAATTTGCGCTCCGGACGGACTTCCTGCGGCACCTGATAGTTCGCGCCCCCCACACGCCGTGATTTTACCTCCAACATCGGCGAGGTGTTCTCCAATGCTTTTTCAAACACCTTAACCGGGTCTTCTTTGGTTATCTCGTGTATTTTTTTGAAAGCGCTGTGAACCAATCTCTCGGCGACGGACTTTTTACCGTCCTTCATCACATAGTTGGTAAACCGGCCGATATCTATCCGGCTATAATCCATGTCTGCTTTATGATATTTTTTGTAAACGCGTTTTTTTCTCATCCCGTTAGAAACAGATCGCGATCGGCGACCTTAAATAATTATTTGATTTATTACAGAAATTTTTTTCATGATATAAGATTTTGAATCGTACCACAAGTGATCGCGGTTTCTAACGGGACTCATTTTTATTTAGGGCGCTTGGCGCCATATTTGGAACGCTGTTGTTTCCGGCCTTCAACCCCGGTGGTATCCAAGACGCCGCGCACAACGTGGTAACGCACACCAGGCAAGTCCTTTACCCTGCCGCCTCGGACCACAACAATTGAGTGTTCTTGCAGGTTATGCCCCTCTCCAGGAATATAGGCGGTGACCTCCATTCCGTTCGTGAGGCGTACGCGCGCTACTTTACGCAAAGCAGAGTTCGGTTTTTTCGGCGTAGTAGTAAACACCTTAAGACAAACGCCGCGTTTAAAGGGAGACCCGGAATCAACCGGTTTATTTTTTAGCGTATTGAAATAAAAAGAGAGCGCCGGCGACTTGGTTTTGGCTCTCGTAACCTTTCTTCCTTTTTTAATCAATTGACGGATTGTAGGCATAAACAATGAACTTCTTATAGTTCAGTAATATTAACAATTAGGAATTGTATAGTAAATGCCGGCCAATGTCAAAACATCGGAGGCCGCCCGGCTATAAGATAAAACAACGCGTTAATTATCGGGATAATCAATTGAAAACCGAAAAATACGAAAAGTAAAACCAAAATCATGCCGTATTTTTCCAAAAAGAAAGCCAATTTGTAACTAGATTCGGTTTTTGGCAGGAGGGCGAATAAAACCTTGGAACCATCAAGCGGCGGTATGGGAACCAAATTGAAAACGGCGAGCAGAATATTGATGTAAATGATTATGCTAAAGAGTGTTGCGAGAAACGGAGTTGCAAGTCCACCAGTGGAAAATATTCTTAAAATTATTCCGAAGATAATGGCTATGGAAATATTGGATACAGGTCCAGCGCCTGCTATCTTCCCTGCGGCAGCAAGAGGATTTTTCAGGTTGTAAGGATTATACGGAACCGGTTTAGCCCAGCCGAAGACAAACGCGCCTCCGGTTAGAAACCATAAAGAGACCGGCAATATAAAAGAACCAAAAACATCCAAATGTTTTATCGGATTCATGGTCAGCCGCCCGGCAAGACGCGCGGTCGGGTCACCCAAATACTCCGCAACATAGCCATGAGAAATTTCGTGGATAATAACGGAGAATAAAAGCACCACTAATTGGAATACCAATAAACTTACCGCCATAAGACCATTCTACAACCTTCAGGCATCACGATTCAAATCTCAGGGGTTGTAATGTTAAAATTAAATGGCATATAATGTGGCGTTGGGCCCTCGTAGTGAAATGGATATCATATGTGGCTTCGAACCACAGGTTCCAGGTTCGAGTCCTGGCGAGGGCACAAACAGCAATATAAGCAAGCCCTCCAGACAGACCCAACTCGCGTAACCAAGTTTTTTTATAGGGCAGATCACTAAGAGCGCCTTAAAATCTATGAGGAGTTGTCCTTCAGATAATCAATGGCTTTCTGAAAAACCCTTGCATCCTCGACAGCTTCACTCTTATCTTTGCCAAACCATTTAATATGTTCTGCTTGTTCAACGATCCTGCGCAAAACCCCGCGCCAGGCAAATTGATGAATATCGGGTATCAGATTAAAAATCTCTAAAGACTCCGGAGCGGCGTCTTCCCAGGCTATCGCATCGGCCAACAACACTCCTTCGGCAAATCCATTGGGGGCCCATACCGGAGAAAAATCGATGATTGCCGGCGGCAAATTTTCGCCTAAAAGGAAATTGCCCGACAGATCTCCGTGAACCAGCTGATTAGGCAAATCCAAAGGTTTTAGATGGGGCGTTATTTGATTAATCAAATCCAAAAACTCTTTATCGTAATTGAATTTTTGCTTCACCCAGACAACCTGATCCGCAGCGGACCAGGAATTAGGAGGGAAATCAAAAAAGCCCGGTCTTTCAATGTCTTTCAGAAGCCTATGGAACGCCTGGCTTGCCGATAACTTCTGTCTATATTTTCCCTTCGCATGCTCACCCTTCAGGAATGACCAAGCGACATAGTTTTTATAAGACCAACTTTTATCTATCGATCTGATGGGCCTCGCAAAACGCACATCATTACTCTCCAACAATTTGTCGAATGTGTCGGCCACCCAGCTTTCTTTATTGATATTCACGGATGGTTTTAAAACAATATTTCCGGAAACGTATGAAGTCCCCTGACCCCCTTCCAGGCGGATTAGCTCTTCATCTGAACCAAAAGCTTCCGCAATAGATTTGTCCGGAGGCCTTAAGTTCATATCGTAGAAATCAATATCCATGAAACTAATTGTATCAATATCAAATTTAGGTTCCAATACAGTTCCTCGGTTTTGATATCATAGATAAGATATGAACCGCGACGAAATAATTATAAAGATTGCCGAACGAGTACATGAATGTCTGCGTCAAATTCATAATACCACCGGGGAAAATAGGCCGAATATTAGAACCACTAAAGACAAGTCTTGGATTAAAAATCACGGCACAGACCAGATTGATACGGCCGCCACAGATTATGCTTTATTACCTTCCGATTGGCAGGCGGAAAGAAAAATCGGGGCCGAGATTGCCTTGGATGCGATTATAGATCATACAAAAATGGGACTGCCTTTAGACAAAAATTTTATTGAACAAACTTCTGGCATACTCCACGCCAAGTGGCTGGAAAGGAATAGTGGCAGAGCAACTATCGCGCAAAAAAATTCTTATGAAATACTGCCGGAGAGCGAGAAAGAAAAAGACCGCGCATTCGTCTTAGCGGCCATTGCCGTACATAAATCTCTCCAGGGTTAGAGTGTAAATCTTCGGAATTCCTTCCCAAAATTCCTATTCCCCGGCCAAGTCCTCTGCCTGCTCCAAAACTAACTTATCCAATTCGTTTCCGGATTCTTCTTCTATAGCATCCAATTCTCCGAATAATTTTTCGGCGCGCTTGGCGGAGACGTCAACCCCCTTCTCAATCTCCGCAATACCGGCCTTGGCATTATTCGCATCGGCATCTATCTTCTTACTCACCGCCTTAATCTCGGCCAAAAGAGCGTTAAGTTCGTCGTCCAGCTGATTAACGCCGGAATTTGTTGCTTGAGAATTTTTTATTTTGGAATCTTCCATTTTTATTTAAGTTTATACTATATGGTTTTTATCTTATAAACCTATTTTGATTTCAAATAATTTGGTGAATTCGTTAAAGAATTTACCCTCGGCGCGAGGTTTTTTCTTTAAGCGCGAGTAGCTGGAACTTATATTGCGGAAATCTTCTGAATCCAGCTTGTCGCCACCTCCCAATCCTGTTTGGCTCATAAACTCTTTCTGATTTATAGAATAATTCTTTTCAAAATCAGGATTGCCGGTTTTTTTAGATTGTTCTTTGCAATAAGCATTCCATTTCTCAATATACTCTTTAACACTATGGCGCTCAGCGCGCTTTTCATTTTCTGCACCAGCCTCCACCCCAGCCTTCTTCGTTCCACGGCCCTTAGCGCCTTCCGGAATTGCTGCGGCTCTTGTATTAGCGCTTGTTTCTTCTTGGCCGACAAATTCTTCTCCGCGAGTCCTTGTGGGCACGTTCATTTCCAGCGGCCTGCCGGATTTTACACGAACGAATGATTCGCGTCTGTCGCGATAGGGATTGGCTCTCGCGTCAACTTTGGCAACTTTCTCGTTAATCTCCGCTCGCTTCTTCTTGAGAACAGCCCGCTCTTCGCTTATTTTTTTGCGGCTTAGCGATATATATTCTTCCATAACCTTGGTTGATTTTCTGATTTCTCTGTCGGAAATTCCAGCGGCCCTCAAGCTTGCTTCAATTTTCCCTTTTCTTTTTTCCACTCCGGCAATCTCCCATTCCCTCTGTTTATGTTTGGCCTCAGCCACATCTATTAAGAGGTCTGCTTTGTCACGATGGGTTTCCAACTGTCCCAATTCGCTCTGCAGGGGCCTCAATTTCTCGTCATAGCGGCTAATAAGCCGGTCGGCGATGGCATCGCGACGCTCGGCATAAATTTTCATTTTATTTTCCCTCTTCTCAAATTTGCTCTGCAGTTTATCTTTTTTATTCAAAAGTTCCAGCTTTTTTCTCTCTACGTCTTGGGCCTTGAGCTCTAAAGATTCTGAGCCGGGAATTTTCTGTTGTTTAAGATCTTCCACGACTCCCTCAATCTCGCTTTTGGACCGATCTAAGGCGCCCCCTCGTATATCAAAACTATCCATCTGTCTTTTTAGGTTAGCGGCCTTGGCCTCGTGGCGATCAAGCCAAAACTGGTTATAAGCAACGCCAAGCTTACCGACTAATCTATTGGAGCGTATGGATTCGGGAATGTTTTGAGCCGAGAGAAAATCACGGGTGCGTTCATAGGCCCTGCCTACAAACTCTTTTCCTTTTTCCGATACCCTCTCCCACAATCCACTTTCGGGGATCAAGTCAAAACGAGGAACGCCGCCTGCGCGCTTCTCTGTTTGCTTATTAACCACGGTTTCTCCTACGGCCGGGCGATTGGCACGTTCGTTTATGGCCATTTCCCCCACGGCCGGCAGACTTGGAGCCGGGTCTTTTCCTGACTTTGAAATATTTTTCTGTTTATTTCCTAGCGCGCTTTCCGTTTTGTCTTGTCTTATTTTTGCTTTATCCTCTACTTGTGCTGGTTTATTATCGCCATCTTTGAGTTTACTTTCCAATTCTTTCATTTCATCCCACGCCCTACCACGCTTTTGTACAATATCCAATCGCGCCTCAACCTCCTCCGGGCTCAGTTGATCTTCGTTGAAATTCTCCGAGGGGACTCCTTCTTGGGCTTGTTGTTTTTCATCTATACGCTTTAACCAATTTTTATTAACCTCATCCTCGGGTCTTTTTGGTATTATTTGCCCCCTCCCTTCATTTTCTATTTTTTCCGGTTTGAATACCATGAATTTAGTAGCTTTTTATTGTATTAATAATACCCTTTTTAATCAAAAAAATCAATGGGTGTTATAAAAAACGACCCGAGTAAACGGATCGTATTATTTTTGACTGCTATCAATCGTCTCTCCGCCTCAGAACTGGCGGATTGTCTTTTTTGTCGTCCTTATTTTTATCTTGCTGGGTTTTGTCATCTCCGGGAACTTCGCTGCCCTCGCGCTTTTTGAGGGTGGGATTATTTTCCTGTTTGTCAGATTTTCTTTTTGCCGTAACTAGCGTTTCCAGGCGCGCTTTCACGTCATCAAATTCCGAGGTAGAAACAAGGTACTGCGGCATAGCGGGCAGAATTTGTTTCATCTCTTGGTCGATAGATAACATACGGTCGGGAGTCGGCGGATGGTCCATAAAAATCTTAGGGACGCTTCCTGGACTTTGCCTTTCTTCCTGAATAACTTTGGAAAAAATCTCGGTATAACTTTGCGGGTCGTAACCGGATTTATAAAGATACTGCAAACCAAGATAGTCGGCTTCCGCTTCGTCGTCACGGCTGAATTTTAGGAAAACCAAGGGTATGCCGTTCATGTAGGCCTCCATAATTCCGTAATAAACGGCGTATCCCATCGGGATGAAAAGCAATGGCATCGTGGCTAACCGAGCGAGTGTTGCTTTCGTCATCTGCGACGCCCAATGCCGAGCGGCTACGTGCGCAATCTCGTGGGCAATCACGCCGGCGATCTGAGATTCGCTGTCTGCTTCCAAAAGAAGCCCGGAATTCACATAAAGAAAACCTCCTGGCAGGGCAAAGGCGTTGATGCCGGGAGAATCAATCACTTTGACCGTCAACGGAATATTGAGATCGGAATTGCGGGCAATATTCTGTGAAACGCGGTTCACGTATTCGTTGATAACGGGGTCGGTCATGATTTTAGCCGACTTATCAATTTCGGAAGCATACTGTTTGCCGATAGCGATTTCCTTTTCTTCGGAAATCATGCTCCGATGCGCTACGCGGCGATTACCTATCTCACCAGGGTCTTTCTTTTTATCGTCGCCGGTCGCGTATACTTGCCGAGGCACCACCCCGAAGATTTCCAAAAAAATCAAAACCATCGCCACCATCTTGGTTTTCATTTAAACCTCCGTTTAAAAAAACGATTTTAAAATTTCTATATGAATTATAAAATTTTAATCCGGGAGCTGCAAAACGTCTGGCTGGCTTGAAAAATTGATGGGGCTTGCTAATCTAATGGATAATACCTCTCATAGATTTGTGCGCAGAATGCCCCTATAGCTCAGCTGGTAGAGCAGCTCCCTCTTAAGGAGATGGTCCCAGGTTCGATTCCTGGTGGGGGCACTAATAAAAAAGACCGTTCTCGGTCGGCGAGCTACTTTGAAAGTAGCAGGTGTTTTGTGGGTATATAGGTAACTTTGTTATTTGGCGGATTCTACGACTAGCAGCTCTCCGCCAGCGCTGTCTGTAAACCAGTATTCATAAAGATACAAACGTACCTGGTCACCGGCAAGAAAGGTCGGCTTCGTGGAAGAGAAGGCTGTAAGTTCAAATCCTTTTGCTGTTCCACCGCTGCTTTGCTCGCATATAACAGTCACCCTCCAGATGTTTAGCTCCGGAACAAATTCCGGCGCAGTCACGGCGGTAAAGACGGACTCGGGATAAAATTCTCTGACTTCGCCAGCCCTTAGGGCGTAGTGGGCGTTCTTATTTGTGGGCGAAGACGCACTCTTGACTCCGCATCCAGGGACAGAAAATATCATCGGGGACAAAATCATCGCTAATAACATTTTTCTCATCATGTCTCACCTCGTTTTTCTCGCCGAAACCCTAGGATTATAATTCGGAGCTCAGCGGACTAACGACATTTTACGATATCTAATAGCTTTTTGTCAATATCGAATGCTACACCATACAATCGTTAAAACACCGTCACTTCTCGGGAAAATATTTGAATAAGGCACGATAAATTGATACAATTTCTATAGATTTTAAGTTAGGAGGCAGCAGATGGCTAAAAGAAAAATTGTTTTAATAAAATCGGATGCCTTTGTTGCATTTCTAGACTGGCTAATAAGTAGGGGCTGGAAAAACATCGGTGGTATGTGGAATGGAGAATGCTTTGATATAAAATTTCGAAAGAAAGAATACGAATTAAGTTTTCAATCCGGCTATCCCTATTTCGGACCCACGGAAACGGACATAAAAAAGACGTGCAAAGAAAACGCTCCCAGTAAAATCCCCGCCGCTAAATAAATAGCCGCGGGATTTTTTATAATTGGCCAGACCTACAACGAAAATTTTAGTCCAGTTATTGGCAGCGGGGAACTATCGGGAATTCCAATCGTTGAGCGTTTCTGGTATAATATGCCCACGCGATGCCATTGAACCCCGATACACCAATTTTCGGCATAAGGGGCATAAGTCCCATGTTCGCGAAACGCCTCGACAAACTCGGCATAAAAACCGTACGCGAGCTTTTGTGGCATTTTCCGGCACGCTACGAAGATTTTTCCAAAATATATAATATTGCCGAACTGGAACCGGGACAACAGGCAACCATAAGCGGCGTAGTAGAAGAGATAGGAACGCGAAGAACCTGGCGACGGCACATGACGATAGTGGAAGCAATTATTGCCGACGAAACAGGTTCCATCCGGGCAGTTTGGTTCAATCAGCCTTACATTGCGAACACTTTGCGCCAAGGAAGGATGGTTAACTTCGCGGGGAAAGTTTCTCTTTCTGACGAAGGTGAAATGTACTTCAGCCATCCGGCCTACGAAATCGTAAAAAACGGCGGCGTAGGTTATGGCGAAACAGAAACAAGGCATACTGCCCGGCTTGTGCCAATATACCCGGAAACTCGCGGCCTCACTTCCAAGGGCATCCGCTTTCTGGTCCAGCCGATTTTAAAAAATTTGGACGATCTGCCCGAGTGGCTTCCTAACAATGCCCTAAAAGAAAACGGTTTCCCGGAAATTAATCAGGCCCTCAAAGACATTCATTTCCCGGCCCAGGTTGAAGACGCGCTCGTTGCCAAAAAAAGATTCGCTTTTGAGGACCTATTCCTTCTGCAGCTCGCTAATCTAAGACAAAAATCAAAGCTTGCCGAGGAGAAAGCTCCCGTGATAGAAACCGACCTTGAGCTCGTTAAAAAAATATTAGCTGAACTGCCATTTGAACTTACGCTCTCTCAAAAAAAATCTCTTTGGGAAATATTACAGGATGTGGAACGCGGCCGGCCGATGAACCGCCTGCTCCAGGGCGATGTCGGTTCGGGCAAAACAGTTATCGCGGTGCTCGCGGCCCTCACGGCTGCCGAAAGCGGCCTACAAACCGCCTTTATGGCTCCGACCGAAATTCTTGCGCGTCAGCATTTCCTGACGATAAAAAAACTTTTCTCGCACATCAAGGCAACCGCGCAACCGACAATTTGTCTTTTAACCTCGTCCGAATCCAGAGTTTTATATCCGGACGATATGGAAACAATCGTCAAAAAACCAGAGCTTATCAAAAAAATCCAGCTCGGCGAGGTAAAAATCGTCATAGGCACGCATGCTCTCATACAAAAAAATGTTTTATTCAAGGACCTGGCGCTGGTCATTATAGACGAACAGCACCGATTCGGCGTCAGCCAGCGACAAGCGCTGGCAGGCGGAACAAATGCGTATGTTCCGCATTTGTTGTCTATGTCGGCAACCCCGATTCCAAGAACGCTAATGCTCACTGTCTTCGGCGACCTGGACGTTTCCCTCATAACAGAAATGCCAGCCGGCAGAAAAAATATTGTTACAAAAATCATTTCTCCCGACAAACGCTCGGAGACCTACGAATTTATCCGTAAAGAAATACGCGCCGGCCGCCAAGCGTTCGTTATCTGCCCGCGCATTGAGCAGGCACAAGCCGGCAACGACTCCACGACGGCATCGGTTTCCGAAACCCAAAAAAAATTATGGGAAGTAAAATCCGTCACGGAAGAATACGAAAAACTGTCTAAAACAATATTCCCGGATCTGCGCGTCGCCATGCTCCACGGCCGCCTCAAACCCAAGGAAAAAGAAAAAATCATGCGAGAGTTCGGAGAGGGAAAAACCGATATACTCGTTTCCACATCCGTTGTGGAAGTGGGCGTGGATATTCCGAACGCCACGATAATGATGATAGAGGGCTCCGACCGCTTCGGCCTCGCCCAGCTTTACCAATTCCGAGGGCGCGTCGGCCGCGGCGAGCATCAATCCTATTGTTTGCTCTTTACGGACTCCTCTTCCAAAACAACTGCCGCACGACTCAAAGCTATCGCCGAAGCGAAAAACGGCTTTGAACTCGCCGAACAAGACCTTAAACTCCGCGGTCCTGGAGAATTCCTGGGACAATCTCAATCCGGATTCCCGGATATTGCCATGGAATCACTAAACAATCCGGAGCTTGTAAAATCCGCCCGAGAAGCCGCGGCGCAAATCCTCAAAACCGATACCAATCTTAAAAAATATCCGCTATTAAAAGAACGGCTTACCGCTTTCCAAAATGAAATCCACCTGGAGTAACCGCCTAGATTACCCCATCGTTGCGGATTAATTGCAGTAAAAACCTTATAAAATAGGCCTTAATTGCATTTGACAAAAAAGACTATTTTGTAGTACAATAGCTAATAGATAGAAGGACTTAAAATTTGAATAAGGAATGGTGAATTATGAAAAGGAATCTGAAGTGGTTTTTCTTTGTTGTTGTTCTGACTATTTTTGTCGCGACTCTGATTTGTTGCGGAAACGGGAACGGTGGAGGAACTCTTCCCCCGCCACCTGTAACCAGCGTGTCGGTTTCACCGAAAAGCGTTTCACTGCAAGTTGGCGCAAATCAGCAGTTCACGGCCAAGGACCAGAATGGCAACATGGTTGAAGCCAACTGGTTCG
The DNA here is from genome assembly GCA_018971305.1 of Patescibacteria group bacterium. GTDB lineage: Bacteria > Patescibacteriota > Minisyncoccia > UBA6257 > 2-01-FULL-56-20 > REEB91. Next base: position 5,094 of record JAGXBC010000003.1, on the reverse strand, counting down.
TGAATGACACGATGAGCGGGAATTCAACGCTCGGCACGATTGATATCAGCGGTCTCTACACAACTCCATCCGCAATTCCAAGTCCCGCGACCGTAACCGTCAAAGGTTGCAGCCGAGTGGATACAACGAAGTGCGACACGGCAACGGTTACCGTCACCGCGCCGCCGCCACCGCCGGATAAAGTGGCGTTCTGGATTGGAACGGATACCGAAACAAATCCATGCTGTGAAGAGATTTACAGCATGGATCCGAATGGTAGTGATATAACTCAATTAACAGAGGCAACTCCGTTAAATAACGGCTTCGCTCAAAATTTGGAGCCGGCGTGGTCATATGACCATACCAAAATCGCTTTTGTTACGAACCGTGACAAAGACACGGCTATCTACATAATGAATGCGGATGGCTCGAAACAACACAGAATACAAAACGGACTGGCCTATTCTACGTGGCCGGCGTGGTCGCCCGACGGCACAAAAATCGCCTTCATCGGCAAATTCCCCAACACCAGCGAGATTGGCCTGGCGATAATGAATCCCGATGGAACGGGGGTCACGCAACTGACTCATCTTCCCTGTCCCGATTCCTGCACGTCGCCGGATCATCCATCATGGTCGCCGGACAGGACAAAGATAGTTTTTGACAGCCCAACCAACTCGATCTGGCAAATATTTTCTTTCGACTTCGGTACCGATACACTAACCAATCTCAGTAACAACAACTTCACAGAGGCCTACCCCGCCTATTCTCCAAATGGAAAATATATCTCTTACTACTCAACAAAGCTGGGTGGACAGAAATTGTTCATTATGACTCCTGACGGAGGGCAAATGACGCAACTAACATTCAGCCAAGATTATGCAATGGAATCCACGTGGTCTAAGGATTCCAATCAAATAATCTTAGCCATGAGAGCCAACTCAACATCTCAACCGCATCTTTTCAAAATCGGCGTCAATGACAGTTCGTCGCCGGTCCAACTGACAACCGGTGTCAGCAGATATCCGAGCTGGCACTAAAAAACATTGCCCCGGGGCGTTCATACGCTCCGGGGATTTTTATTTTTCCAAAACAATACATACGAGGCATAAAAATCAAATCGATCGCATTATTTTCACGATGTGTAATAAATAACCTATTCGTTCCCAACCGCATAATTCTTAGTTCCGCGTGTAGTCTTTATTTACAACCCTGACCCTGACCGATGGCTTCAATACAGCTAGGACCATTCTGACAAGAAAGAGGGCCACAATTTCCATAGTTGGAGACGTAATTACCAGTCGCACCGCATGCGGGGGCAGTACTTTGTTCCCAGCCATCAGCACCGGCAGTGCTAACAGCACAATTCGATCCGTTGAGCACGCATGTAATACATGCTCCATTTACAATCGTATATTGTTCGGTGGCCGAACCGCTGTTACTGCAATCATAGTCCCAGCCGCCCTCGGCCAATCCGGCATTCGAAACAGTTTGATACCCGGCCCCGGGATACGCCTGAGCGCTGGAATCAAGGCAATCCGTCCCGGCGGATGCAAGCGATAACCTAACTTTCGCCGCAACCGTGGATGCACTTGAGGTACTTATAGTGGTATTAGGCGCATATGTATCGCCATCGGCATCCGTATAATAAAGATATGCTTTGGCAAAATAACCGCCGTTGGCAATAGTCATTACGCCACTAGCTCCCATGGTGATTGATTTACCAGGGTTAAAATAAAAATTACCACTCGAGCCGATCGAAATCGTAGCGTTCGTAACAGTTAAATTGCCGCCATCCAAGCCATCCGTACCAGAAACCGTACAATTGGAACTAATCGTAGAATCAACTCCCTGGTTTATCCCGGCACAGGAATCGGTCCAGGCAAGCGTTACAAAATTTATGTTGCCGTTCGTATCTTCCGCGATAAATTTTGTGCGATAGGTCGTTACATGCGTGTTCTCCACGGTCCACTCGCCCACATAAGTTTCCGGCTGGCCGGAAGCCGCCAAGGCTACGCCGACGGGAACTGTGGCGATAGGATTAACAGCCTTATCCAAAATTACCAGCTGATCATTGCCGTCAACAGCGTATTTCTGCGGCAAAACATCACTCGCTGAAGCAGGCCCGGAAAGCGTAAGGGGCACTGAAATGTTCTTTGTATCCAGCTGGGTTTCAGCATGAACGGATTTTATTGGGTATGGATCTTCAATAACGGCTCTAAGTTTCTGAACATCTCCCGGGCGGGCATCAGAAGGATTAACCTCAACCTGAATGAATTTGGGATAAATATTCGCCGCCTGCGCCACGCTGAAAATCTGGTCGCCCGAGGGAATAATCGGTTTGTTCGCCGCAACTGGCTCCGATGCCGGCTGCTTATTAACCGCTAAATTATTTGACGGAACTGCCGTGCGCAAAGATAATTTACCGGACCCGTAAAGAATCCCGAAAACGGTTACCACTGACACCGCGATTATTATTGAAGCAAGTTTGTTTTTCATGTTAAAAACCTGCCACCACTTTATTGAATGCGGCCAAAAACTCTGAATCTGTGGCATTTGTGCCGATAACAACTCCTTTAACCGTTTGGCATTTACCATAATTCTGGCAAGTTTTATCCGGCCAGTTTATCTCCAGCGTATTAGAGGCTGCAACCGTTTCCGCCAAAACTACAACATGATATTGCTTACCAGTAGCATCTTTTCTGATATCGTCTTCTTTAATAAGAAAGCCGACTGGATAAGAAAAATTAAAGTTCCCGTACGGAGATAAATTCGGTCCGCTTACAAAAGTAAGCTGGTCTGGCAAGCCGGAGCCGGTTGGAAAAGGCGGGTTAACCGGAACTCCGGAGGCTGTCTGACTGTTTGATCCCGTAGACTGCCTAAACGCAACAAAGGCGACTACGGCAATCATCACTACGGCAAGGATGATAATACTGAGTTTTTTATCCATATATTATAAGAGTTTAATATTTGTTTTTATTTTAGCACAAGAAATCTCAATCGGGTATTTCAATTTTATTTCTCCGGCGGAGTAAGCCCAGCTGCGGAGTCCGCAGATGCGTTGGGCCACTGCGCCGAATCGAAGCGATTCGCTGTCAGACGGTAAGAAACCTCGCCGGCGGAGGAACCGAAGATAGTCAGTATATTGGCCGCCGCGTCTTTTTGATACCACACCCGGCCGTCAAACGATGGAGTAAGCAATGCAACTAAGTTTTCCATATTCTTGCCAAAATCAGTCGCCTGCCAGAATAGCCAGAGGTCTGAACCTTTTTCCAATTTGGAGAAATTTATTGAGTAAAAACATGTGCCGCCGGAGCATGCCAGATCAGCAACGCCGGTAGTTTCTTCTTTTACGCCAGTCATGCCAGGAAGATATGTCGCGTAATTCTTGCCGCCGATAGTGTAAACAGGGTCGAAAGTACCGGCAGTAACCTTTCCAACACCGCCATTGCCAACCGTAAGAGTACCGGCGGTGCTAAGCGACATTATAGTCGTGGAATTGTAATACCAAACGTATCCCCCGCCGGAGTTAAGCCACATATTGCTACCCTGTATGCCTAAAGCGTAATCAGCCGCTCCTATCGTACCGGCGGTGCCATAAAGCTGTATTTTTTCGCCGGCGCTGCCGGCGCCAGGAGCAGCGACACCAACCGTTCCGTAGAAAATAGTATTGGATGTCGCGCCTTTCAAGGTCACGTTGCCGACGTTAAGACTCCCAGTACCGCCGGAACCGACGGTCAAATTACCGGCATCCGAAACACTCAGGATGGCCGCGGTGTAAGCGTTATTTATAACATCTAAATTACCGCCTTGAGATCGGATATATTTATTGCCATTCGCAGTTCCGGTTTGGGAAAGCGCTATATTTGCCCCGTTGGCGTTTGACGACTGAAAATCCGCGAGTATATAAGCAGTGGATGTACTATAGACATGCAAGGGATATGCTGGCGTGCTTGTTCCGATGCCGACGCCACCTGTATTGGGCATGAAAACAAAATTTACGGGAGCTTGACCGCTGTTATCGGTGTCGCCAAAAACAATCGTGTCTGCGGTCGTGAGGAACCTCGCAAGATTGCGACGATTAAGGCCGCCGGCATCAGCAAACTGGATGCTATTTCCGCGCGCGAACATTGCATAGCCGCGCACATCAAGCGCTGCGCTTGGCCCTGTCGTCCCGATGCCGACGTTGCCGGCGTCCGTAATACGCATACGCTCCGTACCAGCTTGATTACTGAAAATCAGATCTGGAGCTGCAGCCGCAGTCGCTCCAACATAATAACCTCCATTCCCGGCGCCCTGCTGGACCTTGATGGACCAAGGGTTAGAGCTGGCAAACAAAGCTCGAGTATCAGCAGAACCATCTCCGTTTTGGATTGTATACACTGCATTTGCCAGTGTTGTTGTCCCAACCAAGAGACTTCCTCCGAGCAAGTTCAGTTTAGCCCCCGGCGCCGTAGTACCCACGCCGACGTTGCCGTTGAGAAGCGTGTAGCCGGTTCCGCTGGGCGCGAGTGTAATGTTCTGATTGGTCCCGCCAGCCGTTACCTGCATACTACCTCCGGTGCCTCCGATAACATATCCACCGCTCGAACCAAAATATATAGCGCCACTACCGTCTCCCCGCGAAGCAAGGATATCGCCAAGCACATCCAATTTATGCGTAGGTGTCATCCCGATGCCAAGATTGCCGGAAGAATCCATGCGCATTTTTTCTTGCCAAGACCCTGCGCCATAGTTCCAGAAAGTCAAATTTCCCTGCGAGTTCTGGATCACAATATTATCGTTCGCCGTACCGTCTTCAAACCTGATATTCGGACCGGTAGCGATACCCGTCCCTGAAGAATCTCGGTGGATATAAATATCGTGAACTACGTTAGCGGACGAATTGCCGCTGACATATAAACCGTGTTTAGCTGGAGCATTTACCTGAAAAGCTGCGACGTTCGTCGTGGATGTCCCGACGCTAACGTTGCCCGTGCTGTAATAGATATTCGAGCCGCTCGTCGTCCACTGGGAGCTGTTCGGCCACGCGGTATTACACGTGCCTCCGAGACAAAGACCGGTTGAACTTACATTGCCAGCAACTTCCAGTTTTGTAGAGGGAGAGCTGTCACC
>JAGXBC010000002.1 GCA_018971305.1 Patescibacteria group bacterium | reverse complement strand
TCGCTAAGTTTTTGTATTTCCGGCTCAAGCGCGTTTATCTGCTTGACGTCCGCTTCCAGTTTCGCAAGCGGACTGCCGCTAAAAATTTTTTTTATGGAATCAAACATGTTTTCTCTATAATCACTCCAAAGTATATCCGTTTTTGCCTAATAAATCCAGAAAAATCATTTTTCGCGTAATTGACAACTTGCTATATTATATGCTAAAATCTTTTTTAGAAATTACGCCCAAAGGAGGCGCTAATGTTTGAAAAAATAGACAAGGCCTGCCTACGATTAGCCGAGAAAGCCAGTAAATGGTATTCCTGGCTTACCGGCAAAGACAACTTTGAGATGGCACGGGGGGTTCTAAAAATATTTTGCGCCTACCTCTTTGCTCTGTTAGTGATTATGGCAATCAGGGGCCGTTGGGAAATATTGGAAGGCATTGTAGATCCCCTTGTTCCATTTTTTATATTTTGTTCCTTTCTTAAAATCAGAGATGTGGAAAACAAAAAATCGGCTGAACAGCAAGGTGGAATAAAAAATATGAGAATAGAAATCGGTCTAAGAAGAGATCGCGCAATAACGTGGACTATGAATGCTATCTCCCTTGTTATTTTCCATGCGCATGGTGACTATCATCTCGGCAGATGGTTGCTTTGGCAGCCATTCTCGCTGTCACTGCTAATAGTTTCCTACTTACAGAGTATCGATAGGCCCCCATACTCCAGCTCGCAAGCGCGCGATTGGTTGAAATCGTTTTTCACGGCACGACAAGCTACGCCAGTCCCGGTTCCAACTCCATCACGACCATCCTAGAAATAGGTTGGTCTTTTTATTTTTTCTTCTCTCGCCTGGGCTTTACAAAGCGCGTTCTGTACTTTTCTATCTCCAAGTGCAATTTTTTTCTTATTTCATCGACTGCCAAGCGCGCGTCGGATGCTTCGGTTTCGGCGCGGAGGATTTGTTTAGGCAAACGTAAATCTGCAGCGGCCCAAAAAACATCTCCGGTTCTGTGTTTGGCCGAACGGGAAATCTCCAGCCTGATATCAGCACTGCCAGTTTCATCAAATTCCTTGACGAACTTAGCGAGGGAAAGAAGCTTCTCTTCTATATAAGTTTTGAAACTAGGCGTTAGATCCACAGCCGCAGCTTTTATATCCAGCTTCATGTTTAATATTCTATCAGAGAAATTCCTTAAAGCAACTGCACCTCTTCCTCTAAGGTGATACCGAATTTATCTTTAATTTTTTTCTTTACTAAATCAATGAGGTATTTAACATCGGCAGCGGTAGCCCCACCTGTGTTTATGATGAAATTGCCATGTTTTTCCGATATCATGGCGCCACCGCGAGCTGTGCGCTTGAGACCAGCAAGACCTATGAGCCGGGCAGCGGGAACTATAGGAAAAGGGTCTTGTTTAATAACGTCGGCGCAATCTTTAAGAACTTCCGGCGATACAAGCTCCACAGGAACGTTTTTAAAAATGCTTCCGATGTTTGGATAGTCCAGGGGCTGGCGGCTAAGGCGATAATCTATCTTCTCCTGCATGATTTTTTTTATCGCGGCCGCATCGCCTATCTCCATTTTTAAAAAAGCCGACAGGATGACTTCCCCGCCATTAAGCTCTTTAAATATACTGTTACGATAGCCGAATCCGCATTCCTGATTATTTCTTGTATGCCTTTCGGCATTATTGGTATCTATACTTTCCACTTGGATAATATTTTCTTTAATCTCTCTGCCGAAAGCGCCGGCGTTGCCGCGAATTGCTCCTCCCAATGTCCCCGGAAGTCCCCCCGCCCATTCCAAGCCGCTTAATCCCTTTGCCACAGAAAAATCCAGAAGTTCGAACATCAACACTCCGGCACCCGCCATCAACATCTCGCCATCGGCTTCAATAAAATTCAGACTCGGCTTTAAAACCAAGCCGTTAAAACCATCATCGCTAATCAGCAGGTTCGTTCCTCCGCCCAAAATAAAAACCCTTTCGCCGAGTTTTTTTGCCTCGCCCACAGCCCAAGCTACGTCTTGCTGATTTTTCGCCTCAAAAAAAAACTTAGCCGGTCCGCCGATCTTATAATTACTGAAACCTGCCAAGCTGACGTTCTCTTGAAATTTTGGCATCAAATTATTATTCCACCCTGAATGGTTGCCAGTGGTGACCTCCAATTCTGTTTGTTATGAATGAGTGCTCTCCTGGCAACCATTCAGGGCACAATACTTATCTATTACCCAGGTCCAGGTATTATGATAAACAGAAAGGGGTGCCGCGTCAAAAAACTAAAACCCCCCTTGCGGGGAGTTTTAGCAAACAGAATCGTGTGGGACATGCCTTGATCGACGTCGTCGCCAAGGGATGCTCGCACCCATTCACTGGTATTGTAGCAGATATCTTTTAAAAAAGCAAGGCTTAAGCCATCGATTGGCCGCTCGGATGCTCGGACGGCTTCTTGAAGACCAGATATTTATAAGCGAGAAAGTCCCAAAGAAACGAGGCGGCTATGCCGACCAAAGCTCCGACATTAGCCCATAAATTGGCAGAGATAGACGACGGGCGGCTGATAAAGTCAACAACCAACGTAGCCGATCCCACGTTGAGAATCCAACCCACTACCGCTACAATATAAAATTTAGCTGCCTCGCTAGTGGCTTTAGTATCTCCAGAATTAAAAGTCCAATATTTATTCCAGATGAAACTATTGGTAGTGGCAAACACAAAAGAAACCGCTTTGAATATCGGATAATAAATTCCTGCAGCATGACCGCTTAAGAATATTTCCAAATTGAGAACTCCGATATCTATGAAAGAATTGAGCGTCCCTACCGCTGCGAATTTGGCAAATTGGTAAACAACATGGATCTTCTTCCCGATAAGATAAGCCATAAAAAGCGCACATGGTGCCAGAGCCGAGAAAAAAAGAAATACACCAAAGCGTAAAGGATGGGTTGCCGTCACGAATATATTCGTGACGATGATCTGGCTTAACAGGCCAACTGAAACACCAATAACTATTGCGGCTTTTAAATCCCTTTTTTTCATTTAATTATGATAACTCTGTGTGATTATTTTTTTAAGTTCCCTCACTTTCAAACTTGCACCGCCGACTAACGCACCGTCGATTTCTTTATAATGCAAGAAGCTTGCCGCGTCCTTATCGTTCACCGAACCCCCATATAACAGCCGGATTTTTGATTTGGAGCTTGCGAATAAAGACTTTATGAACCTGGCCATTTCTGCCGCATCACTCGGCTTATCCGAGTGGCCGCTACCGATTGCCCAGACAGGTTCATAGGCAACTATAATACCAGATTTATTCTTTACGTCGTGCAAGTCCCGAGCCAATTGATTCTTTACGAAATTTTTCGCGGCAGATACTCCCCTTTTTCGCACAACCCACGATTCGCCCACGCACAAGATTATCTTTAAACCAGCGCCGAGTGCGGCTTTAACTTTCTTATTTATCATCTCGTCCGTTTCGTTGAGCCACTCGCGACGCTCGGAGTGGCCGATAATCACATAGCCCACACCAAAACTTTTTAGCATTGCCGGGGAGACCTCGCCGGTGTAAGCACCAGATTTTTCCCAAAAGACGTCTTGCGCGCCAAGCTTAAATCCCGGTAAATTGCCTTTAACGTTCTGAAAGTACGGAAACGGCGGGCAGATAACTATTTCGGTCTTTTTCTGCACGCGAAAGCCTTTCCACGGCTTAAGTGCCGGTAAGTTCATCTTCCAATTGGCAACGATTAGTTTTTTCATCAACTTAAATTTTAACATTTCCCCATAAAACAAAAAGCTCCGCCGTGTTAAGCGAAGCGTTGGATGTTTAAGAAACTATTTCTTATTTTCTGCTATTACAGATGCGAAAACAACCAATATATCCTCTGGTCTTCCAAGGGTTGAAGAAACTTTGTCTCCGGAAAGAAGCATCCCGCGGCATATGCCGTTTTGGTCCAAAATCGGAGAACCAGAAAAACCACTCTCAACATTATCGGAAAGGATACCAACGGTAACAGGTTCGTCTGTTTCTTCGTAGTCGTCGGATAGTCCAAGAAAATCATCGAACTTCCTATAAACAAGGGATTTGAAACTTATGAATCCGAAGGCGTACCATGGAAGATTTAGTTCTTTCTCGTAATCCGATTTGAGTACTGCCGATTTTTTATCGAACTTCTGTTTATCGGTATCGGAAATCTTTAAAATAGCGATGTCTTTCTTGGCATCCCCGCCTAAAAATTCTGCCTGAAAAACCGTAGCGCCGTCATAGGAAACAAATATACCTTCATATTCTTTGTCCACGTAATATCCATTGGCATACTGATTGGCCAAAATATGATAGGCCGTTGCTACAATATGGTCGTCAATAACGAATCCGCCACCATACATACCAAGCTTTACGCCAGTTGGATTCTCTTTGCTCTTATTGAGTTCGTTCGGCCTGAAACATAAAACCATTACCGCGCTATCCTTAAGAGTTTCCCGAACTGGCTTAGGCAGGCGCTCGTCCCTGGAAAGAGTTTCAATATTTACATAGCGGGGAACTGTTTTGGTCTCCGGTTTACTGTCTTCGGAATTTTGCGGAAGGGCGGATGCAACGGATAAAAATATCAATGTGGTCAATGCTACTAATCGTTTTCTCATCTCTACACTCCTTTATCAAAGGAAAATTTCTATATTAAAGAGTAAAGCAAAATGACATGTGGCGCAATAATTAAAACAGCGCCCCTTTACGATTCCTCTATGAACAACATGATACGAAAACCACCTCCTTTCGGAAGTGGTTTTCGTATCAGTAGCCCGTATCGGGACGTACCTCGAACTTTGGATGGGCTCCTGGAACGCCTCCTCAAGCATTTCACTGACGAGATAGCGCCCGCGAATTAAGGGATTCTTCCCCATCCTACAGCAAGAACTCAGCTTGAAAAGGTGGGCGATTTTGTCGTGGGAACAAAAAAGCACTTCGTCACCAAGGCTCATGAATTTGAGCCAGCACTAAACGTTCAAATCCTCCCCTCGCTAAGACTTACAACGTTTGCGCGCACTTTACGATTTGCGGAATTCTTAAATAATTCGTGGCAGTCCTTATCTTAATGGTATGGAGCATTTGATCTAAGAGTTCATAATCAGATGAAGCCATCTCTGGAAATTCTTCATAGAACACATGTATATCAGTATCACCCGCAGAAACTACGTAGTCGTTATATTTAGTCGAACTTGCATCTGTTGAGCTAGAATATGCGGCTTCGTAGCCATTCAACGTTGACGAAGAAAATTTTAGTCCCATATATTTTCCGCTGAGAAGGAATGGGACATCTTCGCCGGGCGCGGAATCGGCTCCCAGAATATATCCTTCATTTGCGGGCTCGCTTTGATTTATCGAATCGCGTCTCTTGATGCGAATAGCATTTTCAGCATCACCGTAATCCGATACGTCGATAAATTGAGGAGGATATGTGACTTCTAAAACTCCCGTACCGGTTTGAAATCTAAGACAATTCGGTAAAAACCGAGAGAACCCCGGCAACAAGTTGCTCTCATAGAGAATATAGCCTGCTAAGGCGCATACTCCGATTAAAGTTGTCGATAATGCTATTTTATTTTTATTCATGTCTTGACGATATCACTATATCAAATAGGTTCATAGCCATCCGCCCAGGCAACTCTATAGATTCTTGATCCCGTATTTCTTGCACTGTAAAGGACCCCTTTTGTTAGACAGTATTTCGGCGACTTTTTGCGCCGTTTTTTGTTTCCTCACGACGTCATCTTCTCGGCAAACACCGACGGGGGCATCTTGAGCGCGGAGTGTATCCTCGTATGGTTGTATTCCCAGATCGTGCGGTAGATCGCGGCCACGAACTCGCCCAAGGTGCTGAACCTGTTGGGATCGCCGAAGTCCACCTTGAACTTGCCATAGAACGATTCCTGGTATCCGTTCTCCCACGGGCAGCCGGGCCGCGACCGCGAGATCGTGATACCCCACATCTCAAGTAATGCGATGAACGCTTTCGCGTCGTACTCTCTCCCGTTGTCCGAGTGGAAGATGGTCGGCCTTGGATGATGGAACAACGCATTGGCCAAGGCCTGGATCGTGAGTGCAGACCCTTTCCTGGTGCCCACGTGGACGCCCATCGTCTGCCTGGTAAACAAATCAATGATAGTCGCCACGTACACCTTCTTGCCATGCTGGATCATCTCCGTGAAGTCGGCCACCCAAACGTGGTTCGCGTACGAAGGAGCGACCGTGAGAAGAAGGTTGGGATATGCCCGTGTTGCCTTGGATTTTCGGTATCGTTTGCCTTTCCGCCGGTAGGGCCTCACTCCGAACAATCTCATGACCCGCTTCGTCCGCTTGCGGTTCGCGCCGAGGCCGTGGTCTTTGGCTGCCTGCGCGACCGAAACGCCTTCCTCCTTCACGCGGCGGAGGATGTCCGCTTTCATTTCTTTGGGCACCCGATGCCCTGTTTTGTTGCTCATGACACAATGGTAATTGTTTTTCGACCTTTGTGTCTAATATACGGGGTCCGGGTCACCCGGACAGGGCGGCACCAATTCCTTTTCCGCCGTCTCTTGAAATGTCGGCGGTGCGGCTACTCGGCCATCGCTGAGGAGCACAAGAATCACGTGTACTACCGCTGCCAGAGTGCTACCTGCGCTCCCACGTGTATTCGCGAAGAAGCGGTTGAACAGGAAATGCTGCGAGCGCTCGGTCCTCTTCGATTCACGGACGAAGAACGCGCTTACTTGAAGGCAAAAGTAGCGCATCTCAAGGAAACGTGGCGGACCGACCGCGAAGTGCACGTCAACGCATTGCGTCTCAGCCTCGGCAGTCTGCATGACCGCCTGAATCGCCTGACCGATGCCTTTATAGATGGCACCATTGAGAAGGATCTCTTTGAACGACGGAAGACAGGGTTGCTTCTGGAGCAGAAACAGGCAGAGGAATCCCTTCGCGAATTGCAGGCGAACGGGCACTTAATTCCGGACCGCCTGTCAGAATTCCTCGAACTCGCAGGAAGCGCGTATTTCCAATACAAATTGGCATTACCCGAAGAAAAACGTGATTTGCTTCAAATCGTCACCTCGAACCGGTGGGTCCAGCAAAAAAACGTAGAAGTGACGCTGGCTCCAGCGTTTCGCGAGGTCGCAAACCGCCTCGAAAACTCAAACGGTAGCCCCAAGGGGAATCGAACCCCTGTTTGGCGGATGAGAACCGCCTGTCCTGGCCACTAGACGATGAGGCCATACACAAACAATAATTGTCGCAACGGGTAATTGATTTAAAAAGCTTTTATCTCCTCCACAACTTTATGCAACTCCATTGCGTGCGACGCCTTAATTAAAATCAAATCGCCTTTTTTTATCAAGTCCTGAACAGCGCTCTTCGCCTCGTCAGCAGTATCAAAGGAATAGATATATCTTTTTCTTAAACCGTTATCCCGCGCGGCTTCTGCGATAAATTTCGCTCGCGGACCTACCGTAATAAGAATGTCCGCTATCTTGGCGACCAAACGCCCCACGCGCTCGTGCGCTTCAATTGTATATTTACCGATTTCCAACATATCTCCCAAAACAGCTATTTTGCGATTCCCCGGCAAACCGCGCAAGGTGTCTAGGGCCGCGTGCATAGACAAGGGGCTCGCATTATAAGAGTCGTCGATAACATAAGTATATTTTATCCCCGGCATAAGCTGCATGCGAGAATCCGCCGGGACGTAATATTTGAGAGCTTCGGAAATTTTTACCAGGTTCATTCCAAAAACCAAACCTACGCAAGCGGCTGCTGCTGCGGAATATGCCTGGGACTTGCCAAAAACGCCGTCGAGCCGGACGGGAACGAATCCTCCTCCGTATTCCAGCTTAAAGGAAATCCCGAGCGGCTTTCCTTCGCCCTTACGATTTTCAAAAGCCGTAATCCTTATTTCCGCGCCTCTCGCGAAACCGAAAGTCATCAGATGGGCGCGAGTTCTTTCTTTTAGATTCATTACAGATTCGTCGTCAAAGTTCAGAATAGCAAATCCGGCCGACGGCAGATATTCTATCAACCGTGATTTTTCCCTTGCCACCTCTTCTGGTCCGCTAAAAAATTCCACATGGACGGGAATGTCGCCGATGGCCGTGATCACGCTCAAATTCGGCCGGGCGATATCCAATAAATATTTCAAATCGCCGGGATGATCGGCGCCATACTCCAAAATCAAAATTTCAGGATATTGAGAGCGGAAAATCAAGCGTAAAACGGAGGTCACCACAACCTTAACCAGAAAAAATATCTTCTTTGATCGATTCTCTCCGGATTTATATTCGCGGCTGAACAACTTTACTTCGTCCCATTCGCCCAAGATGGTCAGTGGTAATCCTATGGCATCATTTAGACTGAAGCTTGATGCCCTCACTTTACGCTCTTTTTTTAGAACCGCCTCTATTGCAAGTTTAGTGGAGGTTTTACCGACGCTGCCAGTTATGCCAACTATGCCGGGGCGATAACGCCAAATTATAAGACGCGCCAAACGCCGCAAAACATATTTGATAAATTTCATAGATACAGAATCCCGGGAGGAATGCACCCTGCGTTCTTTCTCAAGACCCCCCTCTGTTGCCGATGATATATTATTCATTGTCGTGAAATAAGAAACTTGATTAATTACTGACGCTAATCCTGTCCGGCGGCGTACCGTAATAATTCAGAATATATTGGGCCAAATCCCTGAACGCCGGCACAACGCTCATAGCCGCGAGGGATGTGCTCGGTAGCGTATCAATTTTTATTAAAGCTATAAATTTTGGATCGCTCGCCGGAGCAAAGCCGACATAACTGTCTATAACATTGTCAGTATAACCCCCGTTCTTAAAATCGGGAATGAATGCTGTGCCAGTTTTTCCGGCAACGCTGAATCCGTTTATTTTTGTCACTTCGGCTTTATCAACGGCAGAGATCATCATCTGCGTAACTTGCTTCGCGGTATTTTCGCTGATTACATTGCGCAAAATTTTAGGAGACAGCGCCGAATTAAGATATGGCCTCATTAAATTACCGCCGTTCGCGATGGCTGCCATTGAATTGATAAGTTCTAATGGAGTAACGGCTACTCCCTGTCCATAAGATGCTGTGGCAAAACTTATGTTTCGGGCCTTCGGATTAAGTTGGCGCAAATTACCGCTTACCTCCCCCGGAAGATCTATGCCCGTAACTTCGGAAAATCCGAAATTCTTTAAGTAATCAGTAAAGACGCTATTGCCGATTTTACTTTCGGCAAACACGGCTCCCGTGTTGATAGAATGCTCTATGACATTAGTCATTGTGGCTTTGCCATACGCACCATGCGTATGTAAATCATAATTGGTTATAGTTCTGCCATTAATAGTCAGACTGCCCGTATCGTAATATGTCGTTTGTGGGGTAATTTTACCCGTATCAATGCCGGCCGCCATCGTCACGACCTTAAAAACAGATCCTGGTTCGTAAACATGCTGGGTAACAGGATTTATAAAATCGGCCATAGACGCACCGGAATAGTTATTAGGGTCAAAATCCGGAAGACTGGCTATGGCCAAGATTTTTCCTGTTGATGGCTCTTCCACAATAATACTGCCGCCCGTAGCGCTTTGATTTTTTATCAGGTCGCTCAATATTTTTTCGGATTGAATCTGTATGTTCGGATCTATGGTTAAAATTAAATCCTGACCAGAAACCGCTTGGACCGATTTGCCCCCGGAAGCATTACCAGCGGAACCGGCAAGTTCCGAATTATAAAATTCTTCCAGGCCATAGTGTCCCTGGTCGTTTATCTGATCTTTGGACGGACCAACGTATCCGAGCGCCTGCGAAGCCGTTGCGCCCAACGGGTAGAAACGTCCTGGTTCGGTATCAATATATATTCCTTTCAATCCCAGGGCATTCACAAATTGCGCTTCATCGTCACTGGCTTTATTTACCAAAACTTCATAAGAGTCGTTTGGCTTGGAGAGAGTTGCGGTTAAGGAATCGGCTGCTTCGTTTAAAATCGGCGCCAACATATTTGCGGCTTCCTGCGGATCGGAAACAGATTTAGGAACAGCGTAAATAATCGGGAAATCTTTATTGAGAGCCGCGGGAAGATGGTTGCCGTTTTTATCGGTAAAATAAATCATACCCCTGTTTGCCTGCAAAGATCCCTGAGCTAAATATTCGGATTGCGCCCGCGCCAGGTAATCGCCGCCCTTAACAAGCTGTACCTGATACAAATTAAATAAAAGTAAAGAATAAAGCAGAGAAAATCCTCCGATCAGTATTGAGAAGCGAGGGACCATTGTTTATTAATTTCAAAATATTGGGGGTTTTTATCCTGAATTAGATTGTTTTGACTAATTAAATCAGCAGAATTTTTTGTGTCGGCTACCTTAATGATCTCATCTTTTAGCTCCGCGTTTTGTGACTGTATTATCTGAAATTCATTATTCATTTGAGAAATATTGTGATCTAAGGTAACAGATTTGTTATAGATAACAATCAACCAAATCACGCCCAAGGCCATTGAAACAGCCAAAAGTGCCATTATTTTGTTCAAAAAACCTTTATTTTTTGGTGGTTGTATAAATGTCATGGTTTGACTTGGGTTTTATAGGTTAAATATTGTATTAAATCTTTATTACGATGTGGTGTTTATTGATTCTGCAAACAAATAGTTACAGACCGATGAATTGTGCGGCACGCAATTTCGCAGACCTGCTCCGCGGATTACTTGCTATCTCCTCCGCGGACGATGTAATCGGTTTTTTTGTCAAAATCTTCACTTGCCCCGATTTTTCCATTTCTCTGAAATTTTCTTTAACAATCTTATCTTCCAGCGAATGGAAACTGATGACCGCTACTCTGCCTCCCAGATTTAATATTTTAGGCAAATCACCGAGAACCTTGCGTAAATTATTAAGTTCATCATTCGCGTATATTCTCAGTGCCTGAAAGGTTCTTGTTGCAGGATTAATTCTGCCTCTTTCGTAATTTCCAGGAACGGCTGCGCGTATGGTCTCCGCCAGCTCCCCGCTCGTTACTAAAGGTTTTATCCTTCCCCGTTCTTTAATCGCGCGAGCTATTCTCTTGGAAAATTTTTCGCCACTCAGATCAAAAATTATTTTAGCCAGATCTTCTTCCTTGATACTGCGGAGAATCTCTCTCACGGGCGGGCGGCTATCGTTGTAGGTCATCAGGAGCGGCTCTTGTCCGAAAGATTTAGAAAAACCGAATCCGCGTCGGGAATTTTCCAACTGCTCCGAAGAAAATCCCAAATCCAAGAGCAGGCCGTCGGCTTTGCCAAAATTTTCATTCTGTAAAATTTTTGGCAGATCCGCATAATTACCCTGTTCAAAGAAAATCTGCTTTGACATTCTTGCCCCTACATTGGGGTTCGCAGAAAATCTTTCTCTTGTCCGCCGGATCATTTCTCCATCCCAATCTATCCCGAGAAACTTTCCCTCGGGCAAAATTTTTTCCAAAATCACGGCTGCGTGCCCTCCCCCATCAAGAGTTCCATCAACGAAGAAATCTCTTTGCTCAGGTTTTAAAAAATCTATAACTTCTTTTAAAAGAACCGGATTATGTTTTGAAACCCGTAGTTCGGAACTTGAAACATTATTGATTTGCTCCATGTCTCATGCTCCGCATCTAAAAACTAAATTCCCAACTCTCCTAATTTCTCGGCGATCTCCTCGGATGCTCCCTCTGTTTTCTTTTTATATTCGGCCCAGCGCGACGAATCCCAAACTTCAACGCGATTATAAAGACCGGCGACAACCACTTGTTTCTTTAGATCCGCGTAAGTCCTCAGATAATCAGGTATAAGAATGCGGCCTTGATTATCCAGAATAACGTCCATCGCCCCTGCCAGCATTAAGCGCACGAAAGCTCTGGAATTCGCCTGGGCGAGCGGCAATGCCACCAATTTCTGGGCAAGTATATCCCATTCTTTGGTCGCAAAAACAAAAAGGCAGTTGTCTATCCCCCTTGTAATAATGGCTCCGCCGGCAAGCTTATCTTTAAATTTAGCCGGGATGGCCAACCGACCTTTTGAATCTAAATTGTGTTGGTATTCTCCGAGAAGCATGTTGAGTTCTGCACAGAAGTGGGGGTTTATCCCCAAACTTATCCACAATTCACCACTTCCATTTAATGTTACACCACTAAGCAATCTAGTCAAAAATAAAAATAGGCCGGAGCCATATTAAGAAATCCCTTATTTTATTAATAAAAGTCGGGGTTACGCCTAGTGGATATGCACAGGTTATTAACTCCGCTGTCGTTCAGCCCCGTAATTTGTTACAAAAGAATAAATTTTAATTTCGGATATTATCTTTAAATAAATTCCGGCCAACAAAAAACCCGCTCCGACATAAATCGGAGCGGGTAAGGCAAACTATCTCCGGCGCTTCTTTCCTGCCTTTTTGCTCTTCTTAGCCTTTTTCGCTTTTTTCTTTTTAGCCATAATAGCAAAAAATTTTTATATGGGGCTTCCGACTACTCCCCTCTTAATTAATAAATAAAAACTCTGTTTGACAAAATCTAACTACTTTTAGATTATATCATATCGATTTTGATGAATTGTCAAAAACTGTGCATAACTCTATATCCGGCTCTCAACTTCGGTTCGACAGCGAAAAGACTCGTCGTCAGAAATTTATAAACCAAAGTCCGGCGAAAATTAGAATTACAGAAATAAATTTATGACTTATGATATATATGCACCAATCTCTCAAGACCGAAGCCAAATCCCATAAATCGCTTGCTGATAAGTTTGCCACCGATAAGACTTTTAACGCCCCTAATGTAATTAACCCTATTAAGATTTTTTCCCAATCGACCGCAAGCAGCTATTTCTAGAAGCTTCCCGTTATTCACATAAAATATCTCAAACTTAGAGGTATGCACTTCGTCTTTACCCCTAGTATCGTAGAAAGATTCTTCTGTTGGATAATCGGTAAGAACAAGCCAAAAACGATCGTTAAAATCAGATCTTTTCAAAAGAACCAAATCGTCATATCTCACATATTTTATTTTCAACTTTGACAATCTTGGAAGATACAGCTTCTTTTCCAGTATAGTTAATAGATGCAAAAAGGTCTTTATAACACTCTTTACTGTTCCGCCTTTGAGATAAATATCGATTACCGTGAATTCACGCAAGTGAAACCTTGACGGGCTCTTTTCATCTCTAAACATGCTACCAATCCAGAAAAATTTATTATATTGTTCTCCAGCCCGCCAAATATCCGGCTCGGGATTATATCGTAAATAAAGTTTATTCCGAACTTTGAAACTATCTGTATTCTCAATCCTATAATTGATCATTGAATACAAGTGTTGTTCAAAAAAACCGCGCCTCATTAACTCTTCTCTCAATACATTAATAAAAAGACTTACTCTATGATTTTTTGGCACACTAACAGCTTTATCCATAAATTTATCCTAATCCAATTTTATTATTTCGTTAACATATCTACATAAAGAAAATCGGAGGTCTTCATTGTTACGGCATACAGGGCCGGACCGGCAATCGCGTAGAAAATCCAGGACATAAAAATGATGTTGGTTATAAAATAATAATTTTGTGCGCGTTGCTGGCCTGCCTGCCTGCCGGCAGGCAGGCAGGGATCGGACCAGCGGCCTGTCCGATGTCCATCGGACCGCTCTGAACAATTATGGTGGGCACTACAGGGATCGGACCTGTGACCTTTCCGATGTGAACGGAACGCTCTGCCACTGAGCTAAGTGCCCACATTTTTAGTGCGGATGAATGAATGCTAACGCTCTACCACTGAGCCCTGCCTACCGGCAGGCGGGTAAACGCGCTTACGAATAGATTTTAAAACAAAAATGCTCCGGGTTCAATCGGAGCATATGCTTTTTTACTTGGCTATCAACGACTGCTGTGTTGCCATGGAATTTCGTAGATTGTGTACCAATTCGCGCATATCAATACTGAGCATTTCGGAGATCTTCCTGAATTCCTCACTATAGGAACCATTTAATTCTTCAAGGATGATTTCTCCGCAATGCCTCATGCCTTTATAGTTCAAATCCGAAATTATCGATTCTTGGCCGGGAGAATAACCGCTGCAGCCAGCGACATTGCCAAGTATATACAAATTAACAATGAACCCATCAATAAAATGGGAGTGCCAGTGCCCATCTACGGCCGAATAAAAATCCAGGTCGGTAATGAGTATGCCCCTTTTCCTAAGATCGTATAAGGCGCAAGAGATACCACAGAGAGTATTTTCCGCAGAACGATGCTGATAGATATTATTCACTATAAGTAGTGCGACAACCGATACTTTATCGACTGGGGAACTATTATCTCGCATACTATTCTCCTCAGAATTCTAAATTGGATGTATTCAAGATAACACGCATAATAATCACTGGCAACATTAAGAGGAAAAATAAAAAACGTCCCGGTTTTAATCGGAACGTTTTCTCGAGAATAAACGACTATCTATTTACTCGACAGACACGGTAGCACCCGCAGCTTCCAACTTTTTCTTCATTTCTTCCGCCTCTTCTTTCTTGACACCCTCCTTTACTGTTTTCGGAGCGGCTTCAACCAAATCCTTGGCCTCTTTAAGACCGAGTGTTGTTACCTCGCGAACAGCCTTAATGACTTCCAATTTTTTATCGCCAGTTGCCTTAAGAACGACATTGAAAGTGTCTTTCTCTTCTGCTACGGCTGCTCCCGCTCCGCCTGCCGCGACCGGAGCCGCTGCTGAAATTCCAAACTTTTCCTCCAGGGCCTTAACCAATTCGGCTAAATCCTTGGCGCTTAATGCTTCTATTTTTGAAATTAAATCGTTAAATTTTTCCATTGTAATTTTGTGGTGTATTGCGCGACCTTTACAGTTAATTACTTGCTGTTGATTTACTTTTTTGATCAAGGATGTATAAAAACGATCTTATCGGAGCAGCGAGTATTCCCAAAAGCTGACCTAAGAGAACTTCGCGCGGAGGAAGCTGACCGATAGAAACTATTTCCAAGGAGTTAATTTCTATTTTGTTCTTGATGTCGTAACCGGCCAAAATATGCTTAACCCACATCGTCTTCTCACCGCCTTCGGGAACCTCCAGAGAAGAAAAGAATTTATAGATGGAGCCGCTCGCACCCTCAACGCCTTTCTGCGAGAAAAACGTTCCGATAGACATTTTAAATCTCTTTAAATCTAAATCGATTCCGTTTTCTTTGAGTAAAATTGCGAGCAAACGCTTCTTGATAACCAAAAAATCTCCGCCGACATTCTTAAGGTCGCGCCTTAACCGACGGAGGTTCTCAGCAGAAATTTTGGTAAAGTCGGTAAACAATATTGCGTCGCTTTTTGCCAAAAGCCCCCTGCCCCTCGTCAATTCTTCTTGTTTTTGAACTTTTGTTTTCATTATTATTCTATAGCTTTAATTAAATAAAAACGGCCTCTTCCTGAGACCATGAAAAACAACCGTTAGGTTATTCCTCGGCGGGATTTATTCCCCGCCTAAACGAGGATACCCGTGGTCTTTGGAATTACTTAGTAAGTATATACGAGAGACCAAATATGTCAACACCCCCCCCACCAATGACAAGCCCGAAGATTAGGGCTACCATAATTATAGTAGGTATTCATATTGGAGGGGCAAATATGTCTGGCCGGACAACTAAACGAGCAATTATGTTCGGTTGCGTGCTTCTTTTAATATTGGCATCATGTCTTGCGGGAACCGTTGTGCTGTATCGGGTAATCAAGATCTACGAACTAAGCATGGAGACGCATAAAAAAATAGCCGACGAGTTCGCGACCCTATTTGAAACCACTCCACCCATATCAAAAGAAGATGTTGATCGCTGCCAACCGATTGTTGAATACAAACTATTAATTATGTCATCTGATATATCTCGTCTGCAAAAAGATTACGCTGACATGATGCGGTTAGCCAGGAGATTTCCTCCCCTATCACCTAATTCTCTGTATTGGATAAATGAATTATGGTTGTTATCAGAGACGATCGATCAAGATAAACAGAATTTCAATAAGGCGCGGGCTTGTGCAGAATTTTTTGGAATAGAGACCGAAGACCTGGATTACTATCTTAAAAACCGGCGGATTGCTTCTGCCGGTTATTTATTTTTCTCTAAAAATTTGTTTTTAGCTTAAACCCTTGATCCCCTCTTTTTTCTTCATACCGGATAGCGGAATACTAAAATAGAAAATCGTCCCCTTATTTTCTTCCGACTCAAACCAAATCTTCCCGCCGGTCTGATCTAAGATTGACTTCACTATATAAAGTCCGAGGCCGGTGCCCTCGGGAACCTTTTCCGCAACGTTGTCGGCTCTGAACATTTTACCGAATATTTTCGCCTGGGCGTTCTGGGGTATGCCATAGCCGGTATCGGCCACTTCGGTAACCACGTCAAAACTGTCACTTTCTATTCTTATGCCAATCTTGCCATCAGCAGGCGTATACTTAATGGCGTTAGAAATCAGATTCTGAAAAATGGCGTGAATAAGACCGGTGTCAAGGTCAACCTTCGGAATATTCTCGGCATATTTTTTATCAATTTCCAGCCTTTTTTCTTTTATCGGCGGAGTAAGCTCGGAAATCACCTCGTCGGCCACATCCGGCATATAGGTTAACGATGGATTAACTGCCAAAGTACCCAGTTCAATCCTTGAAACGTTGAGCATGGCGTTTATCAGTTCCAGCAGACGGTCATTGGAATGCGTCATTTTGCCGAAATATTCTTTCTGTTTTTCCGTGATCTCGCCCGCCTTCTTATCCGAAAGCAAAGACAGATATCCCTTCATAACGGCGACCGGCGTCCGCAGTTCATGCGTAGCCAGTGAAGCGAATTCTTCGCGGGTTTTCTGAAGCTCTTTTTCTTTGGAAATATCCCTGAAGACGACGATAACGCTCGTGGTCTTCCTCTTGTCGTCCAATATCGGCGACGCGCTTACGCTTACCGCCACATCTGTTCCGTCTTTGGTTATGAGAACATTATCGTGCTCCGCTCTCTTAATTTTTCCGAGCAGCATGGCATCTTCAATGAATGAAATATTTTCCACTCTGTCGTCTTCACGGACAAACCTTATGAATTTCCGCAGCGACTGGCCGGACGTCTCTTCGCTCGACCAACCGGAAATAGCCGTTGCGGCTTTATTCCAAAGGATAATATTCCACTTGGTGTCTATAGCCACCAATCCATCGCTCACGTTCTCCAAGAATGCGTCGTCTGTAGCTTTGGCTTCTTCCAACTTCAATCTACCGGCCTTAACGTCTTCCAGGGCTTTTACTAATTGTTCGGTCCGCTCTTCGGCTTTTCTTTCAAGCTCTTCGCGGCTTAAGGATGAAAGTTTTACTTTTTCTCCCTGCAATTCGGCCAAAGTAACTTCCAGAGCTTGTTTCTTGCGGCGCAACTCCTCTTCCAGTTCTTCTTTTCCCATAAGATCCAGTCTTTCTTCGGACAAAAAAGCTTCGGGAACGATTAAGAGCACCTTCGGAGTATCGGCGAGAAAATTAAACATTTCCTTTAATTCTCCGTAAGCGCTTTTGAACATAAGCTCCGTCCGCACCTCACCTATAATTCTTGAAAGGTTGCCCGAAAGAATGTCTAGCGCCCGTTTCAAAAATTTCTGCATAAAGGCGGCTTGCTCGGACAAGGCAAGCTTTTGAACCTGCTTCTCGGCGATCGCCCAGAAAAACTTTCTGTCTTTGATAGTCCCCTGCAATTGGCCATCGGACTCCAAAAGGTCAAAAATTTCTTTGCGGTCTTTTTCGTCTATCAAGTCGGGAATCTTTTTAAAAACCGCCTCGGTGAATAGCTCAAAAAGCTTTATTTGCCGCTCGTAGCTGGAAAGAAATATTAGGGCTATATTGCCTTCGGCTCGCTCGGGATGGAATTTGTTCAAAATATGCTCGCGGAGAATTTCTATGGGAATCCTGTTCCGCGGTTGTTCGTTGCTTATATGGTTCTCCAAAAAAAAGTATAGGTCTGCCGCGCGTTTCTGCCTCTGCTCTTCGGGAATCAGGCTCTTGGAAATATTTGCAAATTCATTAATCTTTCCCGCAACATCGTTCTTGTCCGATATCTTTCCTATCAGGAACGAAAAAACCAGCCGCTCAAATTCTTTGGCGGACAGCGATTTCGGCCTAAAAAGAGAGTTGAAAAAATTGGGCATATGCAAGAACCTTGGATATCTCCTTAATAATAACAAAATTAAAAAACGACTTCGCACTCCAGAAATTTTCTATTTTTACTAAAATAAATTGGCGGCGTGGGTCGGTCTAGATTGGCGCTTTAGCAAGCCGTTGCAAAATTCTTGGAAGATGAGTGTTTAATCTGGGAAAGTCGCTGTCTTGGCGGAGGCGAACCGACTCTCACTAAATTTAAAAAAAGTATTGAAAAACCTTACTTTTTATTTTCGTCTTCGCCTCAAATCGGTTCGAATCCTGTCCGGAGGGGTAGCGCCATTCTCTTTCTACTCGCATTATTGATCGGCTTCGCCAGAGTCTATTCCGGCATCCATCACCCGGTGGATATTGCAGGAAGTGTACTGATTATTATCGCTGCCGGACTCACGTGTTATTTCGTATTTAACAAACGGCAAAGACCGATCTAGCTCTTCGGTATAGGATTGCCACAAGTGGGGCCACCCCGAAATCTTTGATGAGCGTAATATAATAAATATGGTAGAATTAAATCAAGGCAAGTAAAGGTCGGTTTGTTTATAAAAATATAAAACCCATGAAAAAATATTTTATTGGCGCGCTTGCGATGGCAGCAACAGCGGGTCTTGTTTCTTTGGCCATGGCTCAGACCGCTACTTCCACTCCGCCGGCATCTCCATCCACGCCGCCCCAGTTATTCAGACCGGCAGAGCTGAGCATTAATCCCGAAGGAAGATTTTTGGCTCACGGCATGGTTGTAGAAAGCGTGAGTGGTAATTCTTTTGTCGGCAAAGTCTGGGGAACCTCCTGGACGGTCAATATCGTCGACGCTTCAGGATTGGAATTTCTTTTGCAGAATGGCGCTGGCGGCGGTCAGGTGATCTTGTCCAGCGTTCTTAAATCCGGAGACGAAGTAGGGGTCTCGGGATCGGTAGATGCGAATCACGAGCTTACCGTGAACGGCCAAGTAATCAGAGATTATTCGCTCGGTGATACGCAAGAACTCAGCAATAGAGAGACGGAGATGGAGGGTGGACAGGGGAATACGAGTGAGGGTGAAAACGGGCAAAGTAATCAGCAGAAGAACGGAGGCGAGGGAGAAAATGGCGGAACCAATACGGAATCGTCATCGGCAAATACAAACAACGCGAGCAATATCCAGCAACAGATTCAAAATATTTTGGATCAGATAAAGGTGTTGCAGGGACAAATAAACTCTCGCTAACCCGAACAAAAACACCGCTTCAAAAACGGTGTTTTTTGTTTGTTTTACCCTCAAACTAACCGTATTTTTTAGGGAGAGTTTTTTGGAGAGGAGGCCGAATACTTTTAGTATATAACACTCGCCCCATCCCGCCCGTGCGCATGTTATAGGAAATTTATATTTTCGTTTGGGCGAAATTCAACGAATTTGGGGCTGTTTTTATTCATGGCGAGTGATATCTCAATATTAGCCGATGCTCAGACCAGAGTAAAAGTTCGAATCTCTTCTCCCTGCTCATTTTTGCCGTTCAAAAGATTTTCAAAAAGTATTGAAAAATAAGGGGCATCGATCTCTCGCATCGGTGCCCGACCCTGCGGTGGGGGTGAGATTCGAACTCACGATACCCTTTTGGGGTATAACGGTTTTCAAGACCGTCGCCTTCAACCACTCGGCCACCCCACCCTTGTGGACCTAGGGGGAATCGCCCGCGACTCTCGCGCTAGCCGCCGTCCCGCCTGACGTCCGGCAGGTCGTGCGCGGTCTGGGCACCGCCTCGCTAACATTTCCTACTGGAAATTTTGGCTCCGGCGTTCAATTCCTCTTTATGTGGACCTAGGGGGAATCGAACCCCCACCTCCTCCATGCCATGGAGGCGTTCTGCCACTATACTATAGGCCCCCGCTTAACTAATATTTATATCTCCTGTATAGTATAAAAAAAATGAAGTTCTGACAATTTTCGCCCTCGTAGCTCAACGGATAGAGCTATTCCGTCCTAAGGAAGAGATGGGGGTTCAATTCCCTCCGAGGGCACAAAAAATTTCTATACAAGCGTCATAAATGGGACCTATCGGTTTTTATTTGTGATACAATAGAGTAATGCAAGATAAAATCGTAATCGCCACGATAAAAAAAGTTATGCCGGCGGTGGTTTCTATCGCTATCGCCAAGCATCTGGAAGATTTGGAAAAAGAAATTCCCAAGGAGCTCTATCCATTTTTGCCGGGAACTCCCGATGGTAAAAAGCTTGATATCCCACCGGAACTCGTTGATAAGCGCGGGATGGTCCAGATAGGAGGCGGTTCGGGATTTATAGTGGATAAAACCGGAGTCATACTTACAAATAAACATGTTATCGCCGACTCCAAGGCGGAATATACGGTGATTCTAAATGATGGCAGAAAATTCCCAGCGGAAGTTTTAAGCCGCGATCCGATAAACGATGTAGCGATAATAAAAATACCGGCGGATAATCTCTCGTTTCTGAAATTAGGCGACGCGACAACCCTGGAACTCGGGGAAAGTGTAATCGCCATCGGCAACGCTTTGGGAATATTTAAAAATACTGTTTCATTAGGAATCGTCTCCGGCCTCTCGCGCTCAATTTCTGCTCAGGCAGAACCCGACGCTCCCCCGCAGGAAATGCGCGGGCTGATTCAAACAGATGCCGCCATAAATCCAGGAAATTCAGGGGGGCCGCTAGTTGACTTAGATGGCCTTGTTATCGGCGTTAACGCCGCAATCGTTTTTGGCGCGCAGAACATTGGCTTTGCGATTCCAGTAAACGCCGCGAGGCGTGACCTGGACGACATAAAAAAATACGGCCGCATCCGCAGGCCGCTTTTGGGCGTGCGCTACATGATGGTTGACGACAATATGAGAGACAAAATGAATCTGCCCGTAAATTACGGCGCGCTTGTTATCGCCGAAAGCCAGAACGACCACGGCGTTGTCCCCGGCAGCCCGGCGGAAAAAGCCGGCCTTAAAGAAAAGGATATTATTTTGGAATTCAATGCGAAAAAATTGGACAAAGAACATCCAATACAGGATTTTCTGGAGAATATGGATGTCGGCGACAGCGCGGAACTCCTTGTTTTGCGCGGCGACAAACAATTCAAGATCAAGCTGGCATTGGTGGAAAGGAAATAAAACCGGGCTTGGTTAAATATAAAGAGCTATAATCCCGAATTTTTTGATTTTTTCTTTATAGCCGGGATAACCATAATAAATTTTTTTGGCGGCGGCGAGAGATATAAAAAGTGGGTTGATTTTTTTATAAGGAACTTTTTTAAGCATAGCGGCGATCCCCCCGAAGTGCTGGACTTTGGTTATCTTCCTACCGAACCGTTCATTGCCGCAGACAAAGATTAGCTTGTCCCCCGCCTTAAAATCGCGGTATTTTTTTGTAGCCGCGCGAGTTTCAACGGTTTTTAATCCTGATTTTATTCTCTTAAAACCAATGTCTTTGGCTCTGAACCGCAAAACTATTTCTCTTATTGTATTACGAATTCCGCGCTCCATGTTCTTTAATAACTATATAAATCAACTAATTTCCCATTTCTATCCAAAAGTTTTACGACATCATGCTTCGAGTCCAAAAATTTTCCACTGACCCACATCCGCCATTCGTTACTCAAAAAGTTGCTGTCGCCTGCATGAGTATTAAAACAACTCCGATAACTGATGTTTTGTATGAAAGCAAGGCAGGCATAATCATTCTGAGGAAGCAGAACGTTTGATTTCGGAACCTGGCAGGAACCCAAAGAAGTAATATAATTCTGGCACTGGCCGGTGAACGACGAGAGGTCTGACTTGCTGCTGTAAGGAGCCGGGCAACCACCAGGCAAAGATGGATTATATTGGAAGGATCCTTTTAGATAACCTATGCATTTGTTGAGACGCAGGTTAGGACCCACGGAATTCGTGCCAATGTACATATTCAAAACATTGCTGCTTGAAAGATAGACATCACCCTCCGGATTATCGCCGACCGGGTAATAGATATTTATCGCCGTGCCTACCACCTGCGAACCCCTGTTGGCCTTAATCAGCCAGTCAGTCACGTCGATAGCTCCCGGACCGCTGAATTTAGCGGCAAGCGATACCTTACTCGTGGACACGGAATTGAAACGAACCTGATGGAAATACGGCGACATGTCCTCCGCGGTAAATCCCGCCGGAATGTCCGATGGCTTTATGGTTGCATGGCCAACCACAGACGACACGGTGGACGTCGTCTTAGTAGCAACAGTACTCGTGCTAATGTTTGGCTTTGTCGTTGTGCTGTTTTGCGGTTTAGGCGAAGTACTCGTGGAATTAGCGGTAGTAGCACCTCCTAAAGGAAATACGGATTTTAGATTGAGCGAACCAAGCTTGCTGAAAACACCGCTGCGCGCCACAAAAACTATGCCGCCAACCAGCACCACCAAAACCAATATAACTATAATTTTCGGACCCATCATGGAAACAATTATTAAACTGCAAATAAATCCCTAAACGACGATGTTAATTAATTTTTTCGGCACATAGATTACTTTTTTCAGCTCTTTGCCATCGAGAAGAGCACAAACTCGTTCGTTTCCCAGCGCGGTCTCTTTAGCTCTATTCTCGCTTATATCGATTGGAACTTCAACACTTGCGCGCACTTTGCCGTTAATCTGGATAACAAGCGTGAACGATTCTTCTTTTATCAGCTTCTCGTCGTATTCCGGCCACATCTCTTTATGAATTGACGTTTTATGGCCGAGAACTTCCCGCCAAATTTCCTCCGCCATGTGCGGCGCAAAAGGAGCGAGAAGCTTTACGAATCCGACTTTTTCTTCCGGCGCAATTCCCTCTTTTTCAAATTCGTTCAAAAGTATCATGAGGGCGCTGATTGCCGTGTTGTAATGAAGCGACTCAATGTCTTCCGTAACTTTTTTTACGGCGCGATGAAAGGCCGGTGAAGTTTTATTTTTCTTGCCTTCGCTTTCATATAATTTCCATGTCCTATTTAAGAATCGCTCAATGCCAAGAATCCCCGCGTCGCGGAAATCACCGCCCTGATCAAAAGGGGCGAGGAACATAAGGTACATCCGCAGAACATCGGCGCTGAATTTTTTTATATATTCATCGGGGTTTACAACGTTGCCTTTTGATTTGGACATCTTGGCGCCCTCTTTTATCAGAAGCCCGTGGGCCCGGAAACGCTTGAAGGGCTCGTCAAATTCAACAAGACCCAGGTCGTGGAAAACCATAGCGATAAAACGAACATAAAGAAGGTGTAATACGGCGTGCTCGGCACCACCGATATACATTTCCGCCGGCAGCCATTTTTTGATTATCTTTTTATCAAAAACTTCTTTTTCATTTTTTGGGTCCAGATAGCGGAGATAATACCAGGCAGAATCCAGGAACGTGTCGGAAACATCTGTTTCTCTGCGCGCCTTGCCGCCGCAACCAGGGCATGTTGTTTCGTAAAAATCTTTCACGGATGCTAGCGGCGACTCCCCCTTACCCTGCGGCCTAAAATCCTTTACCTTAGGGAGCTCAACAGGCAGTTCATTTTCCAGAACCGCAAACCAGCCGGGCATTTCCTTTTGTTCCCCTTTATTCTCTTTGGCGCACGCCTCACAATAAACCATCGGTATCGGCGGGCCCCAATAGCGCTGGCGCGAAATAAGCCAATCGCGCAAACGATATTGGATTTTCTTTTCGCCGCCGACGAATTTCGTTATTTCCCATTTGGCTTTTTCGGAATCCATACCGGAGAATTTTCCAGAATTTGCCAGCAGCCCTGGACCGGAATAACACTTCCCACGGATTAGTTTCTGAAAAATATATTGATGCATTGCATCTTTAACCTTGCTTTCGGCTTCGTCCTTAGTAATCCATCCAACAATGAATTTATCTTTTTCATGATCCTCCAAGCGTTCTTTTTCTCTTTCTTCATTTTCCAATTGAAAATATAAACCGATCGCATGCATGTATCTATTCTTGTTCTTGGAAAATGCATGGAAATGGTGGTGTATTGTTTCTGTGGATGAAATAAATTTTAAGTTTTTATATCCTGTTTCTTCTATTATCTCTCGCACCCCGCACCGTATCAGATCTTCTCCGCTTTCTATGCCTCCACCGACAAAAAGAACACCTCCGCCATCACGCCAATCTAACGAGAGTATTTTACCGGTTTTAGGGTCCTCTACTATTGCCACTATTCCCGCCCTTTCACTTTCGTCTGTTCTTGGTTCACCGGTTATCGGCTCAATGACTGTTCTTATGGGCAGTTTAAATTTCTTGGCAAATTCAGAATCTCGCTCGTCTTGCGCCGGCACGGCCATTATTGCTCCTGTTCCGTAGCCGGAAAGAACGTAGTCGGCAAGCCAGATGGGAATTTCTTCTTTATTGGCCGGGTTTATGGCTTTGACGCCTTTCAATTCGACACCGGTTTTTTCTTTGCCTTCGGCAATTCGTTCATCCTCTGTTTTCTTTTTGGAACTCTCTATATATTTTTCAACATCTTTCCAGTTGGATATTTTTTCTTTCAATTCTAAAACTAACGCGTGTTCCGGCGCTAAAACCATGTAGGTCGCACCGAACAAAGTGTCGGGCCGCGTGGTAAAAACTTCTATTGATAACTTTGAACCCATAACCGGGAACTTCAAAAGCGCGCCTTCCGAACGGCCTATCCAATTTCTTTGGGCGATTTTAACTTTTTCGGACCAATCTAATTTTTCGATATTCTGCAAAAGCTTTTCTGCATAAGCGGTTATCCTGAAAAACCACTGTTCCAGTTCGCGTTTTTCAACAACGCTGCCGCAGCGCTCGCACTTGCCGCCCTCAACCTGCTCGTCCGCTAAAACCGTTTTGTCTTTGGGGCACCAATTAACCCTTTGTTTTTTTCTGTAAGCTAATCCCCGCTTCCACATCTGCGTAAAAATCCATTGCGTCCACTTATAATACTCGGGGTCATAGGTCTCCAGATGTTCGTCCCAGGCGAAACCATTGCCTATCGCCTGCAGTTGCTCGTAAAAACGCTTTTCGGAAACTTTGGCCTGCTCCATTGGATGCGTACCGACTTTTAGGGCATAATTTTCCGAGTGGATGCCGAAGCCATCAAGCCCTATCGGCTCAAACACATCATTGCCGCGCATCCTCTGATAGCGGCCATAAATATCGCTTCCCGTAAAAGCGTACATATTCCCGACGTGCAAACCTTCTGCCGACGGATACGGGAACATCATCAGGTTATAGAACGGCTTCTTCGGGTTCTTTAAGTCCGGCTCGTAAACTTTCTCCTCCAGCCACTTCTTTTGCCATTTCTTCTCGACTTTCTGCGAATCATATTTAGGCATAGTTTACATAGAATTCTAACGCCAAAAAACATATTTGACAACATCCTTA
The DNA here is from genome assembly GCA_018971305.1 of Patescibacteria group bacterium. Lineage (GTDB taxonomy): Bacteria > Patescibacteriota > Minisyncoccia > UBA6257 > 2-01-FULL-56-20 > REEB91. Next base: position 200,684 of record JAGXBC010000002.1, on the reverse strand, counting down.
TATATGATATAATGCAGGCAGTGCAGTAAAATTTAATTTCCGGAGATCACGCAATGACTCAAGACGAAAAAATGCGAGAAAGGGCTAAGGAACTGATGGGATTAGTACTTAACGCCGATGAATATCTAGGGGCCTTGGATAAGGCTCTTACCGCATCAAAACCGGCAATAACCAAAACTGCCAAGATGATTCTGGGTCATCTCAATAATGTACGAGAAGAATTACAGCCGGAAATGATTCGAGCGACCGATATCCACGCAAAAGAAACCCTCCAGAGCTACAAAGCCTATATGACTGCAGGTTTTAGCAGCGACGAGGCTTTCCAATTGGTCTTAGTAAACTCAAAACAATTGGACCCGATGAAGTTTCTTCTCGTGGTGGCGAACAAGATCATATAATGGTCGGTATAACCATATGCACATTAAAGCGCGGGAAATCCTGCGCTCTTTTTTTAGGATTTTATTAGACCAAAAACATTTTGCGCGTTACGGAAGATTGTCTCCGAGGTCTCTTCTATTGAAACACCCTTCAAGTCAGCCAGTTTTCTAACCACCTCAACCACATACGCCGGTTCGTTGCGTTTGCCACGATAGGGCACGGGCGATACATAAGGAGCATCGGTTTCGCTCAGAATCCTGTCTATGGGGATCATTTTAATAACATAGTCGTAGTCGCGAGCGAAGGTTATTACTCCTCCGAAGGTAAAATAAAATCCCATATCCAATAATTTCTTGGCTTCATCGATCGTTCCGGAAAAAAAGTGGATAATTCCTGGAGGAGAATTAAGTATCTCCGGCTTGGATTTTAGAATTTGAATAAGGTCGGGAAATGCGGCCCGGCAATGTATCATCAGCGGTTTTTTCAGCCGATGCGCTAAACTAATTTGCGCAACGAATCCTTCCTTTTGCCTGTCTTTTGTCCCCTCGTCTTTATCCCTAAAATAATCCAGCCCGCATTCCCCTATCGCCACGACTTTGGGATTTTTGGCGAGATCTTCAAGCGCGACAATATCAAAAATTTCACGTTCCGGAGATGATTGCTCGTTCTTGTCGTGATACCAATTCACGGAAAAATGTGCGGGATGAAAACCTACGGTCGCCCAAACGTCTTTTGGATATTTTCCCGCGAGCTCAATAGCGGCGTGCGATGTACTGAATTGCGTTCCCACGGCAATCATTTTTACTCCCGCTATTTTGGCACGTCCCAAAACGGCTTCGCGATCGGAATTATAAGCCAGCATTTGCGGATGCGTGTGAACATCCATAAACCTGGGAACCACTGGCATAGACTCCATAATGTTGGCTATTTGATGCGAGGAAATAGAACCTCACATTTTTTTATTTTCAATATATTCTCCCATTCAATACACTTGGTTATTTTTTCGGAAGTAGAGGGCATGAACGGCCGCAAAAGCGCGGCGACATTATCCAAAATAACTACCAAATTAAAAATTGTCTGGGCTTTCTTTTCTTCGTATTCAATATCCCAAGGCGTAGTCCTGTTAACATACTCGTCCCCAAAAGCGATGAGTTCCCATATTGCAGCCAATGCTTCATGGAACTTAAATTCTTCCATTTTGGCCGCAACGTGTTCTTTGGTTGTATTTATAGCTTTTATTATTTCTTGTTCCGGCTCCAATTTGGCATTAAATTCGTGAACGGATGCGCCAAGCGTCAAAACTCTGGATGCAAAATTGCCAAGTCCGTTCGCCAAGTCGCCATTATATCTTTCTTTGAACTTCTCCTGGGAAAAGTCCCCATCTTCAAACGCCGGTATCTCGCGCGCCAGCCAGTAGCGCAGGGCATCCGCACCGTATTTCTTGGCTATTTCCACCGGGTCGGCAACATTGCCCAAGCTCTTGCTCATTTTTTCTCCACCACTCGTTATAAATCCGTTTATAAGAATCTGGCGCGAGGTAGGTAGTCCGGCTCCCATAAGCATCGCTTGCCACATTGCTGCCTGCTGGCGCAAGTTATCCTTACCGGCTATTTGCATTGCCCGAGGCTTATCTTTTGTACCCCAAAATTTTTCAAAGTTCTTTTTATCTTCCGGCCAGCCAAGCGCGGAAATATAATTTACCAGGGCGTCAAACCAAACATACATAACGTGCGATTCGTCCCCGGGGACGTTGACTCCCCACGGCATTTTTTCTTTCAGCCGCGAAATACTGAAATCAACCGGACCTCTTTCGATAAACTTCTTTATCTCGTTCAATCTGCCGTTCGGCAAAACAAAATCCGGATATTTTTTATATAATGCCAGGAGCGGCTTCTGGAACTCCGAAAATTTAAAAAAATAATTCTCCTCTTCTATTATCTCCAATTCCAGATTGGGATGTAACGGACAACGGCCGTTTTTAAGCTCTGATTCGGTTTTCTCCAATTCACAACCGACGCAATATTTTACTTTATACAACTTTTTTTTGATATAACCGTTCTTGTCGCATATCTTCCAAAATTCCTGAGCCGCCTTTACGTGGTGCGGATCGGTGGTACGGGAAAAATGGCTATAATCGACTTCCAATATTCCCATCAAACTCTCAAATTTGGCAGCGTATTCGTCAGCATAGCTCTGCGGCTCCTTGTTAGCGGCAACAGCATTGCGATAGATCTTCAAACCATGCTCGTCGGTTCCTGTATTAAAAAAAACGTCGTATCCCTTGAGTTTGTGGTAACGGGCAATTATATCCGCACGAACCAATTCCAAAGCATGCCCCAGATGCGGCGGAGCATTTACATAAGGGAGGGTGGTTGTAATATAAAACTCTTTTTCCTTCATTAGACCAAAACTTCTTCCGTGCCCCCTTTCTTGCCCGACCACTCACCGATTGCCTCTTCAAAAACAGCTGCGGCCGGCACGGCGATAAGCAATCCGAGAAAACCTCCGACCTCCGTACCGATAAGAATGGCCACTATAACTATCACCGGATGCAAACCGACTGTACGCCGCATCAAAATCGGAACCAGAGCATTGGATTCGAACTGCTGTAACGCCAAAAATGTAATAAGCGTATAGATCGCCAAAGAGAAGGAAACAGAAAGCGCGACAAGGACAGAAATCGCACCTGCAAGTATCGGCCCGACAAAAGGCACTATTTCAAAAAACCCGGCCAGGATTCCGAGAAGAAAAGCGTGTTTAACTCCGAGCAATGCGAGCGCTCCCCAAACAAGAAAACCCATGATAACGCTCAATAATATTTGCGTCTGAAACCAGGCGCCGATTTTTCTCCGCGAACGTTCATATATCTTTAAAGCCATCTTTTCATATGTAGCCGGCAAGACCGTTTTAATAAATCTTTCCACTCCATCGCGACTTAAACTCAAATAGAAAGAGCTAACCAAAACAGCTACAGCTAGTCCCACGCTACCGACTGTTTGCGACAAAAAACCAAATGGTGATATATTCCCAGAAAATAACCCGGAAGATATTTTATTTAAGGCAACGCCAAGGGACTCCTGCGATGCCCCGATATTAATTAAAGAGCCCAAAAACGGATTAGATCTATCAAGCCCGGAAAATGCTGTGTTCAGATCCACTATAACCAAGGGAACTAAAGCATAAATCACAAAAATAATAATTACGAGCGATAAGAGAAAGATCAAAATTACGCCTAGCGTTCTCGGTACACCGCGTTTCTCAAGAAAATCCACTATTGTTTCCAAACCGGAAGATATAATGATAGCCAAAAAAAGGCCAAGCAGAATTTGCCTCCCTTGATAAAGAATAGCAATAAGGACAGCGAAGGTCGTAATCTTCCATAACGTTTCCCAAGATACATTAAATGATTTTGTTTCAGACATCCGTGGAATTTGATCCTTTATAAAATTATAGTTTAAAAATTTTATTAAATTTCCCTTTGTTTTTATATGGGCCTATTATAGCCAGATTTAATCTATCATTTTTAAAAACCGTTCTAGCCACCTTCCTGATGTCGCCTGCCTTAATACCTTGAATCCTATCAATTAATTTCTCCGGTGGCAACATTTTTCTGGTCAAAATCTCCTGCTCTCCGTAAAAACCGGCAAGCTCGTCTGATGTTTCCAAACCGATAATTAGGTTGCCAATAAGATGGTCTTTGGCCCGGCGCAATTCCGCTTCCGGGACATTCTCGTCGCGCAATCGCCTCAATTCCCCGAGGATGGCTCCCAATACTTTCTCGGATTTCTCGTGATCAACGCCTGCAGATACAGCCAAATAACCATGATCCAAATTCAGGTCGGCATCAGCACCGACATAATAAGCGGCGCCCATCTCTTCTCTGATTTTCTTAAAAAGCCGCGAACTCATCCCCCCGCCCAAAATATCTGCCAACACAAGCAAGGCGTAACGGCGGCTATCGAACATGTCGAAAGCCCTGATCCCCAAAGCCATATGACTTTGCCCGGAAGCCTTGAACTTAACGTCTATCGCCGGTTTTTTTTGATTAGATTCTTTGGTTTTAAATTTTCTTATAGAAGGCGAGCGGTATAAACCGCCAAAATAAGATTTCGTCTGCGCTTTTATCTTCTTCTCATTGAATTTACCGGCGATAACCACAACGGTTTTCGGCGCGACATAATGCTTGGTTCGATAGTCCACGATTTCGCGTTTTTTAATTCTCTTCAGGATCTCTTTTGTACCGGCGACATCCCAACCGGCGGGCTGGTCACCGTATAATAATTTAAGCAAAAGATACGGAGCTTCGGCCATGGGATTATCATCGCGGCGCAAATGGATTTCTTCCGCTATTACTCCCCGCTCTTTTTCTATCTCTCCGTCGTTAAAAACCGGATTGAGATACAAGTCGGAAACAATATCAAAAATCTTCGGCAGTTTGTGACTTTCGGCCTTCGCCCAATAACCGGTATATTCCTGAGAAGTGAAAGCGTTGAATTGGGCACCCAAACCGGTGAGCTCTTCGGCTATTTGGCCAACTCGCGGCCTATTAGTAGTGCCCTTAAACATCATGTGCTCCAAAAAATGCGATACGCCATTGATTTTTTTTGTCTCATATTCCGAACCGGCTTCCACTAAAACAAGAACGCTGGAAGCCAAACTTCCTGGCTTCCGTATTAAAATCAATCGCAGGCCGTTTTTAAATGTTATTTTTTTGTAATCCATATTCGCGATTAGCTATTAATAGTCTTAATGTCATCAGCAAAGCTCTGAGCCCGGTTAACAACTGCTTCTCCGTAGGTCCAAAGATAGCTCTGCCACCTGCCACCAGCGTAATATTTCGCGGCCACGCAGCGTTCGCGGCTTATTTCCGAACTATAAACTGCAGCGCAACCGGTCATAGCGTCTTTGAGATATAGTGCGGTAGCGGCAAAGGCATCTGCATTATTCCATGGGGAGGCCGGCGAATGTCCGGTAACCTTGGAAACGGCGTTCGTGTATAAATTCCAGGTTGACGGGATAAACTGAGCCGGACCCATCGCGCCGCCGTATGTTCCGTCTTTATTGGGACAGGAAACGGTAACGGAATTGGGATCTATGTTCAACTCCGCAGTTAATTGCAAAAATATTGTTTGGTTGGAAGGACTCATCGCCGTCTTATAACTGCACTTGCCGACATTTTGCCCAAGAGCCGACTCTCTGTCCAAAATTGCCAGGATCAAAGAGGGGGCAATTCCGGTTGCGCCGCTCGCAAGCTTGGCATATTCATAAGCCTGTTCAAAACTTAACTCGCCGCCTCCCAACAGCTGGAAAATCCTGTTTCTGATCTGCGCCGCAGTAGCTTTAGTTTGCTGCAAAAGGGTTTGGTACTTGGATTCCTGTCCTTTAGTCACGGTGAGTAGCTGGTTTTTTTCTGCCTTAGTGTTGTCGATGACGGTCTTTTGGGAAACCTGATAAGCCTGCACGCTCTCGGCGTCCGATTTCGCCAAAGCAAATTGCTGCTGCTGATCCTGCAGCTGATTACGCAAATCCGTCATTTGCTGGACTGTAACCCTGAGGTCGTTCTGTAAAAGAGTAAGACTATTCACATCTCCGAAGAAATCGGAGAGTTGGGGGTTTTTTAAGAATACTTCCATAAGAGAGACTTGCTCGGATTCATAGAGATTCTGGAACAACTTGGATAATGCCGCTCTTCTATCAGCTATACTGGACTCAGTATCGGTAATCTGCGACTGGGTCTCGGATATCTTATTATTGAGATCTTTCAAAGTCAGATTAATAGCCTGTATCTGTAAATTGAGCTTGGCTATTTTATTGTTCAATAAGGATATTTCTCCCTTAAGGCTGCTCCCTTGTTTTTGATATCCGGATACCTGATCTTCATATTGATTGATTTGGCCCTCAAGTTGAGCAAGCTGGTCTTCCAGCGCCTTTCTTTCGGTATCGGTTGACTGGCCGGCCGCGGTAGGCAAGCCAGTGGGAGCAGTTACCGAGCCCAAAACCAAGGTTGCAACGGCAAGAACACAGATTGCCGCCCTTAATAGCTTGGTCAGCGGCAAACGCAAAATTCTGTGGTAGCTCAAATTTATCCGCTCCGGCAGAGAAGAAAAGTTATCCCGCACGGCGGTTATTTTAAAACTATTAATATCCCCTACAACCTTCGGCTTGGGAGGATTTGGCATTACTAGTATTATATCTTAATTAACAGGATATTTGTTACTCTTTGGCCTCAATCGATATAAAAAGCCCCTTATTAGAGAAGGGGCTTTTTATCAGATCTGGTTTTTATTTCTTTTTTGTTTCCTCGGTCTTATCTTCGCTATTTTTCTCGGCTGCCCTTTCGGCCTTCTTTTCTTCCGATTCAACCTTCACCGTGCTAACGTCAACCGGCTCCTCAACCTTGACCTCTTCGGCTACAGGCGGCGTTACCGTAGCAATCACGGTTTCCGGATCAACAACAATTTTGGCTTTGGAAGAAATTTTAAGGTCTTTAACGTAAATACTCTTATTAAGATCATCCAAAACAGAAAGATCAACCTGTAAGCTATGAGGTAGGTCGGCAGGCAAAGCTTCAACTTCAACTTCGTACATCGCTTTGTTCAAAATACCGCCCTTGTCTTTCACGGCAGGAGCATCTCCCAAAAATTCCAAAGGAATCTTTGCCGTAAGCTTCTCGTCCATGCGCACGGCGTAAAAATCAACGTGGTCTACTTCGCCGCTAAAGTAGTTCTTGCTGACATCGTGCACCAGCGCTGGATATTTCTTTCCATCAACAACAATATTAACAACCGTATTGCTACCGGCTTCTTTGAAAAGCTTGGCGAAATCCTTCGCGGCAACGTTCAAATGGACGTTCTCAATACCGCGTCCATAAAGCTCGGCCGGGATAATTCCCTGTTTCCGCAAAGCCCCTACCGCTTTACCGAATTTTTCTCTTGTTTTAACTGTTAAATCCATGAATTAGAGGATAACAAAAAATATTCCCGAAAGCAACCCCTTATAATATTACCCATTGAGATAACCCAACGTATCAAAATAAAAAAGGCACACTAATGCCTTTTTCCTTCGTATTTTCTGGTTATATTTCGACCCATCGCACAACATTGAGATGGATTACCGCCGTGAATTTCGTGGTCCGATTCTCCCGTGTGTAAAACCCATTTACATCTAGAATTCCTTCTATACCAATGCCATTTATGTCCTTTTTCGCACTCGCCATCACTACATAGACACAAACACGTAGTTCTAACGAACGAATCGCATCCTTCTATTGGGCACTTCCGTCTCGGCATTATACACCTCCAAAATAAATATCCTAGTATGAATCATAGCACAAAACCTATCTACCACAAGCAATCAGTTAGAACTATTAAATAGCTTCATGCGTGAGAGGACTACCTGTTTTATCTCCTCTACCGCCGGCGGCAGAATCTTGTAGGGCGCGACTTCATTCGGCATATCTTTTAATCCTTTTTCCAATCCGCGGCGCCAAGCTACGCGTATTTCTGTATTGATGTGGACTATATTTATGCCAGCTTTTATGGCGGCAACAAAATCATCGTCGTTAGTCCCCGATCCACCGTGAAGAGTAAGCGGCGTCAGCGTTGCTTCTTTTATTTTTCCTATCCTTTCTATATCAAGCCTCTTTTGCGAAAGACCCTTGGCCATATCTTCCGTAAGGCCGTGCATATTGCCCACCGCAGGAGCAAGAACATCAACGCCTGTTTCTTTAATAAAACGTACCGCTTCTTCGGCCGTAGTAAGCTCTATGCCTTCCGGTTTTTCTTTCATCACCTCCGAGGAACTGCCGATATATCCGATCTCGCCTTCAATCAGAATATTCTTATCAATAGATCTAATGATTTTTACGGCCTCTTTGGTTTGCTGGATGTTTTCCTCAAGGGAAAGCTTTGAGCCGTCGAATAATATTTCGTCAAAACCGGCTTCGGCGGCTTCACGTATTTTTTCCAGGGAATGGGTGTGGTCCGCATTCAAAAAAATAGGATAGTCGTATTCTCCGCGCAAACTTTTAACCAACGCCGCCGCCTGGCGAACACCGACGAATTCCCTTTCGCCCTCGGAAACCCCTATCATAACAGGCAAATTCAACTCACGTGCGGCTTCAAAAATGGCCTTAAGAGCCGCCAGGTCGGAAATATTGAAATGGCCAATGGCAACCTTGCGTTCGCCTGCGTCTTTAAGTGTTTCTCGTAAAGTTTTCATTGATCTGAAATTAAATTTCGAAATATCCTTTTAATAAGTATTGCTTGGAATAATCTTCCAGTTTATCCCGTCCCATATATTCCGCAAACACTTTATTCCAAAGAGCTTCCTGATGATGATAGAGATACTTGGCCATTTCTTTTTCCTTTACCAAGCTCATCACCGTGTCCACAAGGTCAAAGCTCACAAGTACGTCCACGCCGCTTTCGTCTTTGAAATAATCCCCCACCCAGTCAATATCCTTCCAAAATGCCAACTCTTCGCCGAAATGGTCCATTGTCGCCCCGGCGCTAGCCAAATTTTCCTCGGCCTTAAGCCAGTGCAGGGCTTCCGGATTGATATGCGGCACGAACAAACGCCAATCGTTTTCGTCGTCCTTTGCCAGATACCGCTGCACGACCAGCCATAATGATTTATCGCTCTCGGCCGGCCTATTTTCCAAAACATCACCGCGCAAGAGAGAGGTGAAATTAGCCGTAAAAGTTTTCTGATCTTTGGCTATGTCCCGAAAAATATCGGAGTAGAAAGGAATCTCGTTTAAATAGTGGAGGATAAGCGCGAACATGCGCAAGATCTCTCCGGAGATGCCAAGAAGAACCGGTATCACGAAAATAACTCCAAGTTCCTTCAGGTGACTGATGTTGTGCCGCTTCTTAATAACGAACTTTTGCGATTCCGCGCCCCATTTTTCGCTCAAGGCCTTAACTCGGATATCCCGCTCCTCAAAATCATCCGGCGTAAGAGATCCATACTGCTTGAAGAAAACATTATTCAGCCATTCGCTGCCTTCAATAAAACGCAGGGCGCTCATAACCTCCAGCAAATCTTCATTTAAGAGCATTTTTTCAGCCGAATCATAACCCAAAAACGCCATTATCTTTTTCGGCGGCTCTTTTATTAAGAATTCCCTGGCCTTATCAAATTTAAGAAACAATCCTTTCGGACCGCCAGCAACCTGCAAAGCCGCATCGGCAACCTTCTGACAATCGGCAACACGCCGGCAATCCGGCTCGTTCAAAGCGGAAAATAAATGATGGTCGTCGGACTCTATTTTGGAAATCAGGGCATCGTAAACATCCTTGGAAGTGGCCGCAGTGGGGATACCGAGAGTAGAAAGCTTATCGCGGATGATATTGGAGTGCTCTTCTATAATTTTATCCAAGACACCGTTTTTCCCGGAAACCGAGGATAGCCGCTCGTCCAATTTGGCGACCAAGTGTTTGTCGGCTCTTAATATTTTAGATACTTTCTCAGCGCCAGTCATTTTATATTTTTTTAACGGTTATATTAAGATTTTTCCAGCGCGGCATATTGAATTCTTCCCGCGTAATAATCCCTTCCGTGGCGCCTATTTTTTCTACAACGGAAGTTGCGTTCGCCGTTGCAAGACGTATTGCGTAGCAGATATCCGAAGATTTCGCCTTCCCGATATTCTTTGCATTAATTCCACGCAGTAAAAGCCCGGCGGTAAATCCCGAACCAAAAGCGTCCCCCGCACCGGTCCTGTCGACCAGTTTTCTCTCCTTGAAAATCCCGGCTTTATAAACATATTTGCCGTCGGAAACGGTGACCCCCATTCGCCCAGTCGTTACAGCCAAAATTCCCGGGCTCATCAGCTTATCCAGCTTTTTAAAAACTTTTTTCTCGTATTTCCAGGGAATTCCGGTGATTTGTCCCGCTTCTTCGTCGTTTAAAACCAAAAATGAAATATCTTTGAGCGATCTCAGAACATCATTGCGTTTGTGGCGTAAGTGATGACCGCTTGGATTAAAGGCAACCGCGATCTTATTCGCGCGCGCGAATTTTATAAGCGGCAAAAACATCTTGTCCGACTCTCCGGCTAAAGACATATACCACCATTTAGCCTTCATTTTTAAGAGATGAAGGTCGCGAATCGCGAAAGTGTCCGACGAACCATGATAACCAAGAATCGTGCGCTCGGCATTTTCTAAAAGCAAAACGGAGTGTGCGCTCGGCATATTGCGAGCCATCGCCATAAGCGATGTGTTAACTTTTTCGCTCGCGAGCTTGCGCTTTATTTCTTCCCCTGAAGCATCGTCCCCGATTTTTCCAACTGCCGCCACCCTAAATCCCTGTCGCGCGAAAGTCACCGAACCGTTCGCTGCGTTGCCTCCAACGGTAAAATAAGCGCGCTTGATTTCCAGCTTGTCGCCTTTAGGCAAAACATACGCCAACCGCGACGGAGTTTTTGGCCATTTAATTGTTGTAAAATCGCTTTCAAAAAAAGCGTCGCGGGTTGTGGAACCGATGGTGATTACATCAAACATTAACTTAAATTATATTCCCAATTGACAAGTAATTCAAAACAACATATAATGCCCTCAGTGTAAGACTTGAACTTTGTGGGCAGCTTGCCCGGGAGGATGATGTGAAAAAGAATGTCCTTTCACTGATAGGGTTGTGGATTATGGTGGCGATAGTTCTAATTATAATAGCGGCGATTGCTATGCCGGCAATTACATACAGTCGTGCGCATGAATACTTCGTGGCCCAATTAAAGATTGAACCGCCACAACAAGAAGACAAAGAAGCGATAAGGCTAATGCAGCCTTATGTTACGGCGCAACTTGGTAAATTAAGCGAAGAAGTCAAACTGAAAAGCGCTTCACTGGATCAGGCAAGGGCGGCCAAAGAAAAAATCCTTGCATCTGAGCCATCGACCGCTGATATGGTGAAAACAAACATCCAGAAACTTAGTGAACTCAGGACAAATGAAAATGCTGCCGAGTCGGCTCTTAAGGAGGCGCAAGAAAATTACAGTCACGCGCAGTGGGCAGTAGTAGTGCTTGGGTTTAAGCCAAACTAGCACGATTTAACCAATTATATCCCCCCAGCCAATTCGGAAGGGGATTTTTATTTTCTCCTGCGCAGAACTTTTTTAACGGCCAGTTTTATATCTTTAACATCCATCCCATATTTCTTGATAAGCTCGCTTGGCTGGCCGGATTCTCCATAAGTATCATGCATTCCAACAAACTCCATCGGCACTGGCGTATGCTGTGCTAAAACTTCCGCAACCGCGCCGCCCAAGCCGCCGGCAATTTGATGTTCTTCAACTGTAACCACAGCACCACATTTTTTGGCAAGTTCCACGATTTTCTTCTCATCCAGCGGTTTTATCGTGTGGCTGTTTAAAACTATAGTGCCAATTTTTTCTCTTTCCAATTCCCGGGCGGCAAGTAAAGAGTTGTATAACAAACCCCCACAACCGACAATTAATACCTTCGCCCCTTTAGTTTCCCAAAAAACTTCCGCCTTGCCCGGGACATAGGGCGTCGCTTCGGTAGTAAACACCGGAGTTTTCTCCCTTTGGAATCTCAGATAAACCGGGCCCCAGATGTGGGCCGCCGCGAGCGTAGCTTTCTTCCCCTCAATCGAGTCGCAAGGAACGAAAATTTTCATATTCGGCAATGCCCGCATCATAGCGATGTCTTCCGTTGCCTGGTGCGTTGCGCCGTCAGGACCCACGGAAATCCCCGCGTGATGTCCGGCGATTTTTACATTGGAATCGTTATAAGCGATAGTTGTTCTTATTTGCTCCCAGTTTCTGCCGGGGGAAAATGTTGCATAAGAAGATATAAAAGGGATTTTGCCGGTGACTCCCAGTCCGGCGGCGATAGTCGCCATATTCTGCTCTGCAACGCCGACTTCAAAAAATCTCTCGGGAAATTTTTTAGCAAATGCTTCCGCGCGTGTGGACTCTGTTAAATCCGCGCAAAGTGCTACCACATTCTTATTTGCCTCTCCGGCCAAAACCAAACCCTCGCCATAACCATTGCGGGTCGGCGCCTGCTCGATATCGTGCTCGAATAGTTTTGGATTAAGTTTTGCTTCGGGATTGAGCATCTTGTTTGCTGTCTTTTATTATAGATGATTGTTTATCCTTTTCTTTCTATGGGGACAGGACAGTTGCCGGGAACAAGAATAGATTGTGGATCTTTTGAAAACCTTACCGTGCCCAAAACCTCTTTTAGTAAAGCTGTGCGCGCCTGTCTATCTGCATAAATACCGCCCCCCGTATAAGTATCGGCTTGAAAACAAATATCGCCATCGTTATTACAAAGAAGAGTCAGTGTCGGCGATACGTCAGAATTACACTCATTAGGATTATTAACATACGTACATTCGCCGCCCGAGAACATTGTCGCAGTTGTATTAGCCAATGACACGGTTCCTGATCCCATAAGAAGACCTTTCTGTTCTATTAAATTAACCTTATTACCAGACTGACAACCTAGAGATATAGTAAACCCATCCAGTCTGCTTAGTGGATCAGCGTTCATTGTAAAAAAATAATTAAAATCGCCCAGATATGGTATATACGCCGAATTTTTCCCGTTATCAGTAGAATAGTCATAAATGCCATCAATCGCCCAGTCTTGAGGATAGCTAAATTCAAATCCGTATTTTGGATTACTATAAGTTTTCCAACTTGCATCAATTGCTGATTTTGATGTTTGGTTCTGCACAGCAAGCGGTGGCGTTGTGTGCTGTCCAGACAACAATACCTCTGGCACCTGCGCTTTATTTACAAGCACAAAGTATCCAGCCGTAACCAAAACAGCTGCGATAATTATAATGGCGATTATGGTCGCGAATCCATTTTTAGATAATTTTGTGTCTGGGTTAGGCATGGATTTTTATTTAAGCATCGGCGCAGGTGCGATTGGTTTATATAGTTGCGGGTCTATCGTCCGCGAGAAACAATAATTTCCGGCGGGATGCGCCCAACTCTCATTTCCAGAAACCCCGTATGGCTGGGGCTGAATGACAGCTCTCGCCTTATCGTCTGATGCCTCGTTAAAATTAGCGCAAAGCCCAAACGAAAGTTCTCCGGTTGCAGTATACACGTAGGCAGAACTGTCCTGCGGGTCAACCGGCGGAACAAATCCGGAAATATCGTCCCGCAAGTCGCCGATGGTAGACGGCAAAACATTTTTCTGCTGCCAGTAATTTACCACCCGCCACTGGATATTCTGCAGGTCGCTAATTTTTTGGTCGTCAAACTTTATAAGGCGCTGCCTGAAGGGCGATCCAGCAATAAAGAATCCTGTAACGGCAACCACTGCCACGCAGACAATAGCAATTTTAACGGACACTTTCGCTCCGGAAGAAAACTTTTTTTTGCCACTGCGCAAATCATAGAGATAATACCAAAAGACAGCGGCGGCAACCGCAAGTATAGCTAAAACCTTAAGCAAAAATCTTGTAGTAAGGTCTCCGCCCAAAAAGTTATATATAAGAGAAACCAAGTCGCCGATTATAAGAAGCGCGGCGGCGAAAAGCGTGAAATAAAGCAGCCATTTGCGGATTTTTACCTCGCCGTTCTTTGGATTTTTTACTAGTTCTTTGTGCAAAAAACTAGAAACCCAAACGTAGACGGGGAAAATGATAACGAGGAATGCCAACGGCCAGCGAATGGCGTTGCCGGCATCGTAATATGGATTAAGTGCGTCCGGAAATCCTACGTTTATATATTGAAAGACAAGGTCAATTACGCTATAGGCGCTGAAGTAAACGGTTATTGTCGCCAAAAGATACATAAAGACATCGCGGGGAGAACTTTTTGCTGTTTGTTTAGACATAAATTTTATTTTCTATCTTTAAAATAAATCGCTAATAACATAAAAAGAATTGCCCACAATAAACTGACGACCGCATCTAATGTAACCAAAATTTTTTGATTGACGTCCATTTGAATGTAAGTCCCCATGTTAAAACCAATACCATTTATAGCAATAAGGACGAACGCTAATATTAGAAATATTATTGATGCTACTTGTTTCTTATTCATGTTCGCTTCTTATTTTCCCACCGAGGGTTCGCAGCTCTTTTAGCGCCTCCTCTGCCTCACCCGAACTAAAAGGCTTAGAGTGCCATAAATAGTTCCTTTCCATAAAACTCACTCCTTTGCCGGCTATGGTATGGGCGATAATAACGGTCGGCTTTTCATATACTGCCTGCGCCTCGGCAACAGCGGAAATTATGTCATAAAAATCGTGGCCGTTTATCTCCACCACTTCCCAGTTAAACGATTCATATTTCCTGCGGAACGGTTCAAGCGGCATAATATTTTCCGTAAAACCGTCTATTTGGATATTATTGCGGTCAACGACAACTGTTAAATTATTCAACCTATTCTTGCCGGCGAACATAATCGCTTCCCATGTATTCCCCTCTTCGTGCTCGCCATCTGATGTAAGGCAATATGTCCGCCACTTTTTACCGTCCAGCCGCGCCGCGAGCGCCATGCCGACCGCCTGCGAAATCCCGGAACCGAGCGGTCCGGATGTTGTCTCAATACCCGGGAGAACTTTCCTGTGAGGGTGGCCTTGCAGACGGGTCCCCAGCTGGCGCAAGGTTTTTAATTCTTCCAATTGAAAATATCCGGAGCGGGCCAGCGCCGCGTACTGCACGGGGCAAATGTGGCCGTTAGACAAAACCAAGCGGTCACGATCCGGCCAATCGGGTTTCTTAGGGTCGTGATTCAAAATGTGAAAATAAAACGCGGCGAAAATTTCCGCCATATCAAGCGGTCCGGCAATATGCCCGGAACCGGCATGCGAAACCATTCTGATCACATCCTCGCGAAGCTTATTCGCAATGTATTCCAGATACTTTATTTTTTTCTCGTGGATTTCCTGCATCTTATGCTTTTTGAAGTTTCTTATATGCGCTCTTCGGATTTTTGCTGCCGAAAATGTAGGCAGAGGAAACTATCCTGTCCGCACCGGCTTTTTTTACCAGCTTCGCTATTTCCGGCGTAATGCCACCGTCAACTTCAATTTTAGCATTCGGCGCGAAGTTCCTCAAAAATTTTATTTTCTGAAGTACTGTCGGCAAAAACTTCTGTCCGGCAGGCCCCGGTTCCACGGCCAGAACCTGATAATGTGAAAAAAATCTCAGGTACGGCCAAAGCTGGGCCGTTGTAGTGTGCGGCACGCTGGAAAGAACGGTTTCTTTTCTCATTGTTCTTGCCCTTTTTACAAAACTTTCCGCCGCCGCCTCGCTCAATGATTCTTTATGAACTATAAAACGCCCGGCGCCCGCAGCCGACCAATCGCTCAAATATTTTTCCGGCTCCTCAACCATCAAATGGACCTCCAAATTGAACTCCGGGCGCAGATAGGCCCATTGCTGCGGATCCCGCCAGCTTTTATTGAAAGTGAACCTGCCGTCGGAGATGTCCAGATGCAGCCAATCGCCTTTCTGTAAAAATTTCCCAGCGTGATAGAGCTTATCTTTAACGCATTTAATGTCGTGGTCGTGGCAATTTATAACCGGAATAACCTCCATAATAGATTAATTGTATCACATTAATTTCTCCATATTTTTGACGGGGATATTCCGATTATGCTAAGCTCCCCAATAGAAATTTTGGAGGTGAATATGCCCGAGGTTCAAATGGCGGCGACCAACATCACGCAAGAACAGCAGCGACATATACACGAGAACTTCAAGATTCCCGTGGATTCTTTAAACCCCAGAACGTATTGGATAACTTCACTGGACAGACAGTCCGTAATGCCAAGCGACGAAGAGTTGCGTCAAATTGCCAGCTATCGAGAGTTTGTAATCAAGAGTTATTATAACCCGAGATATTCGGCAAAATTGCTGGAAATACCAATACCCAAAGACAGCGGAAACAATACAACCGTTTTCCATAAGGGAGATAACCGGGGAAACGATAAGTGCTGGTTTTATCGGAGAACGTTTTGGAGCAGCACAACCGGACCGACTTTTCAGCCATATGTTGGCGACACATTCTACCTCCCGCTGTCACTAGTTGAAGTAATGGACAGAATCCAGGCTATCGGTATGAAAGAATGGAGTGTTTGGAAAAAAGAGCACGCCGATATTTTCCCGCAAACGAATTAAAATCTGCCACCCCGTGAATTCAAAAAAAACCGCGTTTCGTTAAGCGCGGATTTTTTATTAAATTCCCGCTAGTACCCCGCGCGTAAACGCGGGGATGAAGCGGAATGAATTTAATAAACCCCGCCTATGGCGGGGTGAATAACCGCAGGGGCCGCAAGCGGATAACGCGCCGCTTGCGGCGCGGTTATTCATTGATTATCTGCCGCCGCAATTTTTTTCAGGCGACGTTTATGACGTTCTTCTCCCGAGAAAGGCGTATCCAGAAAAACCCTAACCATTTTTTCGGCATCTGCTTCGCTTGTAAAATCAGCGGACAAGCTCAAAACATTAACATCGTCGTCGTGTCTAGCGTCAAAAACCTGGTCCGTGGAAATCCCGAGAACGGAACGCACGTCATGGAATTTATTGGCTACGATATCAACGCCGGCTCCGGAGCCGCATATCAAAACCCCCCTATTGCCCCCAGATTCAGCGCTAACCCTCCTGCCAACTTCCGCTGCAAAATCCGGATAGTCATCTTTTTCATCATAAATCTCGTTCCCAACATCCGTGACCTCGTATCCTTGATCGTGCAAAATAGCTTTCAGGCGTTCTTTGAACTTGAATCCCCTGTGATCCGCTCCTATATAGATAAGCATAATTTTATTTTCTCCCGATCTTCAGTTGCGCGTCAACGATATGGCTGAATAGAATACTTTGCTGGACGTTTGTGTTTATTAAATGGGAATAGGTCATATAGAACCAGGCATACATCATAAAAGAGACGAATATGAAAAAAATTGCAACGGCAAAAATTATATGTCCGATCATTCTCTGCGCGTAAAATTTATTATTATCCATTAACTATCCCTAAATCAATTGCGCAACCAGCCGGACATGCTTCACCAGCGTGCTCACATAGCCAGCTTCGTTGTCGTACCAGCTTAAGACCTTTACTAGATCACCGTCAACGACTTTCGTAAAACCGAGGTCCACGATCGCGCCGTATGGCTCGCCAACAATATCGTGAGAGACAATTTGGTCGTCCGTCACCTTTAATATTCCCTGCCAGCGAGGCGAAGAAGCGGCGTCCGTCAGAATTTTATTTATTTCTTCGGCGGAAGTTTTACGTTTAGATAAGAAGGTTATGTCGGAAACTGAACCTGTTATGGAAGGTACTCGGAATGCCAGGCCATCAAATTTACCCTTGAGGTCCGTAATCCCGCGGGTGACGGCTATCGCCGCGCCGGTCGTGGACGGAACAATATTCTGTGCCGCCGCGCGGCCACGTCTGTAATCCTTGCTATTGCGAACCGGACCGTCAACAATCCCCTGCGTTGCAGTATAAGAATGAACGGTGGAGAGCATCGCTTTCGCAATTCCGGGATTTTCGGAAAGTATCTGGATTACCGGAGATACCGAATTAGTTGTGCACGAACCATTGGAAGAGATCGGGCGAATTTTTAGATTTTCATCATTCACTCCTATAAGAACTGTTTGTCCGTCGATTCCATCCTCGTCCTTGGCTGGAGCCGTAATCACAACGCGCTTGGCTCCGGCGGCGAGATGTACCTTGTTAGCCTCAAACGACTCAAAGATGCCGGTGGACTCCACGACAATATCAACATTCAAATCTTTCCAGGGAAGCTGGGTCGGGTCTTTGACCTGTAAAAATTTTATTTCTTTACCGCCGACCGCAAGAACACCTTTAGCCAAATCGGCTGCCACTTCTTTGTCGTAGCGGCCATAAACCGTGTCGTACTTTAAAAGATAGGCGAGATTTTCCGCGTCGCCGAGGTCGTTAAGAGCGACTACCTCTATATTTGCCTCATCAAATATTTGCCGGAAAAACAGGCGCCCTATGCGCCCAAATCCGTTTATAGCTATGCGAACTTTTTTCATGTCTTATTTTTATTGTAGCACAACAATTCAATCGCTGATCAATACCGACTGTCCGACCGATATACCATAGCGACCAACGTCGCCGGCATTTATTTCCAATACTTTATCCACTGCCTCGGGCGGATAATAAACCTTCAAGCCAAAAACTGTTTTGTCCGGTTCCGGCATTGCGTTTTCGACAAAACCAACAACTTTGTCTCCGGAAATCCACACCATATCTATAGGGAACTTCATATCCTTCATCCAAAATCCGTAATTTCCGTAACCGTTGAAAATGAAAAGCATGCCCTCTCCCTCGGGAAGAGAATCGCGCCCGGAAAGACCAATGGTTCTTTGAAGTATGGTGCTCGCGACTTCCGACTTGAACGTCGTACCGCCTATTTCCACATTCGCTTCCACACCGCTGTGTTTGCTGGGACCGCTAAGAAAAAAATGAAAAAATGCCAATGCGGCAGCAGCTATGAAAATAAGTATCAATAATAATATGATTATCAAGTTTTTAGACATATTTATTCCTCGTCATTATCAGGAAGAGTATTAATCCTATTATAGAAAATGTTCCGGCATATAAAAAGGCGGCGCTTGAACCTATGTTTGTCCATAAAACTCCTCCGATAATGCCCGCTACCAAGGAAGAAAATCCCACAGCCATATTGAGGAATCCCTGGCCCGTAGCCAAAATATTGTCCGTCAAGTGTTTGGCAGCAAGCGCGCGCATTAAGCCGTCTGTCGCCGCCGAATATATTCCGAGGACAACGAAAGATGCCACGACAACAAGAACGCTTGCGGCTCCAGCTAAACCGAAATAAGCGGTAGCCGCCAAAAAAAATCCCGAGGCAATAACCGTCCTCTCCCCTATTTTGTCCGCAAGCCGCCCCAAAGGAATTGCGACTAAAACAAACGTTAAATTATAAATAAAATATGCCAGGGGCACGCCGCTAACCCCCAAACCAACTTCTTTGGCCCTCAAAATAGCGAGCAATATCGGCAACGTGCCTAATCCAAAAATGAAAATTGATAAAACCACTAAGGCGAACCTTTTGTTGCTCTTAAGCAGGGCGAAATTTAATTTCGGCTTAGCGACCGGATTTGATAGCAATATAACCGGCCTTTTTTCCTTCACGAAAACAAAACTGAAAATCGCGCCGAGGCCGATAAAAAAAGCTATCAAAAAAAGGTGGCGATAATTGTTATTTATGAGCGGCAATATAATCAGGGCGACCAGCGGACCGAGGGTGGCGCCCAACGTGTCTAATGATCTATGAAAGCCGAAAGATTTTCCGAGTTCGTTTTTCGGAACAGATTCCGCGATGAGGGCATCGCGCGGAGCGTCCCTGAATCCCTTGCCTATCCTATCCACAACGCGCAATTCAAAAACCTGCCAAAAATTGCCGACCAACGAAAGAAGCGGACGTACTCCGACAGAGAGAGCGTAACCCATAACTGCCGGCAATTTGCGTTTGCCGATTTTATCCGAGAACCAGCCGGAGAAAAGCTTTAGGATGCTCGCTATGGCATCGGCAAAGCCCTCCAAGAATCCCACGAACTCCGCCGGCGCCCCCAAAACCACGGTCAAAAAAATAGGCATCACGGACTGCACCATCTCGGCAGAAAAATCATTGAAGAGGCTTACTAGTCCGAGAAAAAAAATATTACGATTAACGCCGAGAATTTTTTTATCTTCCATCATCGTAAATTATAAATCTTTTGACAAAAAATCATACATAAAGTATAATAGAAAACAGAATTTAACCAGGAGTTAGGAGTTGAAAATGAGCGAAAAATATTGCCAATCAGAAAGTGACGCACAAGAAATGAATACCATCACGAAAGCGCAGATGGGCGATGAATCCGCATTTACCGAAATTTATAAAAAATATCACCAAAGAATATTCAGATTGTTCATGCGCATTGCTGGCAACCATACCGATGCAGAAGATTTTCTACAGGAAGCATTTATGCAGGTGTTCAAAAAAATCGGTCAATTCCGTGGAGAATCAAAATTCAGTACCTGGCTATACAGAGTCGCGGTCAACCAAGCGCTGATGGAGCTCCGCAAAAAGAGAATAGTGACGATACCTCTTGTAGACCTACAAGTACAACTGCTTCCAAATCGGAGTACAAATACTCGAGGAGGGATAATTATAGAACCAAAATTCGATCATGAAGCGAAGATCAATCACCACCCAGGCGACATAGGACGCCGTAACACCATTGAATTGAGACTATGTCTCAAAGAAGCGATAGAGAAATTACCAGACGGTTACAAGGACGCATTAGTCCTCCACGACGTTGAAGGATACGAACACAATGAAATCGCCGGAATGCGCGGAAGCACAATTGGCAATTCCAAATCTCAGCTGCATAAAGCCCGGCGGAAATTAAGAGGAATGTTAAAGACTGAGGCGTGTCCGCCAAGAACGGCAACAGTCACTGCTTAATGTTTAGGGGCTCCTGATATCGGGAGCCTTTTAATTTGCACCTATTTAGATATCCTGCTGAGAAATCCGAATGCAACTATTCCGAAAGCAACCGCTACATTCAGGGATTCTTTTCCACCCAACATCGGAATTTCCAAAATTTTATCGGCAGATTTTAAAACAGCCGGCGGCAGACCACGAACTTCATTCCCTAAAACCAATACTATCTTTGCGGTGCCCTTGGCTCTACGCGCCTCGCGAAAATACGGGGTGGATTTTTTACTTTGCTCAATGGCAAAAATCTTGTAACCACGATCTTTTAATTTTTTGATAAGCGGAAGCGTTGAGGGGAATTTTTTCCATCCAAGGTATTTTTCCGCGCCCAAAGAAACTTTAGCAAATTGAGGAATAATTTTTTCAAAACGATCTACTGGAGCCGGCGTAATGCCGCAGAGATAGATTTTTTTGGCTCCGGCGGCATCTGCCGTGCGGAAAATAGAACCGACATTATGCAGGCTTCTTATATTGTGCAATAAGACAGCAATCTCCATTAGTCGAATCAGTCGGAGGTAAGTTTAATTTTAAACTTACCAGCCTCTGCATCGGGCTCAAATTCCAGATAGGCATTTTTATTTGTCTCAAAAGCAAAAAATGTTTGCTGCTGCTTATTCATAAAATCTATGAGCGCCTCGGAGTCAAGCTTCCCGCGGACAAGCTGGATTTTATAATTTCTCTGCTGGATGCCAACGAGGGAATTTATCCGGCGCACAACCTCCACCAAGGGAACCGTTCCCTGAATAATAAAATCGTCTACTTTCATTTCCTTCGCCTTCTTTTTGTCTTCGTCTCTGCCGCGATGCGAAGAAATGGCGACAGGAATACCAGCCAGTTTCGTGTCTGCCTGCATTTTGGCGATAAGGTCAAAGCCGGTCATCCGCGGCATAATGATGCCAGTGAAAACGGCGTCGGGAATGTAGCCGTTTTGAACTATATCCCAGGCCTCTTCCCCATTATTAGCTGTTCTTACTACGTAGCCGTCCTCCTGCAATTTCGCCGCATAAATGTTCAACAAAAACTCATCGTCATCCACCACTAAAAGTTTTTTACCGTTAGGCTGCATCTTTTTATTTTAACACAACAATTTGCATAAACGGGACCTCCTGTTTATTCTAATCATTAGAAACGTTGAAAGCGGGGGTGGCTATGGAAAATGACGTTACAGTTAAAGTTATCGCCTTAATACCGAATCCTGAAGATTTTCAGCCACTTATCGTTGTTAAAGATGTGGCGAGTAATAATGTCATGTTCATATTTTCCGATGCTGACGATGCCTATACTATCGCCACTCTCCTCGGCGGACAGAAATCCGAGGAACCGATGTCTCACGATGTAACCAGAGATATTCTGAAAGCAGTGTCGGCAAGCGTACAAAAAATTTATATTAAAAAGGTTGATAAGAAACGTAGATTATATACGCAGATTCATATCCTGCAAGAATCGCCCGGGAAAACTACCATAATCAAGTCAAACCAGAGTTTTGCCATTGCTCTTGCAATGGTTCTCGATTGTCCGATCCTGGTGGCAGGAGATGTTTTCCGGGAAACACATATAACTTTAAGCACCGAGCGGTTGGTTCAACTTATAGCAAGCCAGAAATCGGAAGAAGATAATAACGAGCTGACGACACTGTTAAAAAACTTTGAGCCAGGACCAGATAAAAAGCCAATGTAAAAAATATTTACCCGCGCCGAAATGCGCGGATTTTTATAAGAACTGCACGATAATTTCCCCTGGAGATAAAGATCGTATAAATACTCTTTCCCTTGACATTTTTAAATAAAAGGAATATAATGTTTCATAGTATCCGTGGCAAAGCGCCAAATTCATTGCTGCGGGAACAAGGAGAAAACATGACTCAATTTGCTAGTGGTAGCGCAGCCGAGGCTCTAAGGGAAAGAAAAGCGGCGGGCAAGAGGCTCAAGAAGGAAGCAAAAAGGATGGTGAAATTCAAGCCACCTTCGCCAGCGAAAATTGAAATCATGGCAAGGGCCTACGGCATCTCCTCTCCGGAGATGCGTTCTTTGATGGCAACGGCCATCCGCGCCGAAGCGGAGGCCATCCTGCAATTCGTGAGAAGCTGGTGATTCTACCAGCCAACTCACAAACACCACGGGGCGCACAGAAATTTTGTGCGTCCCATTTTTATTCCCAAACCTTCAAATAAAAAGTATTGGACAAAAAATCAATGTAGGTCTATAAAATAAGGAGTTGGGCTTATAATGCAATCTGGAGGCAACAATGTTGCGAGAGGAAGAATTCTTTTCTCCGGGCGACATTATTACCTGGAGGGACGACGATGAACTTGAAAATACCAAGGGGGCTCCGGAAGACATCGGCTGCTTTAAAAATATGTACGGGCCTGGTCCTTTCGTGGTTTTAAGAGCAACAGAGCTCTCTATTGAACAGATGCAGCGCTGCGCACATTCCCAATATATTACCTTCCTCCCGAAATCAGAAAAATCATTATGCCAGTCAGAATCTCCGGAAAGCTTATCCGGGTTCTGGTTTAAAAAAGTTTCTTCAGCCAAAACTAATTGAAAAGCCGCGCCTTAAACGCGGCATTTTTGCAAGAATTTTCCCCATAATATATTAGTGGAAATAAAAGGGGGCCGACAGGATCGGCCCCAGTTAAATCTGATAGTCGCGAGCTCCGACTTTTTCAAAATATTGGCTCGCTGCCATCTCCACGCTATTCATCTCTTTGTTAAACTTAGAATTCAGGTCTTCACCTAAAATCACAAGCCGCAGAGAACTGATAAGCTTATTTATCTTTCCGAGGAAAACCTTTTCAAATAAAAAGCCCTTCCTGCCTTTCGGCCGCCGAAAAAATTTTTCCGACTCAACTCCGGTCTCGGCCGCAAGGGACATTAGTCCATCTAAATCCCATTCCTTCTTTATATCTTCCGGAGCTATTTCGTAGTTATCCATAAGAAACTCACAAAACGACCTAGTCCTCCCGCAAAGATAACCGAAAGACATTATTTTTTCCTCGCCAACTTTAATCAACTTGCAGTTATCTCCCAAACTGGACAGAACAACGAAATATGCCAAATCGCGCTCGGCTTCGGCTGCATCAAGAAACTTCAGCCAAAGATCTTCAGACAATCCGGTCTTCACTATTTCTTCTCCGACAGCCACACATAATTTTTCCCGTATTCGCGCCTGCAAATCAGGATTAAAACCGGCGGCGCATTCTTTATCAACTATTCCCCAAATTTCGTGCGTCAGCATTAATCCTCCTGTCCGCCAGCAGTAAAATAGCTATAAAACTTATAACACGCCAGGGACGGTAAATTCAACTCCACTATATATATCGTGAACTGTTTTGGCCTTAATATAGGAATCCAACCACTGAAAACCATAAAATATTTGATTCATCAACTAAAAAACCGCGTTCCCGCGGTTTTTGTGGCTATTTTCCACTACCATTCTCTTTATAAGCATCTAAAACTTCCTTTTTAAGGTCTTCAGTCAGGTCAACGCTCTCTTCTTTGGGCACTTCTTTCTTCAACATATCTCTTCTCGCAGCTCTTGCCTGCTGTCTTCCCGCTCTTGCCTGTAATTCCTGAGGTGTTTCACCGGTATCTGTATTGACTTCTATATTAGGAAGTCCTCCTTTCTCCGCTAATCCTGCCATAAATTTATTATCTATTGGTTTCACGACGACCTTTAACGTCCGTACACTTACAATAGCATATTCTCTGGTAAATTGCAAACTTTTATGCACAGTGCCTGATTCTAGAAATGTTAAAATTATCTCGTAGGTAATAAAAAATAATTTTTATAAATTATGCTCTTCAAAAAAGTTCAGTTCACGGAAGTAAAAAAGCGCGATGGGAGAATCGCGCCTTTTGATCAGTCGAGAATCACAAGCGCAATATCCCGCGCGATGTCCGCGGCCGGTGAAGGAAACTCCAAAGACGATGCCGAAAGAATTTCCGAACAAGTCGTGAACTCTTTGGGGAAAAAATATCTTAAAGAGCATATCCCGACAATTGAAGAGATACAGGACGTTGTTGAAGAGCAACTGGTCGTCATGGATTTTCCGAAAACCGCGAAGGCCTATATCCTCTACAGAAAAAATCGCTCAGAAGTGCGAGACAGGAAACGTGAAATTCCCGAGAACATCTTCGCGCTTGCCGCTGAAAGTAAAAAACATTTCCGCAATCCCCTCTCTGAGTTCGTTTACTACCGAACATACTCCCGCTGGATAGACGCCGAAGGCCGCCGCGAGACATGGGTGGAAACAGTTGACCGCTATGTGAATTTTATGAAAGAAAATCTCGGCAACAAACTCTCGGACGAAGAATATTCCGAAGTGCGCCAGGGAATTTTGAAACAGGAAGCGATGCCGTCCATGCGCCTTCTTCAATTTGCCGGAACTGCCGCAAGAAAAACGAACGTTGCGGCTTTCAATTGTTCTTTTATCGCACCGACAAAAATAGAGGACTTCGCGGAGATCATGTACATCTCCATGTGCGGTACCGGCCTTGGCTTCTCGGTGGAGAGCGAAACCGTCCAGCAGCTTCCGCAAATAAAAAAACAGACCGGAAAAAAATTGGACACTCACGTCATCGACGACAGCAAGGAAGGCTGGGCGGACGCGCTCACTCTCGGGCTGCGAACCTGGTTCAGCGGCAAAGATATTGAATTTGATTATTCCAATTTGCGTCCAGCCGGAGCGCGCCTCAAAACAATGGGCGGAAGAAGTTCCGGACCGGCACCGCTGCGGGCCTTGCTGGATTTCTCAAGGAGAAAAATATTAAGCAATCAAGGAAAACGCCTTTCTAATATTGATGTCCACGACGTAATCTGCAAAATAGGAGAAGTTGTCGTCTCCGGCGGCGTCCGCCGCAGCGCGATGATTTCCCTGTCGGACTTAGACGACCAGGAAATGCGCAACGCGAAAACCGGCCAGTTTTATATAAAAGAGCCGCAGCGTTCCATGGCTAATAATTCCGCAGCTTACAATGAAAAACCGACAGCGGTGCAGTTCCTGGAAGAGTGGCTTTCATTGGCTAAAAGCGGCACGGGCGAGAGGGGCATGTTCAATAGGGGTAACATCCTGAGCCAAATACCCGAACGACGGCGCAAAATATTCGAACCGGATCTTTCAAGTTGCGGCATCAACCCCTGCGGCGAAATAGTCCTCAAGTCCAAAGAATTCTGCAACTTATCCGAGGTCGTAGCTCGTCCCGAAGACACAGAGGAGAGCCTGTTGCGCAAAGTTCGTTTGGCAACAATTTTAGGAACATATCAGTCAACCCTAACTAATTTCCCCTACCTTTCCAAAGAATGGAAGAAAAATTGCGAGGAGGAACGCTTGCTCGGAGTTTCCATAACCGGCCAATGGGATTGTCCGGTGGTAAGAAACGCGGCCGTCCTGGAAAAACTCCGCGACAAAACGATAGAGGTCAATAAAATTTATGCGGCTAAGTTCGGCATCAATCAATCAGCGGCAATCACTTGCGTTAAACCTTCGGGGAATTTATCTCAGACCGTTGATGCCTCTTCCGGACTTCATCCGCGCCATTCGCCATATTACATCCGCAGAGTGAGAATCGCCGCGAGCGATCCCCTTTTCCAGATGCTTAAAGATCAAAAAGTTCCCTACTCGCCGGAAGTTGGGCAGTCAATGGGTTCGGCGAACACTTTCGTAATAGAATTCCCGATAAAGGCTCCGGACGGCTCCATTAAAAAAGACGACCTTACGGCGATGGAACAATTAAGTTATTGGAAAACAGTAAAAGAGCATTACACCGAACACAATCCCTCCGTAACCGTTTCCGTCGGAGACAATGAATGGATTGATGTCGCCGAGTGGCTATATAAAAACTGGAGTATCCTCGGCGGACTGTCTTTCCTGCCGCGCGATGACCACTCCTACCTCCTCGCACCCTATGAAGAAATAACTAAAGAGCGCTACGAGGAGATGCTGGAAAAGTTCCCCCCGGTTGATTTCGCGCAAATAATATTTTACGAAAAAGACGACCAAACAGATAATAAGCGGGAGCTGGCTTGCGTCGGTGGCGTCTGCGAAATAGAAGACACTGCCGGAGCGTCATTGCCAGCAACTTCATAGAACATGAACTACATCGCCGGATTTTTTGTTATAGTTCTTATCTGTTTTTCCGTTCTAAAATATTTCGTGGATGACGTGATGATGAAATAAATCCCAGCCCTTGCATGCAAGGGCTGGGTCATCATTAAAGATTAGTCAAAGAAGTTTATCAGGTATTTGTCTATGTCGCGCTGAGCCATTTCGTAGAAATACATATTATTCTCCTGAATATAGGTTGCAAGACCAACTCCCACGAAGCGCCAATGCCATGGCTCAAACTGATAATAAGAGTTATTAGGGGGGTACGAAAGAGTAAATCCATACTTATAAGCGTTATTCTTAAGCCAAGCATAGGCGGTTGAAGAAGCAAATTTATTGGTGATGAGGGAGTCGTCGAGCTGCTGAGTAGTAATGTCCACTGCCGTACCGAGCTGATGCTCCGAATATCCCTGATCGGCGGAGAATTGATTGGCACCGCTTCCATAAACCATCTTATAACCTGTTTTGAGCGCTGCCTGCTCATAAAAAGATCGGTAAGCCGAGAGTACGAGAAGTTTTGCGCCATCACGATTGGAAGCGTCTATCATGGCCGTAAGATATGGAAGAACACCGGGGAGCGTAAGCTGCGGTTTTGTCTTGTCATAAATATATTGAATGCCGACACTTGATAGCTGGGCGGGAGCGTAATTCTCGCTCAAAAAATAAATCTTGGAATATTTTTGCAGAAGCTGCGGGTCAATCGTGCTTAGCTTCTGAAGAGAACCGACGGTGGTTGAGATATCATGAATCTGTGTTTCAAATGCTTGATTCTTGCTTTGCTCTGCGATCAGAGATTGGGCGAGGTTGGCGTTTTCTGTTCTTACTTCCTCCAGGTCGGCAGTGGTAGAAGCCAAAGAAACTCCTAAGCCGGCAACTTGTTGCCGCAACTCGGACACATTGCCCTCAAGCGATATTTTTTCTTTCCTCAATTCCCAATAACGGTACCCCCCATATAAAACGGCAATGATTGCCACGGCCGTTACAAGCAAAAACTTTTTTTGGTGATTTAAAAACTGCATAGGATTAACTTAATCTTATCAATAGCTAGGAAAGATTCAAATCGCCTATATTAATTGATAGAAACCTCGTATTATTTTTTAGCCCTCTTTTTTCGGAAATAGCGGGAAAAAAATTTAAAGAAAAAACTGGATACCACGCCGGCTATAATTACTATAAATAAAACCATCCTTTGACTTGGAACCAGAACAGCCGCTCCGAACACCGTGGCCCAAAGAATTACGTACCATAAAAAATTTCCCAGGAAGGTAAAAGCGAATGCTGTTGTCATGGGTATTTTAAGCCAAGAAGCAAGAAAGGTGTTCAAGTAAGGGAAGTTCATGAATCCCAGAATAAACAACGACAATTTCTCCCCGTGCTCACCGAGTCTGGACTTTAACGCCTCCGACCATTTATTCACGCGCTCGACAAGAGCCGTATGAGACATGCTGTTACGCAAGAGATTCCCCAAAATATAACCTACATACATATCTATAAATGTTGCTCCGAACCAAATAAGGTGGATAAAAATTATAGGAAAATTTGTCTGCCGAGCCAAAAGCAGAACAGCTCCGGTAGATAAAAACTCCTGAGGAATGAATGTGCCGATTATTAAAAACCAAAGATACATGAGTTCATTATAGGGTAGTCCTATGATTGCATAAAGTGGCTATGATTTTCAGGTGGGTCTCGGGATACCAACTTGACATAATGCTTCGCATAATTGTATTTTCAATAACAGAAAATAAACATAGGGGGTGACAGATGAAGCGTGTTGTGGTAACGGTTGGCCCGCAATATGCAGGGAAATCAACCTTTTGTAACAAAATTATTTCCGCTCGCAATGATTTTGCCCTGGTAAACCGGGATGCTATTCTTGTGGAACTCTTCGGAAATACCTGGCTCTACCCTCATTCTGGAGGCCATGAGAAAGGATGGGAAAGGTTGTGGACAATGGTAGAGAGTCACCTTTCTAATGACCCTATAACCATAATTTTAGATGCCTGGAACGGATCAAAACGCGCACGCCAAGAAATTGCGGAAAATCTCAGAGGACTAGGAGCAACCATAATTGAATCCTGGTATTTCGTTACTCCGGAGGAAGTATGTCTTAAATGGTGCGTCCAGCGGGGACAAATTGATTTCCAAGAACGATGGGAAGGAATGCACCTGCAAGAAAGAATGAATTCCTACTTGGATCACTATAGAAATTTTCACGCGCAGGAGATAGAGAAAGAGAATATATTCGATTCTGTCTTGCGCGTGAATCCATTAGAAGAATTGTCGATCGACATCTGTTGCCAATAAAAGGGGCGGGGTCAAAAACCTCCGCCCAATTTTTTTCTTATTCAGAAGTTGTAATAAAAAATCCGGGACAACCATTGCTTCCCCGCTTGTTTCTGTAGTCAGGTAAAAAAACTTGTGACATATTTATTTGATCGTTTCGGCAAATCACGCTTGCAACGACGGCAAATATCCCTCACGAGTGAATGGTTGTGATTTTTTTAAGTAAGGCTTCGTAGTCCTTGGTGGTAATATGCCAATCACCGGGCATTAATGGATTCTCAAGGTCAACTAATACCAAGAAAATAGAGAAGGCAAGGCTCGCGATACTCGCCGTAAACAAAAACGCCAGCCAAAAATCTTTGATGGCGATAAACATAGAAAGACCGATAAGGAGAAAGGCAGAAAACTGAAGGGTGTTTTTTAAAAGAGGCGGGATGTGCTCGCGGCTGTATTCCAAGCGCGACGAACGGTGTCCAAGAATATTTGAGAATAGCGCGAATGATGTCGGAACAAGTTGCGGAGCCTCATCGAAAATTTCATAAATACTCATATTCAAACCCTCCATAACGTCATCAACCTCCTGGCTCCTTTCCCCTTCCTTGTTACGATCCCACCCTTCACGGATTACAAGATCCAAATAGGTCTTGATATGTCTGTGTATCTTATCTTTGATCTTTATCGGGAAGTGGCTTGACCAAAGATACATCTTTTCAAGCCCGTCTACTTCGCCGCGCACAGCTTCGGTCAACGCGTCCCATTTTACCCATTCTTTTTGGATAGCGAAAGCTGCTAGAACACCGAAAATTGTACCGACAACGGCATAGAGCCATGGCACTCCGTCATTGTTTGCGACAAGAACACGAATATTGTATTCGTCGCTTGATCTAATAAAATAAAAAACGGTAGAAAATATTATAAGGAACGGAATGAGTTTCTTTATAAGTTTCATATCAATATTATACAGTTCCAGCGGACATCGTGGCAATACATCTTCAATGCTTAAATCAAAAGCCGCCCGATAGGACGGCTGCAATCAGATCGGATTTGGGTTATCTATTCCCGGTGGGCCAATCTTTTCCCAAGTAGGCGATAATCGATTTTATAAATTATTTCGTTGATGCGGCAGCGGGTGCGAGTGGAGCAGCTTTTGTTGCACATACAGTATTTCTTAAACCGAACCATGAGGTATTATTTGGTCCTAAATTACCGTACAAATTTGTAACCCAAAGAACCCCAAACCAAATAATGCTCGCCGCTATTACTCCGGCAACAAACCCGGAAAGGGATGAGGCGATATAACGACCGATTTTAAATTTAAACCCTCTCGACTCCTGCGAAACGAAATCTTGTGGGATATTCATGCATTTAATTATACAATAAACGACCATAGCTACCCTGTGGACTAACTTTTGGAAATACGGCAAAGGCATCGCCGAATTAAAATATCCCTTGTTTAAAGGGGCGATATGACCAATTTCAAGGGTCAATAATAAATGTTAGAATATAAGTCCGAAAGGTCGCTGACATTAAACTAACAGTTTAAAAAATATGACAGATAAAGAATTATTTGTAGCCACGGTTGCCGACGAGATTCCCCGGTTTGAAAAAATTTTTAAAGCCCTGCCGCAAGATAAATCCGATTATAGACCGGATCCCAAGGCCCGTACGGCAATGGAGCTCGCCGGAGTTATTGCGAGCGAAGCGAAAATGTTCTCGGTTTTCTTAAAAACCGGTGCTCTCGATTTCGGCACCGCCCCGGCGGCATCCGCGACAACCTTCGCAGGATTGTCGGACGAAATGAAATCCGGCCTTGGCGATGCGCAAGCAATCGCGAGCACCATGGCGGATAGCGACTGGTCATCCGAAGCCAAGATGATTATGGACGGCAAGGAGGCCTGGAAAACGACCAAGGGGAAATTCGCCATCGGATTTCTCTTGGACCTTATCCACCACCGCGGACAGCTTTCAACCTACATCCGACCGATGGGCGGCAAGGTTCCTGTTATTTATGGACCATCGGCAGATACGAACGAGTAAGGCTGCAGCGTGTTCTTGGAAAATAAAATGGCTCGGGAAGACCGGGTTATTTTATTTTTATAGATATATGAATTAATATTTTTTCAGCTTAAATCACGCGGCAAGAAATATCTAATATTCTTAGCGTTAATCTTTCCAAGCCAACAATGCTTCCACCGCAACTACTTCCTTAAAATTGCCGGCGGGGTTAATCTCTAAAAGCCGTTCGGTCAATATTTTTTCAAATTCATTGATACGATTGCCGAAGAGTCTTCTGGCAGCAAAGGAAGTCGAACCGAGGAATGCGACGATGTTCTCAATATTCCTTGTGTTGGTATAAGTATCATTCCACGTCTGAAAGCGAGAGAATTTCGAGCTAGTTAAAATATCTTCGAACCTTTCTCCGGATACTTGATAATAAGAATTGCCGGCGCGCCTTCGCTCTCCCAGAAATTCCCTTATCGTGTCCCAAATCGTTGAAACCCATGGTTCGTCTTTTTGGATTGATTCCGTTCCTGTAAGAGGAGAAATATTGGATACTATGGCAATGCCTCCGCCTTTTATAGTAACGTCGTACACAATATCAACTACCTTTTGATTTTCCATCCAGTGAAATGCAGTTCCAATCGTAGTTAAACTGAAAAAACCCAAGTCTTTAGAGACATCTTCGGCCCTCGATTTAATCCAGGTTATATTTTCAATATTGTCCTCCCGGGCTTTCCGTTCTCCCTCATTAAGCATCTCTTTGTCGGGGTCAATGGCAACCACTTCTTTTACATATGGCGCAATAGCAATCGCTATCTGACCGGTTCCTGTTCCTAAATCTAGAACTCGCGATGTTTTATCGAGATTAAATGACTTAATGATATGCTTGAAAAATGATTGGGGGTATCCCAATCTGTATTTGGCATAATAAGAAGCTGTTCCACTAAAAAGCTTTCTGTCGTCCATATTAATATACTTTAACAATATTGCTCCCAAATCTCGACAAATTCAGAACCAGAGATTTGATCTATATAGAACGCAGGTTAGAATTTCTTTTCCCAAAGATAATAGATAAAACAATTCCAACATTAGCGACAAAAGTGTAAACCGGAAATGCCAAAAGTATCCAATCTATTTGCCCAACGGCAAATATTGCGAAGAAACCGCTCAGCCCAGTTAGGGTCCAAGAGCTAATTGGCTCGGTGGAGGGAAGTTCATATGACTTTATCATCGTCAAAACAACACCATTTGCATCAATTATAATAGCCGCAAATAGTGCAACGGCTGACTGCCCTGTCACATACCAAACAACCAAACTCAACATCGCAATAACCAGAGAAACTTTATCCCTTTTTTTCCACCCACCGATGCCGTATTTTATTGCAAGGATAAAGACCAAAAAATCTCCCAAGGCTTGAATCCCGGGCAACCATAATGAATGTGTTGCTCCCTTTGATAGTTGAGAAAAGAAACTTATCCCGCCAAGTAATGCCCAAAGAAACCAAGAAGTTCTTTCCGGTTTTGTTGCCCCCTTAAACAAGGTCACAAAATACGGAACGAACGAAGAGATTATACAAACTGCCGAAACATATCCAAACAAGATTATCATATTATCATATCATCATCTTACCATGCTGGTTACAACCCGATCATGACTAACAAAGAATTATCTGTCTTTGATTTATCTAAGAAAAACACCCAAGCTCCGCGGCCTGGATTCGAACCAGGAACCTTCTCCTTACAGTTTTCCTTCCGTTACCGAAAGGGCTGGACTATCTCATATCCCCTGCCTGCCGGCAGGCAGGCGTTTTGGGATTCGGGTATATAGTCTCTACACGTTTATCCTTCAGCGAAGCCGAGGACAAGTCCTAAACTTCGTTTCGGAATTTAGCTCGGGATTGCCCTTTAATTTCATAAAGGGGTTCCCCGAATTAGCCCGATTTTTCCTATGTGCATTACTACGCATGGCTGCCTTTTGATACTTCGACTATCGCTCAGTATCAATACTGAGCCCTATCGAATGCTTGTTGACAGGGAGCCGCTCTACCGTTGAGCTACCGCGGAGCTTGAGCGTTTTTAGTTTTCAATTTTTCTCGTTATCGCTATTTCTCGTTCCGGCTGGCTGAAAACCATACCGCGGAATGTCCAGTATAGGATAACAAAAAGATATTTTACTTTCAAATCAAAAACCGCCGAGTCCACTACCCACCCCATTCAGGTCGCTCATCGTTGTTTGTAATATGTTCTGCACCCAAACAATGGAAATCCAAATAGCGAAAAGCGTAGAGGCAACAAGAATTATCGTGGCAATCAAGCCGATCTGTTTTGTTTTCGTATCCTGCGAGCGCAGATATTTCAAACCGTGCCAGTAGCCGATAAAAATAAACGCTACCCAGGGCATGATAATACTAAGAAAATACATCCATATCTGCGTACCAACCGAAGTGGAAAGCGGAGTCTTGCGCAGGTTTTCCCCGCAGTTAGGGCAAAAATAAAATTCCGGCTTTACGAGCTGATGGCATTGAGGACAAAGCATTATATTCGGTATATCGCCTTCCATATCTAAAAGTATAACCCTAATACTCCCCGCCGAAAAATAAGTTATGTTAACCGGTCTTTTCTTTGAAGGCGCTGGAGCTGGCGCGCTTGCGCTCGTTTTCCGTAAGATACAATTTTCTTATCCTAATACTCTTAGGAGTTATCTCAACAAGTTCATCGTCGCCGATATAGTCCAATGAATCTTCCAGAGATAAATTAAGCGGCGTCTCCAGCTGGTCGCCCAATCCTTCGTTTTTGGCGCGGAAGTTTGTAAGCGCCCGTGTACGGCAAACGTGGACGATCATGTCCCCCGCTTTGGCGTTCTTACCCACAACCATTCCGGCATAAACCGGCACTCCGGGACCAAGAAACAAAGTGCCGCGTCCCTGAGCAGTAACTAAACCGTAATTGTTGGTAGTTCCGGCCTCGCTCGCGACTATAGAACCGTGCTGCATGGAGCTTATCTCTCCCTTATATTCCTCGTAGCCGAGGAAAATACTGTTCATAACGCCCGTGCCTTTTGTTGCCGTCAAAAACTTATCGCGCGCGCCGATGAGACCTCTTGTAGGAATCGCAAAATCCATGGAAACGTTTTGTTTATCAACGCGCATATCTTTCATAATCCCGAGACGCTTGCCCATCATCTCGATAACTGCACCGGAATATTGTTCCGGAGTTTCCACGGACACAAGCTCCATCGGTTCCAATTTTTTGCCGTCTTTTTCTTTGAAAATTACCTGCGGGCGGGAAACTTCCAGCTCGTATCCCTCGCGGCGCATTTTTTCTATTAAAATCGAAAGGTGTAGTTCGCCGCGGCCAGCAACCACCCAGCGATCGGTAGTCTCTGTTGGCACCACGGAAAGCGCTACGTCAGTTTCCAGTTCGTGCTCCAAACGCTCCTTGAGATTTCTGGAAGTAGTAAATTTCCCCTCCTTGCCCTTAAAGGGAGATGTGTTGACACCGAAGGTCATCTTTATCGTCGGCTCATCTATGGTAATCGTAGGCAACGCCACCGGATGCTCGGCGTCGGCAATGGTTTCTCCTATCGTGATATCGGGAATACCGGCCACCGCGACGATGTCTCCCGCAAAAGCCTCAACTACGTCAACACGGCCAAGACCATCAAAAACCATGACAGAGCTTAGGGGGGTGTGTTTTATTTCTCCCGAACGATTAATATGCGCAACATTCATACCCTTTTTCATGGTTCCCGAATAAAGCCGGCCGACTGCTACCTTCCCCTTGTAGTTATCATAAGCGAGATTTACCGTAAGCATCTGCAAGGGCTTTTCCATGTCCACAACTGGGGCGGGGATATATTTAATTATAGTTTCAAAGATTGGTTCGATGTTCTGCATCTCGTTCAAATTTTTAGTAAATCCGGCCTTGCCTAAAGATGCCGCCGTGTAGACAACAGGGAATTCAATTTGAGCTTCGCTAGCGCCAAGCTCAAAGAAAAGATCGTAAATCGCGTTTAAGGTCCACTCCGGGCGCGCGTCCGGCTTATCCATCTTACTTATAACGACTATTACCTTATGCCCGGCCTGTATCGCCTTCCTTAAGACAAACTTCGTCTGTGGCATAGGACCTTCTTTCGCGTCCACAAGCAAAAGCACGCCGTCCACCATGCGCATTATCCGTTCCACCTCGCCGCCAAAATCAGCGTGGCCGGGAGTGTCCACGATATTTATTTTCACGTCTTTATAGGTCACGGCCGCGTTCTTGGAAAAAATAGTGATCCCCCGTTCGCGCTCCAGTTCGTTGGAATCCATAATCAGTTCCTTCGGCGCATCAACACTCGGCCTAAAATTCAACGACTGCCTCAGCAAAGCATCCACGAGCGTGGTTTTGCCGTGGTCAACGTGAGCTATAATTGCAATGTTTCTTATATCCATCCCGTTAGAGATAGGAAACGTTTACGTTTCCGTAATATTAGTTAATTTATTCTGAATAATATTATCTTTCTTGTATTTACAATCTACTTGTCCCGCAGATGCTTAATATCTAACGGGATCCATAGAAATAAAATCCCTCACCGAAGAGGGTTTGAACCCGCAAATTTCAATTGAATGATACACCAAGCCGCCGATAAAAGCAATCGGGAACTGATATAATTTGGCTAATGATTAAAATAAAAATTTGTTTAATCTTATAGCCCCTATAGAGATATGCCCTTTTTATTGCAAACAACCTCGTCCCCTTGCGTTCTCCGACGATAGGTGCTATAATAGAGTTGCTTGTAAGTGTTCTCACATAAGCGGACTAAAGCAGACCAAACGCGAAAAAACGCGCGGTGGCTCGCAGAGGGAGGCAGAGGGAGAAGTTGGTCGCCTTACACAAAATAGTTTTTAAGTACTAGCACATAAAGATTTTTAGGTAATTTACTAAAAGTTCCAAGCTAAGAACTGGAAGCTAATTTTATTATTATTAATTAAACATGGCTAAGAAATTATACGTTGGCGGACTGCCTTATACCACCACTCAGGAGGAATTGCAGGACGCTTTCGCCAAAGCCGGAACCGTTACCTCAGCAACGATAATCATAGATAAATTCTCTGGTCGTTCCAAAGGATTCGGTTTCGTTGAAATGTCTTCCGATGAAGAAGCTGACAAGGCTATCGAAATGTGGAATGGCAAAGACTTCGGCGGACGCTCGCTTACGGTGAACGAAGCCCGGCCGATGGAGGCTCGTCCTCCTCGCAGGGACAACGACCGTGGCGGTAATGGCGGTGGATTCGGAGGTGGTCACAGAGACCGCTGGTAATCGCTATTCTTGAGAAAACAGCTCCGGCTAAAACCGGAGCTGTTTTATTTTACAGAACAGGTTATCTCCGGAAATTTGGCATTTCGCGCGTAAAGAATTAGAATGAGTTTTTATGTCCAATAAAACAGAACAGTTTCCCAGCACACCGGAGGTATACCCGGAAATGCGCAATCTTAATCTTAAAAAATATCTGGAGGATGCGGCATATAGAAAAATCGTAGATACGACCAGTAATTACATCGACCGGCTGTATTACTGGGAGAAAATAGACGAACTGGTGGGATTCTTCAAAAACGAGCGGCTTGGTCTGCCCCCGGAACAGATAGAAAAAATTAAGGAATTATTTCTGAGAGAATTGGCCGATTTAAGGCCGCAATTATATGAGAAATCGCTGCTCAAAAAACTGGGAGATAATATTTCCAGAGATTTTTCATTTGCAGAAAAATTAATAGAGGACAATACTAATAATGATGGCGCGCCTGAGCTGGATTTAGAACCAGAATTCAAACATAAATCCAAGGTCCAGGAGAAAGAGAACGAAGACGATGAGAATTTTATTGACTTGTGGCGATTCACGAACGAACCCAAATATCGCATAGAATCCAAAGACAATACCTATGTCCAAGAAATAAGCGGTAGAGAGCGGAATTATATTATTGGCCAATTGCTCAGTTTCGGTTCCAGTTTGGGACTAACACCAAAACAAACAGAAATTCTTATCTCTCTCGCGGACGAAGAAAACCAAAGTAATTTCCTGGAACTCGCAAAAGAACATAGGCTTTTCTCTAAAGAGAGATTGAAAGAAGAAAAAAGAGAGAATGTTATCGGACGCAAACTTGAAGAACTTAAAGGGCAATACAATTCTAGAACCTACAGAAAATTCAAAGATACCGCAAATAAAATGCTAGCCGAAGAATTCGGGACTGCGGGAGAAAGTCCGGCCGAGATAAAGAAAAAATTTGGGGAACTAGAAATCCGACTATCTAAAGGCAAAATCACTCAGAACCAATTTACCGCCGAAGTTGAAAAATTGGTGGATGATTCGCTGAAAGCCAAAAAGCAAAAGATACAATAAAAATGATCTCGGTCAGATATAAAAGGTTTTGCTCCTCATAAATCCCCCTGCGTGCTTATTGAGGGGATTTTATTTTGAGGTTTCTACGAATAAAAGTTAAAATTAAACAATGGAATCAATTCTACTTATTGTTACGCTTATAGTACTCGCGGCGGGAATCGCCTTGGTTTGGCGCCTGACCAGGAATAAGCCGGCAAACAACCAAAACGACCAATCACTAGTTATCTTGCAGCATCAAATGACGGAATTGAACCGCTCACTTGACATAAAGCTCGGGCAAATAGCCAATGAATCCAAGCATACCGTGACCGAGGTGACACGCCAAAGCGCAAAAATAATTAGCGATGTTACCGAAAAGCTGACAAGGGTTGATGAGGCAGCTCGACAGACGCTCGCTATGAACGAACAGATAAAGAAACTGCAAGATACGCTTACAAACCCCAAACAACGCGGCATACTGGGGGAATATTTATTGGAAACGGTTTTGAAGAACGTCCTGCCCCCAGGGCAATATCAAATGCAATACCCCTTCGCTGACGGAGTAATAGTTGACGCCGCAGTTTTCGCGGATAAAAAAATAATCCCGATTGATTCCAAGTTCAGTTTGGAAAATTATAATCGCTTTGCCGCGGCCACGGATCCCTCAGAAAAGAAAAAATACGAATCGTCCTTTGTCTCTGATATTAAAAACAGAATTGACGAAACATCAAAATACGTAAAGCCGCAGGAAGACACGATGGACTTCGCTTTTATGTTCATACCATCGGAGGCGATATATTACGATCTTCTGATAAATAAAGTCGGCAGCGACGCGGAAGATAAAAATATGATAACTTACGCTTTTCAAAAAAAAGTGATAATAGTTTCTCCCACTTCGTTCCTCGCTTACCTGCAAACCGTTTTACAGGGCCTGCGCAATCAAAAAATATCCGAGCAAGCGCAAGACATAATCAAGCAGGTTGATAATCTTCGCAAGCACCTAATCAACTACGAAGAGTATTTCGGTAAGATAGGCAAAAACCTCACAACGACTGTCAGCGCCTATAATCACGCGCAAAAAGAATTCGGGAAAATAGATAAAGATGTCCTAAAAATAACAGGCGAAGCAATGAATACGGAATCTTTGGCGATTGAGGGACCGGACAATGACGAATAAAGAGCGGGGTATTGCAGGCACAGAACTTCTGGTGTTAGGATGGTAATCAGAATTACTGGCTATTGAGGAGATCTCTTGTCATCAAGAAGAGGCTGGACGAAGCACCATGTTCCACCAAAACATCCGGATGAAAATCCTATATTCATCAAAGAAAAACGCAACAAGCATCAGGAAGCTTATAGGCTGCTCTTTGGTAAGGCCCAGTCATTAACGGAGGCACTCGATATTTTACAAAAAGACTGGTGGCAACCAAAACCTAAAAGGCATCCCCATATTAAACCCGTGATAAAGAAACCGAACGCAGAGCATGTAGCATATAATCTCCTCTTCCATAATGCAAAATCTTTTGAAGATGCCGCAGAAATATTAAAACACGATTGGTGGCCATCAGAAAACAAAACATAAATACCTCGCGCTGCGCGAGGTATTCTATTTTTGTATTTATATCTTTGTTATTTTTTCTTTCTCCTGAGGAAGGTCGGGATGTCCCAGATATCGCTTTCTTTTTTACTGATGTCTCCCTTTTCAAAACGCTTTTCTTCCCTTACAACTTCACGGCCGAGACTGCCGCCGTCGGACGATTTTACCTTTGCGGCCGCGGAGGAATGTTTGGAATCAAAAGGGGTTGGCGACATTTTCTCTTCTCTTCCATCATCTTCGGATTTAAGGGTTCGGGGGAAAACTCCCTGTGCCTTACTTTCACTTAAGTGACCCGAGAAAAGAGAGTTGGGCTGGTTACCGTTGAACCCGGTGGCAATCATAGTAACCTTGATCTGGTTGGGCTTTAAGCTTCTGTCGTGATAGGCGCCAAAAATAATACGCGCTCCAGGATCGGCAACTTGCGCAACGACCTTAGCGGCATCGTTGATCTCGCTCATCTTCAAATCCCGACCGCCGGAGATTCCCAAAATCACAGCCTTAGCTCCTTCGGCGCTTGTCTCAAGCAGAGGAGAATTCAGGGCAAGATTAACGGCACTAGTCGCCCTGTCCGCCCCAGAGGCAGTGCCTACTCCTATAACGGCAATACCAGCGTCTTGCACAACGTTTTTGACATCGGCGAAATCAAGATTGATGATCCCCGGAGAAGCGATGAGTTCCACGATTCCTCGCAAAGAATTTTTAAGAACGTCGTCTATGGCTTCAAAAGCTTTTAGGATGGGGGTGTCTTTGTGAATAATCGTAAAAATCCTGTCGTTGGGGACAACTATTAAGGCGTCAACTTTTTCTTTCAACTTTATTAATCCTTCTCTCGCGATACGGTCGCGCTGAGAGCCTTCAAAAGCAAAAGGTTTGGTAACAACTGCGATAGTAAGAGCCCCGGCCTGTTTGGCTGCTTCAGCGACAATAGGCGCGCCGCCGGTTCCAGTCCCCCCGCCCAAACCGGCAGCTATAAAGACCATATCTGCGCCATGGAGCGACTCGGCTATTTCAGATCTGTTTTCTTCTGCCGCCTGTCTGCCGAGGTCAGGGTTCATGCCAGTTCCCAATCCTCGCGTCAAATTCCTGCCTATATAAATTTTCTGCCTGACACCACAGACATCTAGATCTTGGTGGTCGGTATTGATAGCTATAAAATCCACTCCGCGCAGAAAATCACGGCTCATTCGCGAAACCGCGTTCCCGCCGCCACCGCCAACACCGATAACTTTAATATTGGCAAACTGAGCTTGCTTACCCTGGTTTTTTTGTTTTGATTTCTTTATTTTTTTCATAATTGCAGATTCTTTATGGCAAGAAATACTTGAGTGCCGTCCTTACGCTGAATTTGGAGAAAAGATTCTTACCGTTCCAGTCCTCTTCGTCAATCCCCCAAAGAACGAGGCCTAAAGCCGTAACGAATTCGGGGTCTTCCAGATTCTCCTCAAATTCGGTATTTTCCACCTCCCATTCATTATCCAATGCCAATCCAATTTGGCAAGAGAGTTTCAATTCCTGTTTGACAAGCTCAGAAAGCCCCGCCATCTTCGCTCCGCCACCGACAACAACGACTCCGCCCGGCAAACGGCCCCGATTTTCCAAAATTTTTAACTCATTATTTATGAATCCTATGATTTCCGCAAGGCGGGATTCTATTATCTCGGCAATGAATCTCCGCGAAATTATTCCTTTTGCCTCTGGTGAAAATTTTTTAAGATCAACCGTTTCCTTATGACCGACGTCTCTGGCCAGCGCATATCCATAACCAAGCTTGAGGTTCTCAGCGGCATCAACAGGGATCTTAAGCCCAACCGCCAAATCGTTGGAAATATTTCCGGCACCAACAGGGAATTTAGCAACACCAACAAGTTTGTTTTCTTCATATACGCTCATTCCCGTCGTCCCAAAACCGACATCAATCAGGACCGTTCCTAAATTTTTTTGTTTCTTACTTAGCGCCGAACGGCTGGCTACAAGCGGACTGAAAACCAAGCCGCCTATTTCTCCCCCAGCAAGCTCCACTGCGCGGATAAGCGTTTTAACGTGAGGAGAAAAAGCGTCAATTATTAAACTGTGGACTTCCAATCTGTTTCCGGAAAGCCCGATGGGGTCGGAAATATCGCCTATGCCGTCAACTATAAACTCCTTGGTTACGTTGTGGATTATAGTTCTGTTCGGAGACAAATTAACCGCCTCGCTAGCCTTCACAACTCGTTCAACATCGTCCCGATAAATTTCTGCGTCAGCGCGAGAGACAGCCACAATACCGCGCGAGGCCTGAGCCTTCACTTGCGGCGAACCGATGTTAAGATAAATATTTTTCGCAGCCTGCTTAGAAAATTTTTTTATTTCCGCGATGGCATGGCCTATAGCCTGAGAAGCCTCGGCTAAATCAACAATAGCTCCTTTTCTCATTCCTGCGGAAGGCGTTTTGAAAACAAATTTTAATAAGGGTTTTCCCCGGCGATTTTCGGCGACAACCGCCTTAATGGAGTGGGTTCCAATATCTAATCCTGTAACAAAATTTGATGACATATTTAAGATTTAGCGATTTTCTCCACTCACCGACAAGCGAACAACTAAAGGCGCCAAAATATTTTTTCCACAAGCCTTTTTTCCAGTCGTTCCATCTTCAAAATAGCATTTTTTTTATCGTGTGTATAGCCCAAAAGGTGTAAAAGTCCGTGGATAACCAGGAAAGTAGAGCGTTCCGTATCGGTCCGGGCGATATCTTTATTCAAATATATTTCCCCCAGAAATTTAGCCTTGATTTCTGGAGATGGAAAATCGCTTGGCTCCGGAAAAGACAATACATCTACGGCTTTTTCCGGCCTATGACCGTAAAATCTGGCCTTTAAATCCTTCATTTTATTCCCCGACAACAAAAAAACGTCCGCTTTGGACTTTTTAAATCCGAGCAGACGAATGCTATTCCTAACAACCATTGCGGCTCGTTTTTCGGAAAAAACCAAGGTCCCCCCGCCACCGCCACGCTTCATTTTATCTTTTCTTTTATTATATTTCCAACAACCCTGCCGTCGACCCTACCCTTGAGCTCCTTCATCGCTTCTTTCATTATGGAATTAAAATCGCTCGCGCCCTTGGCTATTACTCCATCTATAATAGAGCCGATTTCTCCGACGCTCATCGGCTGCGGCAAATATTCCCCCACAATCTTTAATTCTGCCTCATCTTTTTCTTCCAGGTCTTCCCTTTGCCCTTTGCGGAAAAGCTCTATAGCGTCCTTTCTCTTCTTAGCTTCCTTTTGTAAAACCGCTATAGCATCCGCGTCTTCAAGATTCCCTCCTGTTCCGCCGAATTTTTCCTTTTCTTTATTAAGGAGCTCGGCGAGCAATAACCGCAAAACTCCGGCTCGCGCCGAGGCACCAGATTTAAGAGATGCTTTCACGTCTTCCTTAATGCGATCTACGAGAGACATAGGAAACTATTATTTTTTTGATTGCAATTAGCTGCCAATATTCCGTGCCGCCGCTTATCCAAACTTCTACACGATTCCCAGCTTGCGCGCCCGATCCATATCTTTCTTTTTATTATCCCTATGAATCGCCGAAAGGCGTCGCTTCAAGCGGCTCGTTTTGCGGTCGTGAAAACGGCGCTTCCTCGCTTCTTTAAGAACTCCGCTTCTTTTAACCCTCTTCGAAAAACTAAAAAACAAGGTATTCGGAGACTCACTGGCTTTTTTTCTTACTTCTATTGGCATAATTAAAATTATAATTTACAGATTAAAATTTCTAATTTCTAAATGACTTAATTTTTTTACAGATTTCTTTTAACGAATCCTTCGGTGGATTATTTACTATTCCCTGGACCGACGTACCCCCGTCGCCTATAAACCTTGGCAAAATATGGACGTGGAGATGATTGACTACCTGTCCGCCGGCGGGCTTATGATTTATTCCGATATTCAAGCCATCAGCGTGCAAAGCCCCGGAAACCGCATCAGCCACTATCTTAACCGCTGAAAACAAACTGCTTGTCTCCTTCTCCGGTAAATCTAGAATCGTCTCCCGGTGGCTCTTTGGAATAATAATAGTATGCCCCGGAGCCCTGGGATTCACATCAAGAAATGCCAGCGTGTTTTCATCCTCATAAACAACATCCGCCGGTATCTGCTTTGCGGCTATCTTACAGAATAGACAA
The DNA here is from genome assembly GCA_018971305.1 of Patescibacteria group bacterium. Taxonomy (GTDB): domain Bacteria; phylum Patescibacteriota; class Minisyncoccia; order UBA6257; family 2-01-FULL-56-20; genus REEB91. The sequence continues at coordinate 157,331 of JAGXBC010000002.1, read as the reverse complement.
TCTTCCATGCCTAAGAACTACTTCCACCTTTTTTTAACTTCCTCAACAATTCTATCCAAAGAAATAGATTCTTGCAAGCCCGTGCGCATGTCGCGAAGAATAACGCTAGATTCATAGATTTCTTTTTGGCCAAGGATCAGAGCCAGCGGGACACCTTCTTTGTCGGCAGCTTTAAGCTGGGCCTTTAAAGATTCTTTGGATAAAGCTTCGGAAATCGCGATGCCCTCCGTCTCCAGCGATTTCATTAAAACGAATGCCTTTTTCTTAGCCATCTCTCCGGCGTGCGCAACAAAAACTCTTTTTAGCGCCTTGATCGCTGGGATAATTTCTTTCGCCTTCATCACGGCGATTAACCTCTCCACGCCGCAAGCGCCGCCAACCGCAGGGGTTGTGTGCCCGCCCAAAAATTCCATTAGATAATCATAGCGGCCTCCGCCCGGCAATGCCCCGATTTCACTTTCTTTGCCTTCGGCAAAAATTTCAAAGACAGTTCTCGAATAATAATCCAAGCCGCGCACGAGCTGGTTATCAAGCACATAAGATATTTTTAGTTCATCCAAATATTCCAAAACTTCTTTAAAATGAGCGCTGCAAGTTACGCAAAGTTTATCCAAAAAATTCGGGGCCTTATCCTTAAGTTTTACGCACGATTCGTTCTTACAGTCCAGCAAACGCAGCGGGTTGGTTTTTAACCGCCTCAGACAATCCTCGCATAATTCTTTTTCGTGGTTCTTATAAAAGTTCTGCAGCTGCTTCTTGTATATCGGACGGCAAACCCGGCAACCAACGGAATTAATTTTCAAAACAGTGTTTTTTATCTTCAGTTCGTCCAACAAACTCTTAAAGATCAAAATAATCTGAGCATCAAAGATGGGATCGTTCGTACCTCCGATTATTTCAAATCCTATTTGCCAAAACTCTCTAAGACGCCCCAACTGTGGTCTATCGTGGCGAAACACGGGACCGAAATTATAAAGCTTTTGCGGCTGACCTATGCGTGACAAGCTATTCTGCAGATAAGCACGCATATTGGAGGCCGTATACTCGGGACGGAGAGCCAAAACATCGCCCCCTTTGGTTTTTAATGTGTACATCTCTTTTTCCACGACATCGCTTTCTTCGCCAATGGTCTTTCTGAACAAATCCGCGTCCTCCAGAATCGGCGGCTCAATACGATGGAAATTATAAGAACGGGCGAGGTTTTTAGCCGCCGTTTCAATGCGGTCCCAATACTGCTGATCAATCGGCAAAATATCGTACATGCCCCGCGGCGAACGGAACTTGGTCAAGCGTTCGTTGTTTTTATTTTTCTTAAGCTTGGGCATGTTGAAATTATTATATATCCTGAATGAACACTATGTCTTCTTAATATTGCGGAGCGGCAAAAGCGGTAACCCCGGCGGGCGGCCAAAGGCGCAAACGGACGATACCGATAATATCTTTGGCGGGTAATGGTCCCCAGCTTCTGGAATCAAAACTGTAGGCACGATTGTCCCCTAGCATCAGGTATTCACCCTGCTTAAGTTGAATTATTTCGTCTCCGCTCGTAACGGTTGATTTCGGCAAATAATTTTCATCTAAAACAAGTCCCTTCGGGTCGGTATCGCTGAAAACAGTTATGCTGTCATTTTTAATTTCAATTCTCTCGCCCGGAAGACCTATAACCCGCTTAATAAAATATGTCGATGTATCGTTCGGATAGCGGAAAACGATGACCTCGCCCCGCTGCGGCGCCCGAAAATGATATGTTAATTCGTCTATTAAAAGATAATCCCCGTTTTCAAAATTAGGCGCCATGCTGGAACCGCTCACGAGAAATGGCTGAATCAAGAAGCTCCTGATCAAGAAAACCGCTCCAATGGCCACAAGCGCAATCTCAATTACTTCTAGAAATGAGGCAAAAAATTGACGCATTGTGGTTAAGTATAAGTCTTTAGGTATAATGAAGCAAATGGTTGAAAACGTGTCGAAAATAAAAATCGTTGTTGGACTGGGGAACCCCGGGCCGGAATATAAAAATACCTATCATAACGCGGGTTTTTTATTTATCGATTATATGAAGGACAAATTATATGATCCGAAATTTCACATCGTAAAATCCGGCGTTTTTATGAACGACTCCGGTCTGAGCGTCAAAAAATTTCTAAAAAAATATGGCTTCAAAAGAGACAACCTGCTCATAGCACACGACGATTCCGATATATTGCTTGGTGAATACAAATTGTCTTTTGATCGCGGCGCTGCCGGACACAAAGGAGTGGCATCTGTGATTAATAACGTAGGCGGTAAAGAATTCTGGCGGCTGAGAATCGGGGTACGCAGAGCGGACGAGAGAAAACAAGCTTCGGAATTCGTCTTAAAAAAAATCGGCAAGGCCGATATGAATACGCTAGAACAAACATTCAAGGAAATCATATCCTCCGAAGAATTATTTCTAAAAGAATAGAGATTATTTCCGGTAATTATCTATTAAGCGTGAAAGACATTGAAAAAGATAGGCCGGACGGACCGACGCTTATAGCAGAGAGTGGTAAATTAATATCTTTAAAAGCCGAATCTGCGGTCAGTGCATCTTTAAAGGCCACAATTTTGCTTTCGGAATCAGCTAGACCATTCAATGTTGCATTATTTGAAGAGACTGCCACGGAAAGCCTGTTGATTGTTACACCGTTCGAAGAAGCAATACCGGAAATTTTTTCCAATAATCTTCCCTGAGAAACAGAAGTACTCTCTACGGAGGCTATCATCTTAACTGATTGGTTGAAACTTTCGGCCTGAGTTTGTAAAAGTTCGTTTTCTTTCGCCGCTCCGCTCTCCATGGTGAATAGCGATTGCGATTCCAGAGACTTTCTAGTCTGAACCAGAAATAAATCGGCGAAAACGAAAATAATTACGAGCAGGCCAAGAGCAACTGGCATAAGTAATTTCCAAAATTCCGCGAAGGACACAAGCTGTTCACGGGCAAATTCTTCCCTGGCGCCAATGCCCAACAGGCTCATTTCTTTATCTCTGCTCCTAGAAGTGAGCCCGCGCAAGCCGCATCCTAAAACCACATACCATTCTGGACCAACGGATTGAATTGTTTTTAATTTCAGGTCGGTTGCGCTTAAAGAAAAATTGCTCTTTATTATCCTTTCCACGTCTTCCCTCATAGCCGAAACCGAAAGCAAAACCTCACCCAAAGGTTCTTTCCAGTGCTGGCCATAAAAATTCATTACCTGATGTAAGTTGCGGGTGATCACGGCTTCAAATGCCGGCATGGAAATTTGCCCCTGATCATCGGCAACATCGCGCCAGGGACTAAAATATTCAAAATAAAGCTGGCCACCCCTGATTATTAAGAAGTCCAAACCGGAATTATCCAAACTGATTAAAATATAGGCCTTCAGAGGGTCAAAACCCACCCCTTCGGTCCTTAAAAGACGGGCGAGGGCCAGGGCTCGTGATTCCATGGCTATCATCATAAACCCAGCGTCGCGAAAAGCCTGACTCATACCGTCAACGACGCTTCTATCAATAAAGGCGCTCAGAATTTCCAGACGCAACGAGCTTTGGTCCTCACCGACAGTCTGCCATCCGGAATAAGCCTGAGCTGCTTCTATCGGGGAAACCATCTGTACATTAAGGTCTATGGCTTTGCTCAAATTTTCTCCTTCAATTATGGGCAAGCTGAAAACTTGGCTATAAATACTTATGGAGCTCAATGAGGCTACGATACTCATCTTCTTTCTGGCTTTATCCTCTCCAAGAGCCTGAAGCTTCAGCGTCTTCAACGCCTCAATAAATTTTTCCCTGTTCTTTATCTTTCCGCCATCCAATATTCCCGGCTCCAAACGCACGCCGCTGATGCGCCAATTTTCTCCGTCAAAATTAGCGAAACGCAAAGCAAGGTCGGAGATTTCAACTCCCCCTACATTTTGCCTGACCTTCAAAATGCTTAATAACTTTTCAAAATAATAACGGATTGCTTTTTTCATCGCTTTCTTACATTATAGATTCATAAACCCCACTTAACAATAAATTATAAAATCGCACTGGCTTACCGGCATTTATTGCCAGGAAACCGGCAGAACTTGCCCAGTGCTTGATGATACGGAAACAATGACTGTAAGAGTTCTTTGCCTTTGAGAAACAGATGCATAAGAAGTTATCGTGGACTCACCGGTCGCCGGCGAATTAGCCACAATCGTAACCGTGGCCGTATCACTGCCGATAGGAACCGAGGAAGAGGAAAGTGTTAGCCCGCTCCCCTCGCGAACGAGCATTATCATGGCATCATAAACCCCGGCAGAAGCAATTGCTTCTGCCCGCTGAGCTGCCTGGAAACCGTATGCTGAGTTGACAAAAGAAGTTGCGAAGAAGGCCAAGCTCAAGGCAATAACGACTATCACACCTCCCATTAAAAGGACAAGGGAGAGAACGGCCTGACCCCACTTGCGAGAAAATAGAAAATAGAAAATAGAAAATAGCATTATATTCTTTTTGTGTTTATTCATATTGGAAATTTTATTCTATTTTCTACTCTCTAATTTCTACCCTACGGGCTCCAGTTAATAATAATATCGTCCACTTCCGGGGTAAGAGTTGACGATGAGTTGGAAAATAAACTGACTCTGTAACGGAAATAACGATAATTATTATGAAGTGTATAGCTGAGTCTTACCGGAACGTTCGGACCAGATGGAGTATAATAGGTGTTGGAAGTTCCATCGGTACCGATATACGTAGTCCAAGGGCCACTAGAAGAATTAGACGAGGCAAACTGGAATTTTACCGAAGTACCGCCTGGTGGCGTCGGACCATTCCACATAACGGAATTCAACTGGGCACCGGCATTCACTCCGGTATCAAAAGTGCTGGAGTCAAGTGTTCCTATTGTTGAACTCGGCTGCCAACTGGTAGTAACCCTATATTGTGTTGTGCTGGCATTAGTGTCGCAATCGCTATAATTATTGCAATTGAAACTAAGCCATCCAACGATATCGTTCCAGGCCCAGCCCTCAAACTTACCATTGCCTAGAATATAGGTTAGATAAGAAACGGCACCAGGACAATTAGCTGTCCCCTGCCCACCGCAAAAGCTTACCCAACCGTAAGTGTCGTTCCAACCCCATCCAGCCAGATTCCCCGAGTTATCGTTTGATACATAATAATTGCCATTACTGGGGGAACAGATATTCCCGCCCCTCGTCGTCGCACAGTCAAGAGAAATATCTCCGGCCGACGAACTCGCATAACCGCTCAACGCAGTGGAGCTCACCGTAACCGTCAGAGTGTTATAAAAATCAATCCAACCGATAACATCGCTCCAAGCCCAGTGGTCCGTAGTGGTCGCGCTGATATTTGTGGAAGCATTAGCCGCAGGCAAACGTAAAAACACACCGCAAACGGCAATAAATAATATTAATAATATTTTAAAATTGATTGGTAACGTACGCATTGTTCTAAGATATTCGTATCGCCCTAATGCAGGTTTATATAAATAGCTCCGCTCGAAGTGGTGTTATCAATATTAGTGGAGGTGGAAAACATATTATTAGTGCTCGTCACCGGACCGCTTTGACCGGAGCCTCCGGACCAATCTGTTTGGACAAAAACATTATTGCGATACCTCGTTATATATTGGTACATAGTATTGGTAGCACTCTGTGGCCAGCTATAAGCAACCGTTATTTTTTTTGTGGATGGGTCGTAGTATAACGTACCGTTCGTAGCTATATTATCCCCAGAATCGCGATAGACGTCGTCAACATAAAAATAACGCGTATATGTGGTCGTGGAAACGATAACCGTCTGGTCCCCAGTGGAAGATGCGAACGGGGAACCCGTGGTGACAAGATAGTAATGATTAACTGACGAGGTTGCCAGGGACGCAATCCTGTGCCAATCACCTTCGCTCCAGACGCGCACGTTCTCCATAAGTTCCTTAGCAAAGGCTGTACCCGTCTGAGCATGGATAGTCTGAGTATTAATCCTTAAGGCCGGGGCAATAACCCCAGCAGCAGCTATTATCATAAGAGCCCCGATAGACACCGCGATAAGTATCTCCACCAAGGACTGGCCCTTTCCCCGGTGACTTAGAAACATAAACAATCTTTTAATATTGCTCATCAATATTAATTATACATTTATCGCCTAAGTTTTATTAATGGGGGCGTAAGTGATCTGGCGTTCTTGTCAATAAACCCTGTGGATAAGAGAATTTTTGCTCATTGAATAAATTATTTGTTATAATAATAGAACCATGAAAAGAATATTGCCCGTTATTATTGCGGTTGTAGCGGTTGCTGTCGGAATTGTCTGGTATATCGGCTTTAGATCGGCGCCGACAAATAATAATTCTACTACCGGCTCTAATCCCCTAAGCGCTCCGCTTACAACCATTCCTATTCCCAATGTTCCCATTCCCGCTTCCAGTTATGGTAAGGACGCTTCTGGGTCAACGAGTACGTATGCAACCGGACTTATAAAACCTCAACCCACACAGGCAGTAGGGATTCTGGGCGGATCCACAAAAATAGCTCCAGGAGCAACAATAAGCATTACCTCTGTTAAGGTATCAATCTCTGACCCGCAAACCAATAAAGTTTTAGATACTACCAATATCTCTGCTAATGATACTTATCAATTCACGGTATTGCCCGGAGAATATGTTGTAAATATAGTTTCCGGAACTGGTTCCAGCGACCAGCTTCCAAAAAGGGTATATGTAGGAGCAAACGAACATATAGATGTGAATTTCCTGGTTAAATAACAAAATAAAGAAATAGATTAATAAAATAAAAAACGGCTCATGAGCCGTTTTTTATTTTATGTATCAATAGGTTATCAATCCAGTGGAATTTATATTAATAGTGGATGAAGAGACAACAGACACTCCGCCGCTCTGGCTAGCACCATTATAGGAATATACATCACCGCCGAATATATCAGTAGCCAAACCGCTGGCGGGATAAGTTAAATTCTGAGCTCCGCTACAAATTGTGCTGCCGGTCCAGATAGCTATGCTGCCGCCACCGTTATCATAGTCGATAGGCACCTGGCCATTGTAAGTCGATAAATCCCAAGTTGAACCGGTCGTGCAAGAACCGGCAATCACCGTACCGGCAGAATTCCTCACGGCCCAAGAACCTCCTGCAGGCAAATTGTTAAGCGTAATAGTAGTGGAATTATAGAGGGCAAAGTTGTCGTAAGTAAAGGTAACGCTGCCGTTGGTTGACGACGCGTAAAGTCCGGAAAAACCGGAGCTACCCAAACTTGATGTGCTTGCCGAGATAGCGGTGCCGCCGTTAATCCAGGACTTTAAGGAGGTTCCGGAAAGCGACCCCCTGAACTGATAGAAGGTTGCCGCACTGAAAGTGAAAGCCGTGGAAGCAACGGTGCTATATGCGTTGGAGATAGTCGCACCGACAACAGAAAGATTGTTCTGAACATTACCAACAGGCAGTAGATACCTGTTGCTGCCAGTATCGGCACGGAGAACTGCCCCGCCACTGCCAGTATTAGCACCTGTTGCGCTTGCTTTCATCTTGAAATCAACAACTGCATTCGTCTGACTTGTAGTGCTGGCATGAATCTGGAATATCGAACTAGATGTAGGCGTAGCAACAAGCTGGCTGGACGAGATACTCCAACTGCCAGAGTCTGTTACCCAATTTCCATAAGTAGTCGTGAAATTCTGACAAGCTGAAGCCGAACTCCAGGTATTTGAACCCGATGGGTCTATGGCATAAGTTTGCCAATAATAAGTGGTATTGCTAGAAAGATTGCTTTGAACCGTATATGTCCCCTGCGTACCAGAAGTATAAGAAGTGCTGGAAGAAGCATTCTGTCCGCTCCAGCCGGTTTGCGAAGAATTTTGGTCATTGGTCTGCACGATTGTCGTGCATCCCGAGTTGGAATAAATAATAACCTTATATCTTATCGTGTCCGAATTGGGGTCTGTTGCCGTCATCTTGAAAACCGGAGCTGTGCTCACATCGCTTAAGGCATTGGCAGGAGAGTCCGCGGAGGGCGCATTAGGAGAAGAATTGCCCGACGTGGTCGCCTGGCTCGACGATGCGCTGTAAGAGCCGTCGCCGGATGAGTTATTTCCCCTGACACGATAATAATAAGTGGTTGATATAGAGAGACCGGAATCGTTATAAGTTGCCGTCGGAGCAGTAGTTGTTGTTATATGGGCGAATGTATTACCGTTAGTGCCGCGCTCCAAGTCATAGTAAGTTGCATTCGTCGCCGAAGTCCAGCTTACTGTCATTGTTGACGTAGAAACATTGCTATACGTCGGCGTACCCGGAGTTCCTGGTAGACTGGCATTCGTCGTCCCGCTCCCTATCGCGCTCCAGGCGGTAGCAATGTTCGGGGTGCCGTTATTCTCCGCTTGGACTGTAATGCCGTAAGTGGTATTCGCCTGGAGGTTCTTGATGGCAACGGCATTCCAGGTTGCGGCAGAAAGCCAGACGGCACTAGTTGTTATGGCTCCTGCGGAGTCGATAAATTTGCCTAGAGTATTGTTGTCTGTTGGTGAGGTTGAGGTTACCTGTACGGAGAAAAGGGTTGTCGGATTGGAGCTGGGGTTGCCGTTAGCGGCTACCGTGATATTGAGAGTTGAAGTGGAGGCACCGTTCAGGGTTGGGGTTCCGGGGGTGGAAGCGTAGGTGTAGATGGAAGAGCTTGCCGAGGCCGTCCCGGTATTCGGAGTAGGCGAGACGGAATCTCTTGCCTGAACGGTATAGGCGTAACATTCGTTGGCTTGGAGGCCGGCGTTGCTATAGGGGAAAGAACTCGTGGTTATCCAGGTAGAGGATGTGCCATTGGAGCCGCCGTTAGAAGTACAAGAAACATTAGCGAATTGGAAATAAACTGGTAAGGTAGCATCCGTAGCTGTCGTGGTGGCGCTCATTGTTATTGTTGAAGTTCCTGTGACGGTCGGTGAGCCCGAGGCGAAGGCCATGGGGTTGGGGGTGGGGGGAGAGGTGTCGGAGGCGGAAAATGCCGTCTGCGCCCCCACCGCGTAGAAAGTGGAAGGGCTTGATTGGTTATTATACTCGGTGAGAATCCATGAAGGTGAGAGCACCGCATTTGATATTCGCGTTTCGTCTATCCTGCCCGATATGTAATAGGGAACGTTCGTATTGTAGGCAAAAGCGCCGATTGTAAACGGGTTCGTTGAAGAATTGGTCTGAAGATTTTTTGCGAGGGAACTGGTAGACACAATAAGCGAACCATTCACGAATAATGAAGCACTCCCCGTACTGCTTGCATAAGTTACTGCGACATCCGTCCATTTACCTGGAACTATAAGGGTGGTTGAATCTTTGAAAGTATGTGCAGTACAACCGCCATTATTACCAACCTCAAACACAAGATTTTCATCGCTGGTATTGTAACTATTTACATATAGTGCGTATCCATCGTTTGTCGAACCAGCAGTACACCCCGTCCCCTTATTTGAAACAATAGTTTCAATTTGCCCTCCCTGTATATAATTTACCCAGCTTTCCGCCGTAAAGTTATAATAGTCTTGAGATGATTTCAGCGTAATATCGGAAGAACCGTTGTAATTCCCAGCACCGTCAATTTCTCCTGTCGTTGTCGCGGTAACGGTATGTATAGTTCCGTTATTCGCATTTGCAGTAGAATCGCTTGCGTTAAGAATCGTGCCGTTCGGAAAATGGAACACATCCTGATATTGCGAGTTCCACGTGGAAGACGGATGGGATTGGTCGGTCGTCACCGAAGAATTATCGTAACAAGCATAGATAACGCTTCCCGCGGAAAGAGAGGGCACGTTTACCCAATCAATGAGAGCGCCCGTGCTGGAAGTATACGACTCTGTTTCGAAGTTGAGGTTCGCAGTGCCGCAGTTTGCCGAAGAGGTAGCGAATACAAGGTCAGCTGGTTCTTGTACACCATTCGGAGCTGTTGTAAGGTTCTGAACATTCCCACCATTACCAGATGAAGCCCACGAAGAAACAGTTGAAGATACAAGCATGGGGAAATTGGTTTGCGTACCGGAAGCTATTGTCGGCGTACTCGTCACGGTCAGGCTCATGTAATAGGAATATGCGGCATGGGAACGGGGCGCGAACGAAAAGAACGCGGCGAGTGCTATTCCTATGACGAGATATTTTTTCATAGCGATTTGGTATTGGTTACCGTAAGGTTTGTGAGTGATGGGATTCCGTCGGAACCGAAGCCGCAGGTAATTGCCCTTGCCACGGGGGTAAAACAGAAAACGGAGAGGATAGTTGCAAGAGTGCTGTCACGTCAAAAGAAATCGGCCCAGCGGCCAAAAGCAAGATTACAATAACAATCACTAATCGCCTATAATTGCTAAATTTCTTATTAATCATAAATTAGAGCGATTGAAGTCATCAAAGAAAATTTTTCCGCTTGATGTGCGGCTGATATTCGCCGGAGTCGTCACGGTGCCACCAGATGTTAGATTCATGGAAAGGGACGTTGAGGTTGAGGGTGCTCCGGAACCTTTGGCAAAAGTTATTTCCAAAGATCCGCCCGAGGCAATGCTGGAACTGGAAAATTGAACATTACTGGGCAGGCCGTAACTACCAACAACTCCGGCAGGGTAGGAACCCTGGAAAAGAGCAAAAAAGGGCGTAGAAGAATTATTATCAAAATGCACACCCCAAACCACACCGCCCTCCTGCGAGATGGAACGACTCTGAGCCTCTCTCAACGTAGTAGCGGCTTCCCTTACGGCATTGTTTATAGCGGTAGTGTTTTTTTGACCCAGAAGACTGGCAGCAACGACGACCGTAATTACAACAGAAACTGCGGCAACTATAAGTATCTCAAGAACGGTAAAACCTCTTATCGCCCCATAGTTCTTAGTATCCGAATTATAGGTCATATCTATAATTTTACGATATGAGACTTTAAAATTGCGTAGCCAATTGATAGATTGGCACTATTATAGAAAGAGCTATAATCGCCACGAGCAAACCCATCATTAACAGGAGCATCGGCTCCAGGAATGAAACTAGCGACTTTATACTGGAATCGATATTGGCCGCGTAGAAATCGGAAAGTGTTTTTAGAACTTCCTCCAGGTGCCCAGCTTTTTCGGAAATGGCGATTAGATTGGTGACGGCCCTGGGGAAAACGACTTCGCGCTTGAATGCCTCACCTATCGTCAGACCCTTAGACAGCCCCTCGTTAGCAATTCTTTCCAAGCTGAACCTGAATTCGGCTAGTCCCACCGTATCGGCAGCGACTTTAATTGTGTCTATTATAGGTAGTCCGGCGCGCATAAGAGAGCTCATCGTGGAAGCAAGCCGCTGAATCGCGATTTGCTTATAAATCTCTTTGATTATAGGGGTATTGCTCAGAGCCCGATAGAAAATCTGTTTGCCGACTTCGGTTTTGAAATAGGCGTAAACCAAAAATCCTATAATGGCGAGGAGTAACGGCAAAATTATCCAAATATTACCTCCTATAAAAAGCCCTACGCTAAAGACAAGGCCGGAGAAAAACGGCGGCTTTATGCCGCTCTCAACGAAAACCTGGGATATTTTGGGCAAAGCGAAGGTGACAAGAAATACAACCACGCCAGATGCCGAGCTCAATAATATTATCGGGTAGATAAATGCGCTTCTTATTTTACTCCTCAAATCCGATTCCTGTACCAAGGAGGTTGAGAGCTCTTCAAATGTAGACTGCAGATTGCCGGATGTCTCAGCTGCTTTGATTAAACTAACGAAGGTTTGGGAAAACGCTTCCGGATGACTCTCAAAGGCCTTATAGAACTGCTGGCCGCGGCTCAGATTGTCACGAACCTCCAAAAGAAAATTTTTGACGGCAGGTTTGTCAAAATCGGAAATTAAAATATTGATAGCCGACAACAGATCTGTTCCCACGCGCAGCATGAGAGCTAAATACTTGGTAAGAAAAATTTTATCGGAGATACTTATTGTTCCAAAAAAACGCCTGAAGTTGAATACGCTTTCTTTGACTGGCTTTACAGAAATAGGGCGGAGGTCACGACCCGCGAGGTATTGAAGAACGCGGCTCAAATTATCGGCATCCAAATCCGCTTCTAGAATCTTCCCTGAATTGTCGGAGGCAACGTAGTGGTAAAGCATTAGTAGAAAGTAGAAAGTAGAAAGTAGGAAGTAGGATGATTTGATTTTATTTCTTCAATCCCACGATCAACTAATTAAATTCTACTCTGTTTATTTTTTTATTTGTTTATTTTGTTCTATTTTCTAATTTCTATTCCCTGATGACCCTCAATACTTCCTCTATGGTGGTCACGGCTAGTTCGGCTTTCTCCAAGCCGTCTTCAAACATTGTTTTCATCCCCTCTCTTCTGATCTCGGAGCGCAGGGCCTCCAGTTCAAAAGACCCGGTACCAATAAGCTTCTTAATTTTATCATTTATCTCCAGAGCTTCAAAAATTCCAAGCCTTCCCTTATAGCCGGTCTTACCGCAATCGTCACAGCCTTTGCCGCGATAAAAAATCTTGGGCATTTCGGCCTCGGCCCTCTCGGCACCGACATCTTTAAGCTGATCTGCAATAACCTTGCGGATATCAGAAGCGGCCTCGAAAGAATAAACGCAGGTCTGGCAAATTTTTCTCACCAGGCGTTGAGCTATCACAAGATTTAATACCGATGAAACGAGAAATGGCGGAATATTAAGGTCAAAGAGGCGCGGGATGGCCGTGGGGGCGTCGTTCGTGTGCAAGGAAGACATTAAAAGATGACCAGTAAGAGCCGCCTGAACAGAAATTCCGGCGGTCTCGGCGTCTCTGATTTCGCCCACCATAATAATATTGGGGTCTTGACGGAGAAGAGCTCTAAGACCTGAGGCAAAGGTCACGCCAGCCTGGGGATTTATCTGCGTTTGATTCACGTAGCGCATATTGTATTCAATCGGGTCTTCAATTGTGGTAATATTGACCTCCGGCTTGTTCAAAATATTCATAATCGCGTAAAGCGTTGTCGTTTTTCCGGAACCGGTAGGCCCGCAGGATAGAATCATACCGTAAGCACTTTTAGTATTGTTATTAACAATTTTAGAAATAGTTTCGTTCATTCCTAACTCTTCCAACGATAAAGGTTTCTGCGTCGCGTCCAAAAGACGCATTTCTACTTTCTCGCCATAATAGGTCGGTATCGCGGAGACACGCACGTCTACAACTTGGTTTACTATCTGATGCCGAAAACGTCCGTCCTGCGGTCTCATGTGCTCGTCTATCTTGAGACCAGATAATAATTTAATCCTGGCAACGATGGCAGAGTGAATAACCTTAGTGACATTCAAAACTTCATAAAGGATGCCGTCTATGCGGTAACGCACAAGCATGGAGTCTTCTAGAATTTCTATATGGATGTCTGAAGCCCGCGAAGCAATGGCGTAAGACAATAAATTATCAACGATACCCACAATTGGCAGTTCTGCGGCGGCCTCTTCTATTGTCTTCGACCTCACGGATAGCGACTGCCGGATATTGTCTTCAATCAGTTTTTTGAAATCTTGACCAAGCTCATAGCCATAAACGGAAAATCCCCTGTTCAAATCGTCTGTCGTGGCCAGGAACGGTTTTATTTTTGTTTTTAGGCGCTGGGTTAAAAATTCTATCGTTTCCAGGTCAGACGGATCGGTCATCGCCACATCTATAATTCCGTCCGGTTCGCGGCGGAAAAGAATCGCCTGCCTCTGTCTGGAGGTCTGCTCCGGTATAAGCTGAACTAATTCCTTATCTATCGCAATATTGGAAAAATCAACACGCCCCACCCCTAAGGCATCGGCCACTAAATTTCCCAAATAATTTGCGTCAACTATACCCTGAGCTACGAGCACATCCAAAATACTCTGATTTTTCCTTTCGGCTTCGTCAAGAAGAGCATCAAAACGCTCCGAAGTTATGAGCTTGTCGTCAATCAATATTCTCTTTAATTGCGGTTCGGGTAAGGGGATGTGCATGGCATTGACACGAAGCGCGTATCACATATCACGAGGCAAGTATTATGAAAAAGCACTCTAATTACATTTCATTTTTACATCTCGTGTTGCGTATATCTTGTATCGTGATTATCATAATAATAACAAAAACAGCGGCTATTCGCGAAGAATTGCCGCTGTTTTGCCGCATAAGCAAGAATCGCCAGTTCAAACTACATCGTAATCTCAGTCCCCGTCTCGTAGGTCGAATTATCTTTACCACCGTCAGTAGATTCAACATCGGAAGTTCCGCTTGCGCTGTATTTGACACTCTCTGTCTTCGCAGCAAGTTTGAAGGTAGTCGACGGCGAAGAAGTGGCCATATAGCTGTAGAAAAGGTTGCCTGTGTTTGTTGGATCAAGAGGCTCTGACCCAATTGGCGCACCCGAACTGATGTTCGTGAACGCTACCGGTATCCAACCATTACCGCTAACACTTCTTGCCGTAGCTATAGCCGTCGTTTGGGTGGCACTCTGGGTAGTCATCCAAGTAGCACAAGTTGTTGTAGTAATGACTCCAAAATAACACTTACTTGCAGTTCCCAAATTCACAGTGCTGACATCCGCCAAATATAGGGAGATGGCGCTTTTCATCGTATTTAAATCTGAAATCCTGTTGGAATCCCTGGCCTGCTTCAGAAGCTCTGCCGGATTCAAGGTTAGGATGACAACAATGGAAAGAACGGCGATAATGGCGATGACAACTAGAAGCTCTATGAGGGTGAAACCCTTATTATTATTTTTGTTATGTTTCATTTGAAATTAGCCTGAAACCCGACCTTTCATTAATAGATTTATTATAGCAAATGCCGGAAACCGCCAAATGGAGTACTGTGGATAACTTATTTTTCGTTTTTATGAAGAGGTAAATTAATTATCGGACGCGTTAATGATACTCATAAAGTCATCTGGCGGTTCAGCTTCTATTTTCATTCTCCTCCCATTATTGTCGGTAAATTCGATGGATAGGGCATGAAGCATTAATCGTTTTAAGGGTCGATGACCAACTTTTCCTCCATACAACAAATCACCCATTATAGGATGTCCTATGCTTCCGAGGTGCACCCGGATTTGGTGCGTCCTTCCCGTTTTGGGATAAATTTCTAAAAAAGAAAGTTTTTTCTCGCTTCCCGCTTGTCCCGTGTCACTGATATATTTGACCACCTTATATCCAGTAACCGCTTCTTTGGCCATTTTCGCCGAATGAACGCTCCGCTTAAGCGTGCCATTGCGGATGCCGATTGGCCTGTCTATAATCCCCTCCCGCGGCTCAACTATTCCAGCAGCAACGGCTAAATAAATTTTTTTGATTTCATGCTTCTGAAAAAGAGATTTTAGATATTTAAAATAGTCCTGTGTTCTCGCTATAAGCAAAACGCCGGAAGTCGCTTTGTCTAAACGGTGGATAATTCCTGGACGCGTTTCGGGGTCATCCCCCACCGTTTTTATTTCCGGATATTTTTGCACAAGCCAATCAACAAGAGTTGACTCACTCGCTACCTGACTTATGTTCCTTGCGCCATGGACTAAAAGCCCGGCCGGTTTATTCACCGCCAAAAAATTTTTATCCTCATAGATAACTTCCGGTTCAAGCATATATTCATTATAACCCGCCATATGTCCAAAGAGGCACGTTGGCTGGAATGGAATTTTTAAATAAAATTGTCTATAATTGTCATCGTAGGCATACCACCCCAAAACCGAAAAGGCGCATGTAGTTCAGTGGTAGAACGCGTTCCTGATAAGAACGAGGTCGTAGGTTCGATTCCTACCATGCGCACAAAAAATAAAATAGGGCTGTTTCAATACGACTCTATTTTATTATTTCTTCAAAGGACAAACTAACTGGTGCCCCCTAGCGGTCTGCGACCTCTTTGGATGCAACCACACAAGCGTTTCCAAGGGTTTTCTTCTCCTCTCTTTTGAGGCCTCCCGATCGCTGGGTTTGGAAAAAATTATAGGGCATTTTCGGAAATTTTGGTAGGGCCGAAGCCTCGCGGTCGCATCCATTTTGGACATATTGGACACTCGGAGGGCATTTTGGACTTTGTCCAAAATGGAACATTTCATACAAATAGTCATTTCAGTTATTTAACAATTCAGTACAAAAACTGAAATGGCCATAAGTCCAAAATGGAATCGGATATACCACCTATAGCCGATTATATCCGATTGTAGCCGATAAAGTTGCGCACGATTTTCTGCGCGATAATTTATGCTCGGCCATAGAGCTGTATCTCGCCTGTTTCCGTATCTTGGACGACGTTCTCGATCATCCGCTTCTCAGCATCGCATGCGACGGGCTTGTCGAGTGAATACGCGTAGAATGGCCGGATACCACGCCCTGCGTACTCAAGCGTCCGAAAAAGATACATCGCAAATGATCCGGTGTAGCGGTAGCGGCGGATGCATCGCTCAAGATTTTCTCGAATTTGGTCATCGTATCCCTGCCAGCGAGAAAGGAAATAGAAACGTTCCAACCAATCGGCAATTGTGTAACCGAGAAGCTTCATCAATTCTTCTTTGGCTGAAAGATTGCCGTTCTGCGCCAGCCGCACGAGCGAGATACTCATGATATCTCGAACGCGGCGGTCGTTCAGATCAGTGGGAGCGACAAAGACATACGTCTTGCCCTCATATTTTTTGAGTATCGATTCAACCTCGACCGGATTCTCGTAAGGAACGATGTTCTTCTTTTGCTTGCCTGGAGCCCATCGCCGCTGGTATTTCCATTCGATCGCATAAGTCACGCGATCCCAGTCTACCGTGCCAATTTCGGTTCGGACATTTTTCCAAATGAAGCGGTACACCTTCGGCGCATGCTTCAAAATCCACGAGCTGTTAAATGCCTCGGGGTTTTCGTCAGAAAGTAATTGATTGAGAATAACAATGCTTTTATCGAAATCCATGAATATACTAAAACACCATACGACTCGCCTGTCCGATGCCTTGTTAGAATTTAGGGGCGGCGCAGCCCTGAAGATCTTTGAGCGTTAGCGGTTTGCTTGCTTTTGCCCGTGCGTCCATAATCGCGCATGGGAGCGTGAGCAGCGGTGGCCTCTTGCCAGCGGCAAAATCCGCCGTGACAAGCCCGCCCCGGTATTCAAAGTGAGGATAATCTCCGACACCGCCGTTGCCCAAACCGCAATACGCGCCGATTGCGATAAGCCTTGGCCAGTTGATATTATATCCTCTCCATATGTCGGCGACGTCTACGGCAAAACCATAATTATGAAGGCTGTGTCCGGGCGATGCTTCCGAGACGACAACTCCATTTTCCAATCTGCCTTGGTCGTATACTTGCTGTTGCTGTGCCATGCTTCTGAAACCCGATACGATGCGCAGCGAATATCCGTACGCGGCAGCAACCGGAATAAAGCACTCGTTCACTTGCGTTGAGAAATTGGGGTCGATCGCGGTGGGCAGAGGAACCGATTTTTGCACAACTGTTATCACCCGAGGGATCAAAAACATGCCCGCAGCTACGAAAAATAAAACAGCGGCCGCGACGACATAATAATATTTCTTGGAAGCCGGGCGCATGTCATTTATATTTTCCTCATTTGGTTTTCTTTATGATCGGTTTGGGTGGTTTGGCTCCTATAACTTTTTTCACCTTGGGGGCAAGCTTCTTTTTCGGCTTCGTCGGTTTCTTAACAATTGGCTTCTTGGCCTGTTTAGCTTTCGACGAAGTTTTATGCTTTGCCGGGGATGCCGCGCCGGTTTGCGAAGGAGGCGGCATCTGTCCCGGGAAGTGGATCGTTGGATAGCGTAACGTACTCGTTGAGGAGGAAGAATTCTGTGCTTGGGCAAAAGAAACTCCGCCAAGTAAAAAGGTTAAAAGAATTATCGATACGAAGGTTTTCTTCATGAAATAAAACGGTTTTATTTTTTCATTTTCCTCGCCAAAAAATAGATGCTCGGCCCGAACCATGTTCCCGCAAGCGGCCTCTGGAGCAAACGCTCGGCGAAGAGAAGAATGCCCAAGGGGATGATTTTCTTGAACAAGGGATGCCTGAAGTTGGATGCGGAAAGCACTTTTTCGATAACAAATCCTTTTGATTGTAGGGCCACGGCAATCGCTTCGGGATGGTGATTGAGAAAAACGATATCCACCTCTTTGACGAGACGGCTCACGGGATCTCTTGAGAATATCTCCTGACGCTTCTTTGGCGAAAACCAGGCGGCTACCCTCGCCTTGAAATGCACCTTGTTCGGGATTTCAAGAATAAGATAGCCACCGGGCACCAGAATGCGTGCTATTTCCGCAATCGCGCGGTCGGGTTGATCGACGTAATGGAATGCCCTCGTGCAGAGCGCAGTGTCGCATGCGCCATCGGGGAGAGGAATGGATTCCGCCGCGCCCTGCATAAAGGTAGCTTTCTCCGGTTCCTTTACGGCCCGGCGTGCGATCTCGAGCTGGACATTCGAAGGATCAAGAAAGACGCATGCATCCCACTTGCTTTCATACAGCGGCACCATCCTGCCGCTTCCGACGCCTATATCGATAATCCGTTTATGAGGACTCTTAATCTTGCGGAGAAGTTTTGAAACGGCGATAACGTCCGCCTTGTTTTCGTAATCTCTTCCTTTCCAGAATGCGATGTAGTCGTAGGTATCATAAAACGCGGCAACTTTTGTTTCGATTCGGTTTTCTTGTTTGTGTTCTGTATGTTTTTTGCCGCTGTTTTGAAGCTTTGCCATAGGAGGAGCTAAAAAATTTTTGTTAAACGTTATTCCTCCACCCGCCTTCGGTAGGCCAGTAGAAAAATTATGAAAATAAGGACGATCGGCGTTCCAAGAGCGACCGGCAAAACCTGCCCGGGATTCAAGTTCCGCTTCGGACTCACGTTGAATTGAGTGATACTGCTTACTTGCGGAAGGTCGCTTCCCGACGCCTCCGCGATAATGATGAGAGAATACGTTCCGGCTTTTACGAAATGTATTTTCCAATTCAATGGGAGCGTTTGATGTGCATCGATCGTTCCTATATAGAGTCCTTTCTCCGCGCTCCAGTCTTCGAGATCGACGGGGAGCTTGTTCTGATTATCCATAAGCGAAAGATATGTCGTGACGTCGCTCTGTGGCTGCGATCCGGTATTGGCAATCTGACCTTGTACGGTCACGAAATCACCCGCCGTGCCGCTCAAGCTACTCGATGAAAGGATTTGCATTGTGAGCGGTGGTGCAGCCGCATGTGCGTTCGCCACAAAGCCCGCCGAGATCAAGAGCGCGAACAAAAAGAATATATTTTTCATCGGCTTAATCATTTTTGATAATCCCTTGCTTGGTAAATCGTTTCGCGCTCACGAACAGGAAAAGGAATGCGACGGCGCAGAATATGATAAGCGGCAAAAGAAACTGCCAATTCTCCAGTAGGGATGTTTTGTAGTCCACGAGCACGTTATCGAGCGAATTGAAGATGTTATCGATCGGATTCACGACGCTGAAGGTTTGCGAAACAATGTCGTTCTTGAGGGTCGAGGTGAAAAGCGCTGGCGTGGCAAAAGCAAGCAGAATGATGAGTGCTGTCGTGATCGTGTTCTTGCTTGAGCGATAGAGAAGCGATAACCCGAAGATCAGGAAAACGAGCCCAACGACACCGAGCGTGCCAAGCAATGCGACATAGCCCACGAACGCCCACGCGAGATGCGATCCCGCTGATGTGACGATGATATATGGGATTGATATAACAAAGATTGCGGCCCAGAGCGTCAGTGAAGCGAAAAGCTTTCCGAGGATGAGATCCTTGAGGGATATTGGCGAGAGAAATAAGCTCTCCGCTGTTTCTTTTTCGAATTCAACATTCACGATGGACGAAGCGTCGATCGTAACGATGAGCAACGCGACCCCGATGATGATCTTGCCGAGAAGCCACAGGAGTTCCGTCTGGTCGAGGAGGCTTAGCTCCTGGTTCGTAAGCAACAGATAGCTCGTGAAGCTAAAGAGGAGCGATGCGATCACAAGCCAGAGCATGCTTTTCCATGTATAGAGCTCTCCCCGTATTTCTTTTTTCCAAATGTGAGTGAACATGAGTTTTAGTTGTTGCGGGTGAGATTGAGAAAAATGTCGGTAAGCGTTTTGTCTTTGTCGAGCTTGGTCTTCTCCCGCAATTCGTTGACAGTGCCCTCGGCGATTAAAACTCCGTTATTGATAATTCCGATGCGTGAGCAAAGATTTGAAACCTCGTTCAAAAGGTGCGACGAGAGAAAAACGGTAACGCCTTTTGTGTTCAGTTTTTTCAAGAGAAGCTGGATGTCCTCCTGCCCCTGCGGATCAAGCCCGAGCGTCGGCTCATCAAGAAAAAGTATCTGTGGATTGTTGATAAGCGCCCGCGCGAGGCCGAGGCGCTGCCGCATGCCGCGGGAATATGTCCCTATTCTTGAATGCTTGCGCTTCAGAAGATCGACTTCTGTAAGCAAAGAATTGATTCGCCCCTCTTTTTCCTTTCCGGCGATCCCATAGAGATCCGCGAAAAATCCGAGATATTCAACGGCGGTCATCCAATCGTAAAAGCCGCGACTCTCTGGGATAACGCCGATGGTCTGCGCGATTTTTTGTTTATCCCCCGAAGCGTTGCCGTCGATCGCGACCGTCCCGCTGTCCGGCTTCAAAATCCCCGTGATTATCCGAATCGTCGTGGTCTTCCCTGCGCCGTTTGGTCCCAAGAAACCAAAAAACTCGCCTTTCTTGATATGAAGATTCAACCCGTCCACGGCCTTGTTACTGCCATACGATTTGCTCAAGTTTTCCGCTGCAATAATGTCAGGCATCGTTATTGTTCTTCCTTTTGGAACCGCTCCAGAAAAGATTCATCGAAATGCTTGCGCCGCCCACGATGATTAAAAACCAGCTCACGAAGAAATTGATCTGGATCTGGCTGTCGGGCACGTCATAGAAAAACTTGAGGTAGAATCCGAATCCCAACACCGCAAGCGAAACGAAAAGGAAGATTTGTCTCATGTCATTTATTCTCCCATTGGAAGCTGTTCAAGATGGATGTGAAAAGCGGCTGCATATTTGCGAAGTCGCTCTGCTTCGCAGCGAGAGTGATTACGGCGGCATGATCCACACCTGCGATGTATGTCTTTACCGTCTCGTAATCCGAGCCGCTCGCAGTGCTGTGATACGTCAACTGGTATGCGTCATTGCCGTTCACCGATATTTTCTGGTAATTGATGCGACTGTATCCGGGAACGGTCTTTTTGAAATTCGGCTCATCTTGGCTTAAAACAAACAGTTCGAGTGTCGTGTTGTCGGCTACATCCTGAAGCCCCGCGGAGCCGCTCCCGTTGCTGAATGTGAATTGATAACTCCCGACTTGGGTCGACGACTGCGATTGCCACGTTTGCGGGAACTTGATCGTATAGAAGTTTTCCGCGAGATCGCGATTATGATACGCATTGAACGCGACGTTTTGGTTATTCACCGTCGTCTGTGTTGCGGTCGGCTGAAGTGAGGCGGGATTCGCTTTTGGGGTTATCGTTCCCGAAAGAGGCCCAAACGCGTATGCCCACAGCATGGCGAGCGCAGCAATCGTGATGACGAATATGGCGATAACTTTTTTATTCATTTATGTTAGTTCTCACGCCAGTTCCTTAGTCTTGTCCACGTCTTTTTTCGTGACGGTAAGGTAGATAACGGTAATCAAAATTGCTCCAAGGAAGATTGCGCTGGTCACAACAGTTCCTAATCCTAGACCACCATCGCTTTGAGCTTGCGAGAGATAATCGCCGATTGAAGCACCGAGAGGACGCGTCAGAATATAGGCCAGCCAGAAAGCCAAGACTGCGTTCCTGGAAAAATGCCTATGCTCCATACCCAAGATAGCTTTAAAGATATAATGCGCGGCAGTCACGACTGTAATCAAACCGGCGAATATGCCTAGCGCCGTAAGGTATCCAAGGGCGAATTTTTCCGCCACAAGATCTCCTGCTGCCGTGCCCACCGCGAAGGTGAAGAGAATGGCTAACCAGTAGAATGCCTCTCGTTGCCTCGTATAAATCGAGTGGATCGACAAGGTTTTTTCGATCAGGAACCATACCGCGAAAACCACTGCCAAGACAATACTGAAGATGATGGTCGTTGTCGCTAGGGAAACTCCCAAATTATCCGTTAGGTTGTCGGTAATTTGGGTGCCGACGATGCTGATCAGAACGACCACGAGCCAGTAGAGCCCCGGTACGTATTTTTTTGATTTGAACTGGAAAAACAACACGAAGATCAAGAGCGCGCTCATGATCCACGTGGTCGTAGTCAGCCCGAGATTAAGGCTCGTGCTCAAAAAATCCGCAGCGGTTTCACCAACGGTTGTGCAGAGGACTTTAATTATCCAAAAGAAGATCGTGATTTGCGGAACCTTCCGCAATAGTTGATGGCCGACCGAGGACGCAGTATGGCTTTCTGGCATAAAATTTTTTTATTGGTTTTTTATAATAAGATAACGACTCCTTTATCTTCACAGTTAGAAATGACGCATTTATGACAATTCTTTAAGGTCTGCGGGATAAGAAAAGCCCCGGCTCCCGCCGGGGCTTTCTGATTTCAGTGATTCGCTAATCGCCGTTTTCCGTTTCACCGGTACTGGTAGCGTTGCTTTCGCCGTGATCCTGTGAATCGCTTTGTTTTACCGTCGAGGTGGCATCCTGGCTGTCGTTAGTTTCCTTGTCAGCGTTCTCCGAGATTGCGGCATCGGGTTTTTCTGGGCCTCCTTTTTGGTCTTGGATATTATCGGTATCGCCCGCTTTATTTTCCTGCGACGGCGCGGCCGTCACGGTCGAAGTGTCGGTAGTTCCCGATTGATCCGACGCTTTCTGCGCGTGGGATTGAAACGCGATAGTGCTCGCTCCGCCAACGACGAGAGCGATGAGTCCGACGAGCATCAATAATTTTTTATTCATATCATAAAAGTTGATAGTTGTTTGATAATATATGCCTATCGACCGAAAGGCATATATTTTTAACCCTATAGGATGGATATGACAGAACTATGACGCCTTTTCATCCCACAAAGGGAACGTAACCGTAACCTCGGTGCCCTTGCCCGGTGCGCTCTCGACCTGGATGGATCCTTTATGTTTATCGACAATCTCTTTCACGATCGCGAGTCCGAGGCCAACCCCATTGGAACGTGAGGTACGAGATGCATCCGCTTTATAAAACGGCTCGAAAATGTGTCCGAGCTCTTTTTGATCAATGCCGATGCCGGTATCTGCAACTTGAACGGTAACGACTTTTGAAGCCGTGATGGCCACCGTAACACTTCCTTCTTTGGTATACGTGATGGCATTCTGGATCAGATTGAAAAATAATTGTTCAAGCAGCCGTTCGTTACCCAGCACAAGGGCGACGTTTTCTTTTTTGACGACAAGCGATAAGTGCTTGGCTTCGGCTGAACGCTGGAGTTTTTTCACGGCGACATCTATGGCTTTTGCCACATTGGTTTCTTCAAGTTCGATGGGAACATCGGTTTTCTTGCTGCGTGCGAGCGTGAGCAAGTTTTCGACCATGCCGCTCATGCGGTCTATTTCTTCAAGACTGCGCGAAGCAACCGCTTTGGCATCCTCCATCGTCGGCTGTTGTTTCTTCAAGAAAACCTCGACGTCGTTTTTTACTACGGACAAGGGAGTGCGCAATTCATGAGAAGCATTGGCGCTGAATTGCTCCTGCGCCTCAAGCGCAACACCAATCGGCTCCAACGTCCTTCCGGCAAGCCAGTAGCTCAAAAGTCCCGCAAATGCGATGACGATGCCATCCGCGATGATGATGGCATAGCCCAGTTCGCCGATTGTCCGTTCAAGAACGGCGACTCGCTGGGAAGAGTCCTCTTCCATGTTGTCACGCAGATGCTGGGCGGTATAGCGGAATAGCAGCAAGCTGAACGCCGTGATGATCACGACGATGATGAGAAGATAAAAGGCAGTGAGCTTGAGTCTGGCTTTCTTGAACATAGCTATTGTTTATTGAACCGGTACCCCACGTTCCATACGGTTTCGATGATTTTTCCTTTCGGATCGATTTTCTTGCGCAGGTTTTTTATTTTCACGTCCACAAGATTGCTGAAGGTCGTGAAATCATAATCCCATACGTGATCAAGAATCTCTTGTCGGTTGAGAACTCTGTCGGGATTCCGCATAAAGTAAGCCAAGATGGCGAATTCTTTCTGAGTCAATTTAATCTCCTTATCGTTTTTGAACACGCGGCGCGTGAGGGGGTTCAGGCGGACGTTGTTCAGATTCAACTCATGGGTATACACGGAACGGGTGCGGCGCATCAATACGTGCAATCGAGCCACGAGTTCGTCGAAGGAGAACGGCTTTACGAGATAATCGTCTGCGCCGACGTTGAGGCCGGTGATCTTGTCGGGGATGGTGTCCTTTGCGGTGAGCATAAGAATCGGTATGGAAATATTTTGCGCACGCAAATCCCTGCAAACCGCGAGTCCGTCTTTTTGGGGAAGCATAATGTCCAATACGACTGCGTTGTAGGCATCAGACTTGGTTTCGATTCTTCTTTGTCCTGATTCGCCGTCGAGAAGGTAGTCGGCAGAGAAGCCTTCCTGTTCAAGGCCGCGCTTAAGCGATTGAGCTAATTTTTCGTTGTCTTCTACGATGAGGACTTTCATGGTTACAATATGACTCTCAAAGATGACGATTTTATGACAATAATCCGAAATCGAATAAATTGGAAGGCATAACGTCCCACCGAGGGTAGGTCATTAAATTGTCCACGCCAGCCACTGCAAAAATATATTCCGGCGGGATCAAAATTGAAGGAAAACGGGCTCTTGTTTGGTATAATGCAGGCATGGAGAAACTAGCACCAACTTCAGGGAAGGCCATGCCCGTCGGCAATCTCTTCGTCTGCGACTGCGGGGTCCCGCTCGTCCGCCGCACGGGCATCCGGGAATTCGAGATCGTGAAGTTCCACCGCGGGCAGAAGTCGGTTGTGAAGACGGAGTTCCGCGACGGCAGCCTCGACATCGCCTGTCCCGTCTGCCACCGGGGCTTCAACTTTATCCATGTGACCGGCGGGATGCGGTTCGTGAACGAGAATGGGCAGCTTGAGTATTGGGAGGAGGCCATGGTATACTTTCCTGTGTAGGGCAGTTAACAACTGAATCGAGCATCGTCTGGAACGCCCAGACATTCATCTGTACAAGGGTACGGATGCGTGTCTGGGCGTTTTTCGTTGCCTACAAAAAAGTCGAAAAATAAACTAATTAAAAGCATGAAAAACACCATGCCATTGCACATCGAGTATGTGCCAGCCGCAGGCCTGAAGCCTGCTGAGTACAATCCGCGCAAACACGACAAAGCGGCCGCGGACCAGCTCAAAGAATCAATCAGCCGCTTCGGGGTCGTTGATCCGCTTGTGGTCAACTGCGCCCCAGGTCGAGAAAACGTCGTGATCGGAGGCCATTTCCGCCTCGAAGTTCTGAAGGAACTCGGGATGGAGAGGGTGCCTGCGGTCTACATCAATATTCCAGACATAAAGCAGGAACAAGAGTTGAATATCCGACTCAACAAAAATACCGGAGAGTTTGATTGGGACCTGCTCGCGAACTTCAGCGAGGAATTCCTGAAAGATGTCGGCTTCTCGTCGGAAGAAATGGATGAGATTTTTGGCATCGACGAACATCCCGAAGAATTCGATCTCGCGAAAGAATTACAGAAATTGCAGATCGGGAAAATAGAAACGCAGAAAGGAGATCTATGGCAGTTGGGCGAGCACCGATTGATGTGCGGTGATTCCACGGTCGAGGCCGATGTTCTGAAACTGATGGGCGAGAAAAAAGCGGACATGTGTTTCACCGATCCTCCGTATATCCTGGATTATCTTCATGGCAAGAAGCGGAATGGAAAAGCCACAGAAGGCTTCGGCTTGAAGCGTGATCGCAAATACCTCGAAACCGATGAGTTGCCGGAAAACTTCTCCGATCTTTGGATGGCGAATGTGGCGAAGATCCAGAAACCGGATTTCTCGATCATCATCTTCGAGCATCCGAAAAATCTCCGCACGATTTGGAATGCGCTCGAGAAACACTGGAAGTACCGCAACACGATCGCCTGGCACCTGCCGAATCGCGTGCAAGGATTTGCGGCGAAGTACAAATTCTTCAACAAGAACGACATTGCGGTCGTTGGTACACAAGGCGAGGTTGCGTTGAACCTTGAGCCAGAATCCGATTCTCTTTTCCAAGAGGAATACGAGAATGCTCTCTATGCCACCTCCGGCAAGCCACAGTGGGAAGGGTACGAAAAGGGCAAGAAAATCTGCCCGACCGATTTCATCGAGTATGTTGCGGCAGATGAAAAATCGTCCGGCCAAGGAATCATCTTCGGTACGAAGCCCATTCAGATTCTCATTCCGTACCTCAAAGTACTCACGAAACGGGACGATATCGTTATCGAGCCCTTCGGCGGAAGCGGATCGACACTTATCGCCTGCGAGAAGATGAAGCGCCGGTGCCGTCTCATGGAGAAATCTCCGGTCTATGCCGAAGTCATCAAGCGTCGATTCGAGAAACTAACGGGCCTCAAAGCCACGAAGATCAATGAGTGATACTCGGGAAAATTGGAACAAGGCGATTGCGGAACGGATGGCAAAAGACAAGGCATCTTTGCTCGATCAATTCCGCAAAATGCCGATTCTGCAGGTCGCGCTTGAACGGGCGCAACTTTCCCGTTCCACGTACTACAACTGGCGGGACGAGGACAAAGAATTTCTGAAGGATGCAGAAAAAGCAATCGCCGAAGGCGAGGCTTTGATTACCGACATGTCTGAATCCCAACTCATCTCTCTCGTCCGCGACAAGCATTTTCCCGCTGTACAACTCTGGCTCCGGCATCACCATCCAAAGTACGCTCCAAAACTTGAGATCGAGGGAACCATAAATACGATCCAAGAACTTTCTCCTGAACAAAAGGAGTTGGTGCGAAAAGCTCTTGAACTTGCAAACATAAATCTTGAAAATCATGGAACAGACAACGAACAATCAAAATAATTTACTTGAGGCAATCGCGAACGACCGCGCCGTGCGTCAGGCAGTTGCCCGCGAAAGCCATCTCCTCTTCTTTTCGGTTTATCTCGCGCATTACATCAAGTACCCGGTAGCCGAATTTCAGAAAGATATTTTTCGAATCACAGAGGATATGTCGAATAGATTGGCTTGCATCGTGGCGTTTCGAGGCAGCGGCAAATCTACCCTGATTACTTTGTCGTATGCGTTGTGGGCGATCCTCGGCGTGCAGAAAAAGAAGTTCGTCCTTATCATTTGCCAAACCCAGGCGCAGGCACGGCAACATATGGCAAACCTTCGCCGAGAGCTAGAGAACAACCCGCTCCTCAAAAGCGACCTCGGCCCTTTTCGCGTGGAGTCAGCCGGAGAGTGGGCCATGTCCTCGATCGTATTCCAGAATACAGGGGCGAGAATCATGATCGCTTCTATCGACCAGAGTATCCGAGGCCTCCGCCACTACGAGCATCGCCCTGACCTTCTCATCTTGGACGATATTGAGGATATCAACTCTACGAAAACGCTGGAGGGCCGAAACAAGATATTCGATTGGTTCACACGCGAAGTGGTACCCTTGGGCGACATTGGCACACGAATCGTGATCGTGGGAAATCTTTTGCACGAAGATTCACTCATGATGCGGTTGAAACGGAAAATATTCGAGAAGGAATTGCGGGGTGTCTATTTATGGTTCCCGCTTCTCGACGAACACGGCGACTGCCTCTGGCCGGGCAAGTTCGATACGAAAGAGAAAATCGATGAGTTACGGCATAGCGTCGCAAACGAGATCGCCTGGCAGCAGGAGTATCTTTTGAATATCGTTTCCGACAATACGCGGGTGGTCTTCCCGGAGTGGATCAAACATTATGACGAACTTCCTACGACTGAATGCCGAGACGTCCATATCGGCGTCGATCTTGCAATCTCACAAAGAGACGGCGCCGACTATACGGCCATGGTGGGAATAAAAAGATATGGCCACGGGAATGATATGCGATTGTACGTCATTCCGAACCCTTTCAATGAACGGGTTTCGTTTCCGGAGGCGGTGCGTACTATGCGGGCGATGGACAAATATTTCAAAACGGGGAATATACGCCCAAAATTCATCGTTGAATCGAACGGCTTCCAAGAAATTTATGTGCAGGCGGTAAATGAAGCTGGCTGCAATGTTGAAGGCATCAAGAATACCGGGGATAAGAGATCGCGGCTGGCTCTTACCGGAGAACTTATCCAGAACGGCACAATTGTTTTCCCACGCCACGGCGCGGAAGAACTCATTTCTCAACTTACGGGATTCGGCATCGAAAACCACGATGACCTTGCCGATGCCTTCAGTATGGCGGTTATTGATGCCATTGGAGGGCTAGAAAACGACCGGGCATGGGATACCTGGAAAAACTGGGTGGAGAGCAACGGCGGGAGTTGCTGGGTGTAGTATTTCCGAGTTTTCCACAATTTTTATTGCTATAATTATTTTGTATATAAGTTTCTTTTGTAGTGTCCACTTTCTGGACGTCCAGAAAGTGGACAGGTTTGACCTACCTGTCCAAAATCTGGACAGGTTTATGCACAGGATGTTCAACAGATATCCAGATAACGAGATCTATTTTTCTTCGTATTCCATCAGGCCATCTTTGTTGCCGATCGGCTTCATGCCTTCCCCTGGGTTCTTAAGTCCGCGAAGACTCGGAATGTCGAATGTCTGTTCACTTCCGTCATCGTATTCGATCGTAGTTTTATAAGCGTTCTTGTAGGCGTCATAGGACATTGCTCCCAGAATATGTTTCGGCCGTATCTTTTTCCCACTGGATTCCACTGGATCGCTAAAACGGGCTACAAAAGTAGACGTGACAAAAATCTCCGATTCGCCGGGCGTCTTGATCCATGCTCCGTTTTTCTCGAGCGCGACGGTGTAGACACGCAAAAGCCGGAGGTCGCCTTCGTTGACCTGCTTCCAAGAGCGTTCGCAATCCATGCAGGTGAAATAAATGACGCGTGGCGTGTCATCGATCGGCGCGTCGCCGAATTTCCAATGCGCGTGCGATCCGCTTTCATTGATGTTCTTCGATCCGCACTCGGGGCACTTTCGCAGATGCCCGAAGTATTCCTTCCATGAGATGCCGTCTGCTTCTTCGAGAAATATTACTCTGTTCCGTAGCACGAGGCGGCTTTTGAGGTTGCAGAGGAGTATCCGCTTCTCTTCCATATTGCCCCTCGCGAGAAGATACTTGGCGTATTCCCTGATGTCCACATCTTTCTGTTCCGGCGTCATCGCCTCGCGCGGAATACCCATCACTTGATTATGGAAGCTCATCATCCGTTCCGTTTCGTTGCCGAGGAGATTGCGTATGCCCAGTTCATCGAGCGATATTTGATCAATGATATTGGCGAGCTGTTTCACGAGTAACTCTTCGCGGATATATACATTAGGACACGTCAATCCTTTTGTGCGATTACATCCGTAATAGATATAGCGTGATTGAGATCCATCCTTCAGGTTTTTGTAGTGTTCTTCTGCCGTTACGTTGGACCCGCAAAAGCCGCAATGCAAAAATTTGGTAAAGCCAAACGATTTCCGCTCAGTTCGCCGCGCCGTGCGGCGGCTGTCAATCTGCGCTCGTGCGCGATCGAAGAGATCCTTCGTGATCAAGGCTTTATGATGGCCCTTGTACCATTTACCGCTGCCCACCGGATATTCGAACATGCCGTAATAATAGGTGCTCGCGAGCATTTTCTGTATGCCGCTCAACGGCATATACGCGCCGCTTGGGGTTGTGAAGTTGATGCTGCGAAGCCAAACCACGATTCTCCTTGACGACCATCCCTCAGCGGCCTTCTCAAAGCACAGTCTTAAGATCGGCGCACGCGCCTTATCGAGAAAAACTTCCCCGGGGCGATCCTTGCGGTTTCCGCTCATATAACCAATAGGCGGTACGCAAGGACGCCAGCCGCGCTCACAAGCTGCCCGGAGGCCACGCTTCACGTTTTCCGCCTTGTTGTCGTTCTCGAGTTTCGCTTGGCTGCAAAGAATCATGAGCAGGAATTTTTCGTTCGGCGAGTTCTTAAAGAGCTGGCCGTAGGTGCGGATCTCCGAGAGCCGACCGTTATCCATGAGATCGACGAGCTGCCCCAGATCGCCCGCGTTGCGGCTCAGACGATCCGGCGCCCACGTGAGAATTGCGTCGTACTTTCCGTTCTTGACGTTCTCGACCATCTGATTGAACACCGGACGCTGGGCGGTGCTTTTTGCGGAGTGAGATTCAGTCAGCACTTCGATTACCAGGAGATGATCGCGTTCCGCGATCTTATACATTTCTTTGACCTGCGAGTCGATGGATAGCGCCTGACGTTCCTCGCTCTCCGATGATTTCCTTGCGTAGAGGCAATAGCGATTCTGGGGTTCTAGTTTTTGTTGCAGGGCCGTCGGTTTATTTTCCAACAGCCCTTCTTTTGTATTGTTCATGGTAGTTGTTGATTTATTTTTGCGAAACACAAAAAACCCGCTGCATCACGGTGGGTGAAAAAAGATGGTCAAAAACCTTCCCAGTTCAATAGATTGATTTTTTACAAACACTGAATTATGCTCCTGAAACATACATGCTATTACCGGAAAGCAAGTTCGGAAAGACAATTCAAAGGCTTGAATTTAAGCTGCCCTTATTTTTCGCCTACGTGAGCGTGCTCGTTTATGCATGGATAAGAACGGGTCACCTGTTGCCGGTTCTCTTTGTTCATCTGTTCTTCGTGCTGATCGTGGGAATCGTTTATTTTGGCCAAGAATTTCTGATGTTTTTCTTCTCTCCAATATTTTTGGTGCTTTGGCCACTCCAAAATATTTTTGTAAGGAAATATTTGAAGAAATTTAGTCAAAACGCGCCCACCGAAGCGGTCGTCGTTCTCGGACACTCGAATTGGTTCACTCTTGAAGGGTGGGTCAAGCCAATTTTTCTCAAGCGCGAAATAAAGGGTTTGGTAAAACTCTTAGAGGCTAAGCAGCAAAATTTTTCATTCTATCCCGACTCAAATATTTCCGATGTAGAGAAAATAATGAGCAACCAAAACATCAAAGAAGTTTACTTTTTCGGACACGGCAACTCTCATTGTTTTCAGTTGAGTACCGACGAAATTTTGTATTACTGCGATTTTAATGATCCGAAGTATGGAAAAGAATTCGTTCACCAAGTGCACTGCGGTTTACCTCATGGGAAAAGTCTTGTCGATTATGTTGTTCCCGAGAAAAACCGACCCCAATGTTTTCTTTTCAGGAAGCCGATTAATTCGGGTTTTATCATGAAGGAACTTAAAAGAAGGGAGCGAGCAGTATTAGGATAATAATAGCCCATAACACCTCCGGACTGGTTGTCGTTTGGTAACCGGTTCTATATTAAGCCGATTCATCCCAGCTTGCCAAAGAGTCGGTAAGAGCTTGTTTGAGCTGATCGTTAGTAGATTTTTGGATAGCAGCAAATTTCCTAACGGACGGTTTTTTAGTAATTTTTGCCCAAAGCCATTTCGGCTTTTTTATATAATCAAGCCACTGGATTTGCTCCGCCTCACCGAGCCCCTTTATTTTTTGAATCAGGGGATCCATAATCTGGCTTGCGTATTCTTCTGATGGCGAAATGGCTTGATACGATTCGTTGATCATTTGTGGCAAATTATCGATTAATAGCGTGGCATGTTTAGGAATTACTTTCGGCCAGAGTAATTCTGGTGAGCTAATTTTATTATCAACGATAAACCTAAGCGCAGTCGCTATATCGTTAAAGTTTTGAGCCGTTTCCAGCTTTTCAAGTACTGCAGTCTCGACTTCTGTTGTTTCCCATAGATCACCGGATTTGCCGATTGCCCACCGTACAATATCTTTATTTAACGCTGAGGCTTGTTCAAATATTTTTTGGCGTAACACTTTTTTGCCTTCCGGAGTAAAGTCCTTTATTAGACTAAATCGCTTTTCCCTCCATTCTGCATTGGCGTCGCGTATCAATTCATTTGCTAATGCTTCTTCCATTCCCGCCATATGCTTGTGTACTTCTGGAAGATCAAGCTTCGGGAAAATACTCAACATCTTGTTTACGGCGTCCTGGGTATCTTGAGAGTAGTAAGTTTTAAGCCAACGCGTAGCAACGCTGCTAGTAAATACTCCGGCTTTATCAATTTTGATAGCATCAATCTCTGAGGCACTTGTAAAGGGAAATTTATCTTGATATGACGCTAGTAAACTTGCATCTTTGACTATGTCTAACCATGCCCAAAACGCATTAAATGCTCCTAACTTATTTGCCGATGCGGTAGTATTTGTAGAGCTTAGATCCACAGATGCCAGCTCTTCGGCAAAAATCTTGTGCATCACATATTCTGGTGGTAAATCCCCGAGCGCAATGACTAAGGTTTTAATGTGATTGGTTTTTGCTGGTTCTGCCAGACTAGTTAATTGGGTAATAAATGCTTTGGCTCCTGCCCTTGCTTTAGTTTCGCCGATAGACACCAGTGAACTTTTGACCTGCGCTGGATCTCCGCCATCAACGATAATCATAAAATCGTCACTAGACGGTCCCCGTTGGTCACCAAAGCTAGCATCCGCAGCTAAGAAAAGAAACGGACGAAGATCGGACACTGTCAGGTTCGTCCCTTCGTAAAAACGTGGTTCTTCATAAAGAAATTTCTTTATGAAGCCCTGTTGAGCGTCAGAAAGATATTTTTTATGATCGTCCACAATTTGATTTACTTTGGCAGAATCCTTTTTATCGACAGCGTATTCTAAATCGCTTAAGATTTGTGGCTCATTGAGTATTTTTTCGAATAAAGGCGCACATAATTCTTGAATCATTAAGATGCGTATTATCAGCAAGGGATGTTTTGCAACTTCCTCAAAATATCGCTTTTGTGTATCGTCGCCATCCGACACTTTCTGTTTTATGATTTGAAAATTAAAAAGCGTGGTGTCCAAGAATCTAATTATTTGCCGGAAGTTTTTTTCAAAATACTTTTTTAGATAATTTTTGAATTTGTTTCTATCCTCTTCTTCGGTGAGCATTTCGTTTAAGGCAGAGGAGCGTTTAGTAAACTCGTTTTCAACGAAGACTGCCACCTCGTTTTCTATAGGAAGCGGCAAGCGCCAATAAACGTTGAATATCTTTTTTAAGAATCTGCGCCCTTCTTCGAGCTGTGTCGGTACATCTTCGTCCGGGAGAAGATCTTTGCCAAGATATCTTTCTAAAACAGTATGATCTCCGGTCACGACAAAAGTAAGCTCCTTTTTGTCGAAAAATGTTCTGAGATTATCTAAGACGTCCCTCGCCACCTCAGGAGTTACTCGATCAAGGTCATCAACAAATACCACTACTTTTTTCTGCTCAATATTAAACTGCGCGATTATCCTTTTTAAGAGGTCATCGAATTTGTCGAGTGTTGAAATCGCATGATCACTCTTTTGAATAATCACGATTTTACCCACAGCAGCAAGCAATGTTGGGATCAAAATTAACGACGATATGATCTTCCATTGCGGAGCGAGGCCGTTTATAAAGCTAGAAACTTCGGGCTGCGAATAGACCCAGCCAGCAGCGCCCAATACCAGAACAAGAGTTGCAAATCTTTTCCAATGAATACCACTTTCTGAAGTGTCAAAATATAATGATCGGAAATCGTCTTCTGTCCAAAAGTCGCTTTTTTGATAGAGAGCTTTTAAGAAATTTCTAAGGAAAGAAATATTATCAGCAGAGAATTTCCATGCATTTACGTCAAAAATCTCGAAAGAGCTATCACGAGATTTGAGTTCTTTTTTGAGATCGTGCAAAAAGTAAGTTTTCCCTTCACCCCATTTGCCGGAGATGCCAAATATAAAAGATTCGCTGCCCTTAGCATGGTTTTCCGCGATGGTTTTCGCGACTTCTTTTATAAATGGGGTTCTGCTATCCATGAATTTAGAAATTTAGCTTCTTCCACGTAGGATTAATAAAAACTTACCCCGCTCTTTTTGAGCTGATTACGAATCTCCATATATTCCGGTATTACATTTGCCACTAATTTCCAAAACTGTTTCGAGTGATTGAATTCTTTTAGGTGGCACAGTTCGTGTGCAACGATATAGTTCTGAATGTTTTCTGGCAAAAACAAGATCTTATAGTTAAAATTCAGATTGGCTTTTCGGGAGCAGCTGCCCCAGCACGTCTTCTGATTTTTAATCGCGATCTTGTTATATCGGTATCCGTGCTGGCTGGTGAAGTGATTAACTTTATCTTGGACAAGCGCAAGAGCGCCATCCTTATACTTGAGATAATCGTCATGACTATATCGTGCAACCGGCTTGCCCTCAAATTGCTTGAAAAACGCCAACTTTGAAAATAGCCATTCGGTTTTTTCTCGAATAAATCGCTCAGCGATAGTTTCCTGAAGATCGTGTGGCATCGTCACCACAACAGATCCATCGCAATACACCGCAAGGCGCATCCTCCGGGCCCGTTTGCTTTTTCGGAGGATGTAAGCGACTTTCTTATTTTGCAATGCGATCTGTTTTTGCATTTCAGAATTTCTTAATTACGATATCAATCAGCCGATTCAAGTACTTGTGGAAGTCGTTGACCTTTATCTTCCCTTTGTATTCTTTGAGCACAAGCTCCTGAATGATCCTCTTGGCTTCCTTTAAAAATTCTTCTCGCTTGGAGGATTCCTGCCAACCTTCGTCAAGCATTTCTTCCAGTCGGCCAGTCATTTCCTTGATGAACTCATGCACTGCGGCTTTATCGCTGTCGACGATAAATTCCTCCGAAATAACGAATAGGCCATATTCCTTGAGCGTGAAACCGAGCTCCTTCGCCTCGTCTCCTTTCTTTTTTATATCCGACAAAAGCTCTTGGTAGCGTTTAATGCGCTCGGCAAGGTCAATCTGGTGCTGTTCGAATTCCTTTCGTATCGCCAAGAGCCGCTCGCTGAATTTCTTGTAGGCCGGATTCGTATCTACGTTGATCGAAATTTCCTGCTTCAACATCTTCTCCAGATTGAGCGCCTTTTCATCGTCATCCATCTTATTGAGCCGCTCCATCACGTAAAGATCGTTCACGTTAAGCTCGCGGAAGTTCTTGGTGATGCCCTCGTAGTCAACCCGTTGCTGGATAAGCTGTTTTACCTTTTCGCCATATTTCGCGAGTAACTCTGCATCGGACTCCTTCATGCCATATTCTTTCTCGAAAGCGATGAATACGCTTGTGAACCATTCGAAAGCGCGAATGTGCTTTTTTAAGAACGGGTCCGGTGCCAGGACTTCAAAGAGGAGTTTAAGACGTGCGTATTTCTCTTGGAAGAACTTCTGCTTTTCGATATTGTCCGCAAAGATCTTGAGACAGCGGCGAAGATTTTCAATGGATGGATCTTCGATATTGATACCGACAAAAAGGTTCTTAAGCTCACCCAAAACCTCACCGAATTCTTCCTTAAGTTTGTCGATATTAATCATCGCGGAATCCACGATGCTCTCGTCGAAGTTCAACGCCTTGTAAAGACTCCGGGTAATGCCGTAATAATCAATAATCTTGCCAGCTCCCTTATTCGGGTAAATACGGTTTGTACGTGCTATTGCTTGCAGCAAATTGTGATCCCAAAGTGGTTTATCGAGATACATCACTTGCTCGACTGGCGCATCAAAGCCAGTCAAAAGCATGTCGCAAACGAGCAAGAACTTCAGAGGGCTATTAGGATCCTTGAACTCGTTAATGAGCTTCTCACGCTTCGCCTTCGTCGTATTATATGTCCGTAATTCTTCCGGATCGGTGTTAGCATCGCCGGGAGAGTAGATGACCTCGGACCAATTTTTGGGGACCAGCTGATCAAGCAGTTTTTTATACTTCGCAGTTGCCTCGCGGTCATAGCAAACAATCTGCGCCTTGAAGCCAGCTGGTTCAACATAGAGTTTGAAATGCTCCTCGATATCCCGAGCAATCGCCTCCATGCGCCTATCGAGCTTTATGATCGCTTCTTTCTTGCCATATTTCTTTGAAATTCGGTCTTTCTCTTTTTCATTCAAACCCACAGTAAGCTCGTCAAACTGTTTATCGAGTTCTTCTTCGTCAATAAAGAATTTAGAAAGTCGTGCTTCGTAAGTAACCGGCAACGTCGCGCCATCATCAATGGCTTGCTGGATAGAATAGTAATCAAGATAGCGCTCTCCCTCCTCGCCGAAGTTGCGGTGCGTGTTGAGCGTTACCCGATCAATCGGCGTACCAGTAAAGCCGAAGAAGAAGGCGTTCGTCATGGCGCTGCGTAGGTTAATCGCCGAGATGCCTTCATTATCCCGGTGCGCCTCATCCGAAAGCACGATAATGTTTTCATCGAGGTTCTTTACTTCATCTCCCAACTCGGAAAACTTTTGAATCGTAGAAATGAAAATACCACGCTCCGGAGATTGGATTTTGCGTTCAAGATCGCGCCGCGACTCTACCCGGACTACATTTTGTCCGCCACAATTGAGAAACGTGTTATAGAGCTGGTCATCAAGATCAATCCTATCCACTAATACAAAAACCTTCGGATTTTTGAGTTTCTTGTCAAACCGCAACTTCCACGCAGTGAAAAACATCGTAAAAGATTTGCCCGACCCCTGTGTATGCCAAATGAGGCCGCGTTTCGTTTCTCCTTTTTGGACGCGTTCAATAATCTTATTCGTTGCCCGATACTGCATGTAACGGGTAATTTTCTTCACGGCTCCTTCCTGCTCTTTCTCAAAGAGAATGAAGTTCCCAATAATATCCAGCAGGCGATCATGCGAGAGAAGTGCGGCGAGGGTCACCTCGAGCTCTTCGCCATATTTTTTCTCCAATTCTTCCTCTCGCCACTGCAAGAAGTATTCCGCCGGAGCGTAGGTAGCGCCGTATACGGTCTTCAGGCCATCGGAAGCAATATTGAAACAGTTCGACCAGAAAAGCTTAAATGCATTGCGCTCATATCGTTTTATCTGACCTACGGCATTGGAGTAATCAATGCTACTTGAGACAGTTGGGCTCTTGGCCTCAATATCAACCACTGGCAAACCGTTTAGGAATACCATCACATCCGGGCGAATATTTTCTGAATTGCCCTCGAAATAAAACTGGTTCGTAACAACGAAGTGGTTATCCTCGGGTTTGCCATAATCAACAACAAAATAGTCGCGCATCTTTCCGGTTTCGGGGTCCTTCAGGTTAACCCCGTTTCGAAGGACATTTAAAAATGCCTCATTCGAGTCGAGTTTTTTGATCTCGCGCACCACCGCTTGCGCTTCTGTTTCATCGGTAATTCCATTGATTTTCTTTACGGCCGCAGTAAGTAACGAAACGATTACATACTCATTCTCAAATTCCCGCAGCTTCGCAAATTCCTGTGGTTTGATGTATTCATAACCAAGCTCCTCTTTGAGAAACTTGATGATGTGATTTTCAATTGTATGTTGTTCGTTGAATTTCATATTAGTAGCCGATTTCCTTTTTGATGCTCGAGAGATAACTCTCGGCGCGTGTTTTAAGATCTTTCGTAGAATCATTCGCATGTTCCAGAAATTGCTGAAAGTATTTATCAGCTATAGAAAGATTTTTATTTTTCACAATACTTACAAAGCCAAGCCAATAATATAATTGCGGTTTATCGTAAGTCTTTAGTAGGTTCTCGTTAAAAAGGATTACTTCCGCCACGGTAATTTCTTCGCCGCCATAACTTTTTTCCTTCAATTTTTCACAGCACTGGAGTGCATCATTATATTCTTCAAGCCAGAAGTGTAAAAATGCCTTGCTGTATAACCAGTGGTAGCCACCGCCTGCGTGATTTTTAGCTTCCTTGATTGTATTCATGGCGATGCGCGCATCACCGTTACCGTTATTAAATTCAACGATTGCCCTCTTCAGAAGCGCACCGTAATTATTCTGATCGTATTGAAGCGATTTCCGTATACTTTCCTGATATGTACCTGCGGCAGGGGGGTTAAAAAATTCAAAGCCAGCCTTCTGGTCGTATTCGAGGGAAAGCAGTTTCTTAAGGGCGTCCTCACTGATCGGAAAAGATTGACCGCTTTCTATGGCTTTAAGCAAAGATTCATGTAAACGAATTGCGGTATTGAAATCGCCGGACAAAAGAGCAGCTCGTCCGGTAATATAGTCGAGGGCAGTAACAGCTTGGTTTGCCCTGAACTCAAAAGCCTGAAACTCCAAGTTTTCCTCAAAAATTACAGTATTGGGCAAAAGCGCATCGAACTCTTTGCGAAGAAGCACTTTTTGAACCTCTTGTATCGGCCGGTGTATAACGATGCCACGAAGTGAAAATAGATATTTTTCTCCGGCGGGAGCGCCACTCCTCTTTTTTATCGAACCCCAAATGCAGAAATGCGCCCGCGTCTTCTTTAAAACATGCCTGGCATCTTCAATCGTCTCAATTGTCTCCGACTGGTGGTTTCTAAGTACTAAGACATCAAATGGCAAATCCAACTCATGAATTTTGCTCTTAAATGGGGTAAGGAAGTCCTTTTTAAAAAACTTTGCGTCTTCAGAGTTTTCGATTTGAACTGCAATCGCAACTCCAAGTCGATCCTTCGATCGTTTTGGATAATGCCAAACGTAAAACGCCCAGCCGGCCAATATAATAATTGCTACGACAGACATCCCCATGACATACCATCCAAAAGGAACTTCTCCTTTCGGCACCAATCCATAAACGAAAAGCAGGACAATGGCCTCTAAAAGAAGCGCGGAAAGAAGACCATACCATTTGTGGAAATGGCTAGTCGCGATGTCATATATTTTTTCTATGATGCCGTTATCTTTCATATCTTTAGATGGTTACCCGTACTTTTCCGCTCAAAAGATCTTGCATGAGACCTTTTTTGAGAAGATTAAGCTCGGCTTTTAATTTCTGGTTGATTGAAATCTTTTTGTCGATTGACGTCAGGGCTGTTGCAATCTTTTTCTGCTCCTGTAGTGGCGGGACTGGAACCACAAACTCTTTGATCAGTTTTAGATTTAATCCTGCGCGACCTTCGCCGCCGCTAATATCTCTCAGTTCTTGGTAACGATATTCGAGGTTGTAAAAGAGAAATTCATTCGATAAAAGATTCGCGTTCGGAATAATCCCGGCAAGAGATTGGTTGCACGTAGTCTCAATTTCTAATATTGCTACCTTCCCTCGAGTTTTCCCCTGACCAGCCAACGCAACCATTACCGTCCCAAGAGGTAACATTCGCGCGTTAGAATTATCAAATCCTTTCTGTGTGATCATTTTTTCCGTATCCCTGACCCGTCTTAGATTAACCTCGCCGGATGACATCCATCGGATTGAACCATCCCAATATTCTGGGACCGATGTTTTTGGGGTACCACCGGTGACAACTTCTGCAATATCAGCAATCTTTTTTCTATTCCATTCGCTTTTGGCAAAAAAATGCTGCATTAGCCCTCGCTTAAGTTTCCCCGTAACGGCGATAATCTCGTCCGTGCCTCGAATTATCCGATCAACCGCCACTAAAATTTCTGAAATCTTCTTCTGTTCCTTAATTGGCGGGACTGGTATTGAAACCCTTGCCATGACATTGTTCATCAATTTTGGATTAGCGGTTCTTACGACATGCCGCCCTGCGTACAACGGCAGCAGGTAAGAGAAAAATCGAGCATCAATATGCCCTCTTGGTTTTAAGGTTCCACAAACGTTTGTACAGTTAAACTTACCGTTCCGATAAAATACTGCCCCAGCATAAATGCCGTCAGTAGTCCATGTTAAATATTCCCCCTCAAAATCATAGGTTCCTATTTTCCCGAACTCCCCACCGTTTGAAGTCTGAGAAGAGTATACTGGGAATGGTCCCGGGTTTTGTTGAATCTCTTTTTTACTAATAACTCTTCCGCGGCCTATTTCAAAAAGGTCTTCAACCTTTTTTATACTCCATTCTTTCGGAATTATCCTCTGCGCTGTTTCCATATCAATATTTAAGCTCATTCAAAAATTCATCGACTTTTATATCGGCCTCAGCGCGTTCCTTCTCGAGCGCAGTAAGTTCCTTACGAACAACAGATACGTCTATTTCCTCCTCTTTATCGCCATTTTCTATGTATCGGTGCACGTTGAGGTTATATTCATTCTTCTCGACTTCTTTGAGGCTAACAACGCGGGCATAGCCCTCGACATCTCTGTAGCTGTCATACGCCTTCACGATTTTCTGAATGTCTTGTGCGCGGAGCGAATTCTGGTTTTTACCTTCAGAAAAATCCTTCTCGGCGTCAACGATAAGGACATTTCCCCTGTGACTGTCTGACTTGTTTTTATTGAAGATGAGAATGGCCGCCGGAATACCAGTGCCATAGAAAAGCTTGGGTGGAAGTGCGATCACCGCCTCAATAAGGTCGTTTTTGAGTATTTGCTCTCGGATGCGTCCCTCGGCACCGGCACGGAATAGAACACCGTGCGGCAACACGATACCAGCTCGGCCGTTTGAGTTCATGGACTTAATGATGTGGAGTACGAAAGCGTAGTCAGCATTACTTTTTGGCGGTATTTCATATCCCTCCACTCGGCCATACCGTTCTTTGAACATTTCATTTTCCCAGTCACTGATTGAATAGGGGGGATTTGCCACGCAGATGTCGAAGGTTTTTAATGTTCCGTTCGGATTCAGAAATTGGGGATTTGCAAGTGTATCGCCGCGTTGAATATCAGCTGCATCAAGTCCATGGAGGAACATGTTGATCTTGGCAATCGCAAACGTGCTGATATTTATCTCCTGCCCATATAGATAGAGCGTGCGAGCAATTTTCTCGCCCTCTTTTTCTTTTAAGTGATGGTAGGCTTCGAGCAAAAAACCACCGGACCCAACCGTGGGATCATATATGTGGTCTTTCTTGTGGGGATTAAGAATTTGGATGATGACACGCTCAACTTCGCGCGGGGTGTAAAACTCCCCACCTTTCTTTCCGGCATCAGCCGCGAATTGCTTTATGAGATATTCATATGCATCTCCAAGAAGGTCGGAGTTGATGTAAGTGTCGCCAAAATTATATTGCGAGAAGTGGTTTATTAAACGCTGAGTAGTTTCGTTCGGAAATTTATCTTTATGGGCGAAATCGAGATCATCAAAAATTTTGTCCAGTTTAGGGCTGTTTGCATTCGTGAGCTTATCAAAAATTCCGTTAAGCTTCGGACCGATATTTTCCGCCTGTTCCTCAATAACAGACCACCGGCAATCCGGCGGTACTTGAAAACGATGGTTGTAGTCGGCCCGCGCGATAGTCTCATCTTTGTATTCCTCCATGACGCGCTTATATTCCTCGTCCCATACGTCGCTGATACGCTTGTAGAAAAGAAGTCCGAATATATATTTTTTATAATCGGAACTATCAATCTTGCCGCGAAGAATATCGGCGCTCTTCCAAAGAAACTGCTCAAGCTGCGGCAGGGTGAGTTTGCTGCCCATCTTGTCCACGATGGCCTGAATGTCCTGCGGACGGTATTTGCGATCGCCGCGCTTACCAGCCCGCAAGGGCACTAAAATACCGTCCTTTTCCCAGTTCCGGAGAGTATCAGGGTGAATATTAAAAATCTCAGCTACCTGGCTGATAGAGAGCAATTCCGGCATTCCCTTGAGTTTTGCTTGTATATCTTTACGCATACCGTTAACCCTATTCTAATCGATCTATTTTGTAAAGTCAATACCTTCATAGGTTATCATAGGTTATAGGGCCTTTTACAATGCAAATAAGAGATTTTAGGGGTTTTGGGAGGTTCCCAGGACGCTCTGGACTCCTGGGCGGGGTTGCGTCATCCCTTAGGGTATGACTAACCAAACTAAGGGGTCGGCAGGAGCGGCGACCTCAACCAACCAGCCGCTGCCAGTAAAGGTCGCCTACTGTCTGTATGCAAGAAAGAGTACAGAGAGCGAGGAACAGCAAGTCCTTTCAATAGACAGCCAAATCAAGGAGATGATCAAGATCGCGGAACGCGATGGACTCGAGATCGCTGAGATCAGAAAGGAAAGCCATTCCGCCAAAGCCGTAGGGCAAAGAGAGGTTTTCAACGGGCTCGTTCTTGATATCCGATCCGGCAAATTTACAGGCATCCTCACATGGGCGCCGGATCGCCTTTCAAGAAATGCGGGCGATCTCGGTGCGCTCGTCGATCTCATGGATCAGAAGCTACTTTTGGAAATCAGAACCTTCTCGCAGAAATTTACAAACAATCCAAGCGAGAAGTTTATGCTGATGATTCTGTGCTCGACAGCGAAACTCGAGAATGACAACAAATCGGAGAATGTGAAGCGAGGATTGCGAACGCGCGTCGAACAAGGCCTCTGGCCGGGTATCGCGCCCACCGGTTACTTGAACGAGAAACGAAAAGATCGAAAGTGCCAAGTGATCGTGGATCCTGTCCGTGCTCCTATCATCCGCCAGATGTTCGAGAAAGTCGCGAATGAGCAGTGGTCGGGACGACGGCTCTATGTGTGGCTAAAGAACGACATCAAGTTCAAAACTGTGAACGGGAAATTCCTCTCGCTCGGGAACATCTTCATCATCCTGCAGAAAACATTTTACTACGGCACGTTCGAATTCCCCGAAGGATCGGGGAAATGGTATACCGGTGCCCATGCGCCGCTCATAACAAAAGAACTGTATGATCGGGCGCGGGAGCAATTGAAACGGAGCGAGGTAAAAAACGACAAAGAGTTTGCCTTCACGAAATTGATAACGTGCGGATTATGCGGATCGGGCATCACAGCATCGGAAAAATGGAAATACCAGAAGAACGGGAATACCCATCGGTACGTCTACTACGGCTGCACGAAGAAGCGCGACGTGAACTGTCAATGCGGGTACATCAAAGAGGAGGAAATCATCGAACAGATCGTGGCGATGCTCGACACGCTTGATATGAACGAGCTAGGTGTGAAGCAAAAATTCAAAGACGAAATTACGCGATACAACAAGTTCCGGAGGGTTGCCTTGGGCAAAAGTCGTGAACAGAATGCTGAGCCGGAGATATTCGATGCCAAATCCTACGCCATATATATCCTGACGGAAGGCACGATTACGGAGAAGCGCGAACTGCTATCAAATCTCAAGAGCCGATTGATGCTCAAAGATAGAGTGATCAGCTTGATGCCGCAGGAAACATCGTAGCCGGAACGAAAAGCCCGAGATGAAAATACCGCGACGATTTCGTCGCGGTATTTTCATGTGATAGAGTTTCAGTGTACTAGAGGGTCAAGGCTCAAGGACGCCCAGGAACCTCATATCTTACGGTCTTGAAACACCTATCACTGGAGTGTGCGCGCTGGAGGGATCGGACCTCCGGCCTTCACAATGTCAATGTGACGCTCTACCACTGAGCTAAGCGCGCAGCTACTATATAATATTAAAAACTATATTACTTCACGAGCCCTTTCAAGTCCAGAGCGGCGGCCCCCTTAATATCAAAGTTCGCACTATTGGTTCCCTTTCCTCCTAACCCGACCGCATTATTAAGGGATACGATTACAGTCTTTATGCCGAACACAAAAGACATGGCTATGACCATCACAAAGAAAATTGCCAAGATTATCAGGAGCGTTTCCGGATGATTTTTGAAAAATTTTTTCATATACTTTTTTATTTGAAAAATACTCTGCCACCTAACGAAACACTATAATTTGATCCTGCGCCGCTCAAACTAAAACCATCCAAACTTACCAGGAATTGCGGCGATTGGAATTCCACGTCTTTAATGAAAGAAATAATGTTGCTCAAATCCCCCGATGCATTGATGGAGAATTGTATATATCCAGGAGAGTCCCCTTGGGGAGCGGTTTGATTTCCCTGGAACGAGAATGAGAGCGTAACCTGTCTGGCGCGCGCCAAGCTGTCCAGCCAATTAGGGAAAGTAAGAAGCTGGTCTTGAGATACCAAGACTTTGTCAATTGCCTGTTTATATGTATTGGCTTGTGCGGAATTGTCTTTCAAGTCCGCTAAAACGGCGATGGCCGAAGTGCGTTTTGATATTAGTGTCCGATCTGCGGCAAT
Source organism: Patescibacteria group bacterium (assembly GCA_018971305.1). GTDB lineage: Bacteria > Patescibacteriota > Minisyncoccia > UBA6257 > 2-01-FULL-56-20 > REEB91. Next base: position 113,346 of record JAGXBC010000002.1, on the reverse strand, counting down.
CTGGTTAGCCTGCGAAGACAGCTCGCCGGTAAACCAATAAAAAACCGCTCCGAAAATGAGGATAACCGCCACTATGACGCCAAAATTTATGAATAATTCTCGGCGGAAATTGTTCTGCATTTAAGTCTATTATATCAGAATATGAACTATTTATCCTTGTTATTACCGGAGAACAAATTTTTTGCTGGTTTGCCAGTTTGATATCCTACTCGCTATACTCAAAAGAATGTCCGAAGAAATTTTCTATAATTCCGTAAACTTGGCAGTTGACAGTAATTATAAGAAGCTCGCAGATCTCAGAAATAAATTCGGCAGCTGGGAACGATCTTGGTTAGATGTTAAGAAGGTGGGCTTAGCGACCGATCCCGAGAATAGCTGGGAATCGTTAAACAAGCTCGGCATAAAATTATACCTTGATAATTCGCCGGAATATCCGCCATCCCTTAAAGAAATTCCTTTCTCTCCGTTCGGAATTTATGTACTAGGCAAGATGCCGAAAGATAAAATTAATCTGGGAATTGTCGGCACAAGAAAGGCAACTTACGAGGGAAAAGAGTTGGCCAAACAATTTGCAGCGGAGCTTTCTCGTGCCGGAATATGTATTGTAAGCGGCTTAGCCCTCGGCATTGATGCCGCTGCCCATGAAGGCTGCCTGGAAGCCGGAGGAACAACAGTTGCAGTTCTCGGAAACGGCTTGGATTATTTCTACCCCAGAACCAACGAACGTCTCGCTAAAAAAATATTGGATGGCGGCGGAGCGATAATCTCCGAATATCCCCCGGGGGTACAACCATTGCCATACCGTTTTTTAGAGAGGAACAGAATCGTGAGCGGCCTCTCGCGGGGAGTTTTGGTAATCGAGGCGCCGAAAGAGTCGGGGTCGCTAGTCACGGCGAGCCTGGCCCTGGACCAAAATCGCGACGTTTTTGTTCTGCCCGGACCAGTTTCCCATCCCAACTTCAGCGGCTCCCATCAGCTAATAAGAAGGGGCGCCATGCTTATAACATCCACAGAAGAAATTTTAGAAGATTTAGGTGTTGAAGCGAAGGAAGAAATGCCCACCTCGGAAATTGCGAAAACCGATACTGAGCAAAAGATTTTTGCCGCGTTAAAAAAATTTTCGGCGCCGGCAACTATTGACAAAATCCTGGAACTCACTAATCTGAACATTTCGGACGTGAACCAAGCTATCACTTTTTTATTGCTTAAAGATATAATACAAGAAACAAGTCAAGGTTATACATTAAATAAATGAAAACCGGCCCAAGCTTAGTCATAGTAGAGTCGCCCACCAAGGCGAAAACGATAAGTAAATTTCTGGGAAAGGAATTTATAGTGGAATCTTCATACGGCCATCTGCGCGATCTGCCGAAAAGCAAGATCGGCATTGACGTAAAGCATAATTTCACGCCAACCTACGTAATCCCAAAAAAGGCGATCGCTACAGTTGAAAACCTGAAGAAATATTCCGAAAAAGCGGGAAGAATAATTCTCGCAACCGATGAAGACCGCGAAGGAGAAGCAATTGCCTGGCACCTTGTTCGGGCGTTGAACTTGGACGGTATCGAAGAAGAGGGCAAAAAGCACGGCGCGGGCAAAAAAGAATACGAGAGGATAGTTTTCCACGAAATAACGGAGTCGGCTATTAAAGAAGCGCTTGCCAATCCGCGCTCAATAGACCTGCACCTCGTGGACGCCCAGCAAGCGCGTCGGATTTTGGACCGCCTTGTTGGCTACGAGTTATCCCCTTTTCTTTGGAGAAAAATCCGCTACGGGCTTTCGGCCGGCCGCGTACAATCTGTGGCTGTGCGGATTATAGTAGAACGCGAACGTGAAATTCAGAAATTCCGGACTGAAGAATATTGGTCAATCGAAGCTCAGCTAGCCAAAGAAAATGGTGCTCAGGTTTTTTCAGCCCGGCTTTATTCCGTGGATGGGAAAAATCTCGGCAAAATGGATATTAAAGATGAGAATCAGGCACAGGAGCTTCTCGACGGCCTGAAGGGCGCAAAATATATTGTTGAAGAGCTCGCAACACGAGACACAACGCGCACGCCTGCGCCGCCGTTTACCACTTCAACCCTACAACAAGAAGCTGGCCGCCGCCTCGGTTTCTCCGCCAAACAAACGATGGTTATAGCCCAAAAATTATATGAAAACGGTTTTATAACCTATATGAGAACGGACAGTTTAAACCTCGCGGCCTCGGCCCTCGCACAGGCGCGCACCGTTATTAAAGAACGCTTCGGAGAAAACTATGCTCTCGCCGAACCCCGTTTCTACACGAATAAATCTAAGGGGGCCCAGGAAGCACACGAAGCCATCCGTCCCACAAACTTGGCGAAAACATCCGATGCCCTTCGCGACAGCGGACAAAAAAGATTGTACGACCTTATCTCCAAGCGCACCATCGCTTCGCAAATGCAGGCCGCGCTGCTTGAGCAAACCACCGCCACCATCTCGGCTGGAGAAAAATTTATTTTCCGGGCGAGCGGTCAGGTTGTAAAGTTCGACGGCTTCATGAAGGTCTATACCGAAGGCCAGGACGAGAAAGATGCGGAGAGCGAAGAGGGCATACTTCCGCCACTCCAAAAAAACGAACGCCTTGCTTCTAAGGAACTTGTGCCTCTTAAGCACTTCACGGAGCCGCCGGCGCGCTACTCGGACGCGACGCTTATCAAAGCATTGGAAACGGAGGGCATCGGCAGGCCGTCAACATACGCTCCAACACTTTCCACAATCCAAGACCGCGGCTACGTAGAAAAAATAGAAAAACGATATCATCCCAGCGAAATCGGCATACTTGTTAACGATATGCTCGTTGAAAATTTTCCGGAAATCGTGGATATCAAATTTACCGCTCACATAGAAGGAGAACTAGACGAAATAGCTGAGGGCAAATCTGAGTGGGTACCGGTAATCCGGGAATTCTACGAGCCGTTCAAGAAAAATCTGAACGCTAAAGAGAAGTCCGTTGAGAAACAAGTGGAGATTTCGGAAACTCCCTGCCCGCACTGCGGAAAACCGATGCTCATCAAGTTCGGACGCAATGGAAAATTCCTTGCCTGTCCGGAACCGGAAAGCAAAGTAACTCTTCCCATGCCCGAAGAAGCCGCCAAAATAAAAGAGCTGGAAGAAAAAACCAAAGATGAACGCTGCCCTATCTGCGGTAAAGAAATGAAGGTCCGCCGCGGACGCTTTGGCTTTTTCCTTGGCTGCGTTGATTACCCCAAATGCAAAGGCGTTGGCAAAATCTGGAACAAAACCGGTTTTAAGTGCCCAATGTGCCTGGAATCCCCCGAACGCCGCGAAAAGCCGGGTGATATAGTGGAGAAAAAATCCCGCGGACGCGGCAAACCATTTTACGCCTGCACGCGCTATCCCGATTGCCTGTTTATTATGAATAAAAAGCCGGAGAACGAAGCCGAACTTCTTGAAGGGCTGAAAACATGGAAAGCCAAGGCCGCGGAAAAAGAAAATAACGACGGCAAAACCAAAACGAAAACCAAAAAGAACGAGAGTAAAAAAGAAAAGAGCGCTCCCAAGGAAGCGCCACAAGTAATTAAAAAGCAATAGGAGTATTTAATCCCAGCGTAAAGTATCGCCGACGCTTATAGGACCGTCGAATAGAACCTCGGCCAGAAGACCGCCACGCATTTGGAAAGCCTTTCTGAAATCGTCTTTCTTCGTTATAGCCGATGGCCTGTCACAAGGATGACAGAGTTCCGCGCCGCGCATACGAACGCAGCCGATGTAAAATTCTTTGCCGACCAACTTATTCAGTTCTTCCGGCGAAATGCCGCCAACGATGATATTGCGTCTCGTCTCGCCTGGTAAAAATCTATCTATTAGCCCTTCATTGGCTTTGATTATCGCCTCGGAGGCTATGATAGAAACCTGCCTTACTTTATTTTCGAGCTTGGAATATACTCCAGTTCCCATTTCATAACGATCTCCTTGCAATCCCTTGCCCGCAACAGCGAAAGCGCTAGGAACGCTATTCAGAGGATCTCCGGCCCTACTGCAAATAAATATACCCACCACCATTCCCTGCATAATTCCACCTCGGTTAATTGAAAACAGCTAAGTTATTTTTATAATAGATTCTGTACGACGTCAAAGAACAGCTCGGCTTGGTTTGAAAAACATTGAAAGATAGGACTACAATTAAGCTACGCCTTAAATGACCATTAAAGAAAGTATCAAAACCAATCCCACGGGTCTTATCGCCCGAGCTTTTCGTTTTGCCGAAAACGCCCATAAAGGCCAGAAGCGTAAAAGCGGCGAAAATTATTTTGAGCATCCCTTGGCCGCGGCGGAAATCTTGAATCGCTGGCGGATGGACGAAGCGACCATCGCCGCCGCCCTCCTCCACGACACCGTGGAAGACACACCGGCAACGCTTGAACAGGTGCGCAAAGAATTCGGCGACGACGTGGCGTTCCTTGTGGACGGCGTAACAAAACTCGGACACATAAAATACCGCGGCACGCAGGAAAAAATTGAGAATCTGAGAAAGCTCATTTTTTCCATCAGCCAGGACCTGCGAGTGGTTTTTATTAAACTCGCCGACCGCCTGCACAACATGAATACCCTTAAAGCTCTGCCGCCGCAAAAGCAGAAAAGGATTGCCATGGAAACAGACGAAATTTACGCTCCCATCGCCTATCGCTTGGGTATGCAAAATCTCGCCGGCGAGCTTTATGACCTCGCCTTCCCCTATCTCCATCCGGACAAGGACAAATGGCTCCACACTATTGCCGTGGAGCACTTTGAAGCGCGCAGAAAATATCTGGAGAAAATAGAACCGGAAGTGAGAAAAATGTTGAAGGAACACGACATCCGCCTCGTAAGCATTGATTTTCGCGCCAAGCGTTACAGCAGTTTGTATCAAAAGCTTCTGCGCCACGACATGGACATAGAAAAAATATACGACCTTGTTGCCATGCGTATTATCGTAAAAACCATTCCAGAATGCTACGCCGTCCTCGGTCTTATTCACGAAAAATGGCCGCCTCTGCCGGGACGGATAAAAGATTACATTGCCATGCCTAAACCGAACGGCTACCGAAGCCTGCACACAACCATCATCGGTCCGGATGAAAAGATATTGGAAGTCCAGATTAGAACCGAAGAAATGCACGAGGAAAACGAGTACGGCATTGCTGCGCATTGGTTGTATCAACAGGCAAGAAGCGGAGAAAAGATGCGCTCCAAAAAAACAGCCGAAGATATCCGCTGGATAGAGCAACTAAAAAATTGGCTCGCTTATATTCCTTCCCAACAAAATGAAGAGCAGGGCGGCGCGGACTCGGAAGAATTCCTCCAGTCAATGAAAATAGATTTTTTTAAAGACAGGATTTTTGCCATCACCCCGCGCGGCGACGTTATTGACCTGCCGAAAGGGGCGACTCCCATTGATTTCGCTTATCAGATACATACGGACATAGGCAATTCCTGCGTAGGCGCCAAAGTGAACAACCAGCTCGTTCCCCTGAGCCACGAGTTGCGCTCCGGCGACCTCGTGGAAATCCTAACGCAAAAAAATAAAAAGCCCTCCGAGGACTGGCTTAAATTCGTAAAAACCGCCATCGCTCGCGATCGCGTGAGAACTGCCCTGCGCGGGAAAAACAGTTTCGCCACCAGCGTATCCGCGCCTTCCAAAACAGAACTCAGAATAACCACGGAAAACCGTCTGGGAATAATCAAAGATATTTCTTCGGTCATCAGCAGATCGCACGTAAACATCCTCAGCTTCCACACTCCGAACTCCCCCGGAGGCAGCCATTTTTCTTTGCATAAAATAGAGTGCGCGACAACCGACAAACAAAAAATAGAAAAGCTGGTTTTCAAAGTGAAACAAATAAAAGGAGTGCGCGAGATAAGCTATAAATTGGAATAATCGGATATGACCATCCCAACAACACGTCGGGGTGTTTAAGGGTTTTTGATTTTTATTCTATAAAACCCAGTGAACGCAAGGCCTCTTCTCCGTTAGGACTTAGCGCTTCGGTATTGCCATTGAACTGAACAACGAATGGCTTATCGGGATGTTTTCTTAGGTCTCCGGGATTGGCTTGGCGGGGAGCTGTTCTGTCTCCGCTCGTAATGTCGTGCTTGAACGGCTTTAACATCCCCGACTTCAATCCCTGTCTTGCCATCCCAGTCCCCTCACGGGCATTCCAAAATGCTTTTACTCCTTCTTCTGCCTCCGCTTCAGTAGCAAAATGCAATTCGTATATAAACCCGTTTCTTGCCGGATATTTTTCAACCGCAAAATTGGGATTTTCACGTTCTTCTCTTGATTGTTCAAAATTTGAGTTTTCCATAAATCAGATTACATCGCGTGCGCGGGAGTGGACACTGTTCGAACTAGTCTACGGTCTTTATAACACCTACGGTTTTTTCTTCGAGGTCTACTTCTACGTGGCTAGCCTTAGTCATAAGTTAACTATATCAAAAACGCCTTAGCGCGGGGATATTTACTACTTATCCGTTAGTCGGTTCCCGATTTATTTCCAATGAACCATCTGCGTGGGGCTTAATGTAAAAGAAGATGTTTGATGTTCCTCCCGTTGTAAATGTATACTCACCTCCCGCCTGAACAATTTGATCATCTGGAATGACAAAAACGGCCGTCCCGAAATATAAAAAGTCGGGGTCCACATTTGATTCCACGAGGTCTCCCCTCTCATCAATTAATCTCCGCATATAGAATGGTATTTGTGTTTGTGAGATGGGCAAGGTATTGCCGAGACCAGAAATATCGTAACTAAGCAATACGCCAAAAAGAACGGAGCCGTTGGGGTAAAGATTTCCTATATTATCCATCAAGACACCCTCTCCGAAATCAATACCATGCGTTGCGAGTTTCTGAGGATCAACGTACGGGGTTCCTGGCGTCAATGGTATTAAACCGACTCCAACTTCCCGTAAACTGAAATGCACCTTCCCTTCGTACCAATCAAACAATGGACGACTGTCATAACTTACCGTGCTGCTACTTCCAGCTCCATAACAAGCAATTTTTATACAATTGGTTATCGCGATTGAGGATGTTGCGAATGATTTAGTTGTCGTGGCAACGATCTGTTGCGTATTTATGGGTAACACCGAGGATATGGGCTTTATTGACGGTGGAACGACTTTTCCGACATAAAAATAAACCCCTGCCCCGACAGCAATAAGTCCTAGTGCTATTAGGATGATTACTATTGGCGCGAAACCTTTGCGGTTCATAAGTTAACTATATCAAAAACGCCTTAGCGCAGGAGAGGATTCGAACTCTTAAACCTCTTCTTTTCCGATTTTTCGCATAATACTTTCTAATTCTTCGTCCGAATAAAAAGTGATCGTTATCTTGCCGGAGGCGCCGTCTTTTTCTATTTTCACGGGCGTACCGAGTTCCGAACTTAATTTTTCTTCCATCATTCTGAGTTCCGGCGGCAAACCGGCTTCGCGGGAAACTCCGCGCGGTCTTCCGGCGCGGACGCGGTTCCTTAATTCGCGAGTCGTGATGCCGTGGAGCACGATGTCGTCAAAAAGCTGTTTCTGCGCTCCCGGGTCCTGGACCGCGAGTAAAAATCTGCCGTGGCTTTCGGTTAACTGGCCCTTCTCCAATGCTTCCTGAATATACATGGGCAAGTCGAGCAGCCGCACGGAGTTCGCAACCGATTCGCGCGATTTGCCGAGCTTTGCGGCAATTTCTCTTTGCGTCATACGGAATTCTTCCTGCAGGCGTGCCACCGCCCGGGCTTTTTCTATAGGATTCAGATCTTCGCGCTGAATGTTTTCCACGACAGCGAGCTCCAGTTTTTCCCTTTCCAGATCAACGTTCCTTATTATCGCGGGTACTACCTCCAAGCCCAAAAGTTTTGCCGCCAGAAAACGCCGTTCGCCAGCGATGATCTGATACTCAACGTCCACTCCGGTAGAAATTTCTTTATCGGTTTTGGAAACAACAAGCGGCTGAAGGAAACCGAATTCGCGGATGGAGTTCGCAAGTTCCCACAACGCCTGTTCGTCAAAATGTTTGCGCGGCTGATTCGGATTCGGTTTTATCTTTATAACTTCAATGTGAAAAACGGAGTCAATCGGTTCTTTAACCTTCACTCTCTCGCGTTGCGGTTCAGCGGGTTTCGCGTAGACCGCGGCGCGAAAATCGTCTCCGGCAAATTGCGGTTTATCTACTACAGTGCTGTCATCAACCGGAAACACGGGCAGAGTTTGTGGGGCGCCCGTATCGCCCGAATCGCTTTGCGGCGCCTGAATGGCGTTATCCTCCGGTTGCTGGATGTTTTGCACAGCACCATCGTCGCCTTGCGGTTTTTTCTGTGGTGGTATTAAAGATTCAAGTCCTTTGCCTAACATGTTTATATATTAAAATTGCCGAAGTCACGGCTTGAGAGCACTTCTTCTTTACTTATCAGCCCCTTCTCTTGGCCGATAATTTCTTCCGCCAGGCGGCGATAAGCGAGCGCGCCAGGAGAATCAGGACGATACAACAATATCGGCAGAGAAAAACTCGGTGCTTCGGCCAAAGCCACACTACGCGGAATTTCTGTGGCAAAAACGTAGTGGGGAAAATGCCGGCGCAGGTTTTTCGCGACCTCGCGGCTCAAGTGCTCGCGCTTATCATACATCGTAACAAGCGCTCCAGCCACTTTAAGCGGATGCTGCAGATTCCCCTGCACCAAATTTATCGTTTCCAGTAGTTGGCCCAATCCTTCCAAAGAATAATACTCCGCCTGCACCGGAATCAGAACTTCATCGGACGCAATAAGCCCGTTTACCGTGAGCAAACTGAGTGACGGCGGCAAATCTATAAGAATATAGTCGTATTTATGCCGCAATTGGTGCAAAAATTTCCGCAAAAAGTATTCGCGTTCCGGCGTGTCCACGAATTCCACAAGCGCTCCGGCAAGATGCGGAGCCGCCGGAACATAATGAAAATTAAAAATCTGCGTGGGCCGCAGAACTTCTTCCGGCTGAACCATATTCAAAATCCCGTGATAAACGCTCGGCAGATTTTTATTATGGTCATGGCCCAAAGCCGAACTCGCGTTCGCCTGCGGGTCAAAGTCAACCAAAAGGACCTTTCGCCCTTTGGCCGCCAAATATGAGCCGAGATTTACGGCAGTAGTTGTTTTACCAACACCGCCTTTTTGGTTGCAGATGGAAATGACGCGAGCCATAGCTATATTGTGCAATTTTTCTTGTGCTTTAGCAACAAAAAGCCCGCGATTAAAGCGCGGGCACATAAATTTATGCGATCAATAAAGCGAGATTGCTGTTACTATACATATTATCATCCGAAACATCGTCTTTCTCCGAAACTTTGAGAAACGGCGGCAGTACGACTTTCTGTTGCAGGTCGGTAAGTTCGATTTCTAGAAGACATAGTGCCTTAGGCAGATTATTGAAAACGTCCAGGGCGAAATACTGATTTTCCCAAAAAAAGCAGTATCTGTGTTTCTTAATAACGCCACGCTTCTGGTCGCGCGAATCCATCAACTCCAAATACGTGCGCCAGCTAATGGCTTTTTCAATTTCCACCCTTACTCCTGGACCTCGGGGTTTCTTCTTGGTCCAAAAATAAGTGGAACCGTGCTGGTATGTCCTCTTCCTAATACGCGGCGGCTCGCCATCCTGCTCATCGTCCAAAAGATAGGCCTGCTCTATCTCTATCTTCCTATAGGGAATAAGAAAGTGCTCCGGAGACGGATAAGAAACTATATACTTCCTTTCGTTTTCCAGCGGCTCCGGGATACCGAGCGCCTGGCAAATAGCCTGCAATGCTCTTTTTTTCTTGGTCTCAAAGTCGGTAGAATTGTCGATTACTTTTAAATGCTCAAGGCCGGTGTAGGTTTCTTGTATTCTCTTGTCCAAATACCGCGCCACTTCAGGCGGCTCATCCCTCGCAGCGTTATTTTCCAGAGTGTAAAACTCTTCCGCTCCGTCGGCGGCCGTAGTAAGCTTGATCACTCCCGAATGGTAACGATCAAGGGCTTCGGGTGGCGTAAAACCCGTAATTTCACGAAGAAGACCCACGTAAATCTCATCTCCCTTCGAACCCTCGGGAAGGTAGGCCCTCGTATCGGGTAATGGTCGATCAGACAAAACTACGGACTTTCTACCCTCTATCATGGCGCACCGCCTCATGCGTTCTTCGTTCGTATGGGTAAAATCCATAATTTCTTTCTGGTATTCCTGGACCTTTTGCCAGTCTTCGGCATGAACCGCCTTTTTAATCAACATGCCCTGCATGATAAGAAAAGTGGCCGCCTCATTGCATAAATAAGTATCAAATCCGTATTCGGCAAGTTTTTCCGCCGCCGAACTTAGAACGCTCGTTTTGCCAGAACATGGTCCGCCAGTAAGCCCGACAATCAGGATTTCATTATCCATAAAATCCTCCAAAATTTTTTAACAGCTGCCACCATCATAAAGCCGGTCGGATAATTAATCAATATTGATTCGGCGGCTAATTTTCTGTAAGATAATCTTGTTATAAATATGCCCGGGTGGCGGAACTGGCAGACGCGCAGGACTCAAAATCCTGTGATCGCAAGGTCGTGTGGGTTCAATTCCCACCCCGGGCACCGACTAGAAAATCTTTCCCGCCGCAAGGCGGGATTAGATTTTCAGGAGTCCCGCGTCGTTCCGAAAGCCTGGAGGAACTTTAGCCCGAAGGGCGACGCGGGAAAACCCATTGAGAAAAACGAGCGACGGCGAGCGCAAGAGTCGCGGGCAATTCTCTTCCCGGGAATGAGAAAGTATATCAGATTATAATAAAGAAGCCGTTCTGATTTATCAGCACGGCTTCTTTATTCACGGACGCCCCGATATTATTTGGCCTCGTCAATCCACTTTTCTATTTCACCGGAAGTCGCCGGAGTGGATTTGGTCGCATAAAGATTTCCGTCCGGACCGACGAATGTAATCCACGATTCGTTTTCTCCAAGATGCGGCAAACCCATGATTCGCCCTTCGGCCTCGCGGATTATTTTTTTTGCCCAGGGTCGCTCTTTTGCATCATAATTTTGCAAATTCACCATCGGTATCGCGTAAAAATATTGCTCAGTAAGTTTGTGGTTATCGCCAAAATATTCCCTCATATCTTCCAGCGCCTTTCCTGATAGAGGAGGCAATTCTCCGCCAACAAAATCCCGCCCTTTTTCTGGATTTCTGAATGGGGGTACAACCGGCTGCCTTTCTTGTGGGTGTATATCCATATTTAAGTTGTAATGTGTTTTTTAAATTTAAGCAATTGTGCCCGGGGTGGGAGTCGAATTTGTGCCGCCGGTCGGAGTCGAACCGACACGCCCTTGCGGGCAACAGATCTTAAGTCTGTCGTGTCTGCCAATTTCACCACGGCGGCAATTTAGTGCCGGACTACATACCATTCCCTGCCTGCCGGCAGGCACCACCCGGGCCCCTATTAAGACACATTATCTTTCCAACCGATTTTTTGATTTTATACGACTCTCAGCCTTTTGCAACTTACGCCAAGAAAATCACAACAACAAAAGCAAAAAGCGGCCTCAAAGATATTTTAGAGACCGCCAATTAATTCCACTCTCCCGCATCCGAATCCTTCTTGATAGCTATTCTTCTGTGTTCAACATTGGCACCGAATTCCTTCTTGAGTCTGTCTAATTCTTCCATGGTTGGAGTTCTTATATAATAATCTTCTCGCCTTTCTCCTATGGGCAAACTCGCTCCCAGCATATTGCCCTTATCGTCAAATCTGACCGGATAAATATCAAGCTTGTTTTTCTTTTTGCCGAATGCCTCTTCTTGGTTTTCCATGATCAAGTCTCCTGAAAATTTTCTTTATTAATTATAGTTCTTCGCGGACAGTAATCATACCGGAACTTATGCACTTGAGGCCAGGACGGGGATTTTACTGCTCAGCCGATGTACATCGGCTTGCGCTTTCAAAACCCTCGGTTTTGAATTATTTCCTACACGGGAGAAACCTTATACTTTCCTCCCGACCCCTCCTTCACTGCAATTCCCGTCTTAACTTTTGGAGGCCAGGACGGGAATTGCACCCGTGTATAAGGGTTTTGCAGACCCTTGCCTTACTGCTTGGCTACCTGGCCATTTATTTATTATTGTCTTGAATCAGCAACTTTTCAACTTTGGCCGCGTTTTCCGCTCCATGGTCTACCTCGAACATAATCTGCGGCATCGGCTTTATATTGATTTTTTTGAGCAAAAGATATTGTAGTTCCTTTTGGGCCGCATTCACCGCCTTAAAAACTTTTTTGGTGGCATCGACGGGCAGAACGCTCAGCTCAACTCTCGCAATATCCAGCTTGGAACTCACATTTACATCCGTGATTGTGACTAGAACGCCGGGAAATTCCAGGTTCTTCAAAAGAAGCTCGCCAAGTTCTTCTTTTATTAATTTACTTACACGCAAAGGTCTGTAATTCATCCTTTCTCTATTTCCTAATTACAAGTTTATCTCCAACCTGTATCGCAACCGAACAATTAACCAGAACGCCGATTTCTTTGCCTTTTTCGGCTTGATTGATAACCAACTTCTTTTCCCTGATGCTCATAATCCTGCCCTGGCCGACGCTATCCAAAACTCCCGGCCGCTCAACGTCAAAATTAGTTTTCAAAAAATTTCCGGACAAAACTTTGCCGCCGACAAGCTGTTCACTCAATTTGCTCTGATTAAAAACCGCGAGTACTTCCAACTCTCCGCGCACTGCCGGCCTGCCCAAGCTCGCCATAAATTCCTGCACGGCCTTCACGAGATCGTAAACAATCTCTGAGGTTATGATCTTCACCTCCTGGGCCTGCGCCAGATTTTTCGCTCCCGTATCCGCTTTGTTTTTAAAGCCGACTATGGTCGCTCCCGTGGCAACAGCGTCTTTTACGTCGCCGTCCGTGATATTGCCTACGGACTGGCTAACAATGTTCAGTGTTTTCTCGTTACTTTTCAGAGCTTCTATCAGAGCAGAAAGAACTTCTAATGACCCGACGTCCGCTGCCCTCAAAATCAAATTAAGCGTCGGCCTATCCGGCGCAGATGCTTCCTTATATGACAACCTGTTGACTCTAATCCTGTCCTCCGGATCCTTGGCATTGACCATCGGCTCCGTAGAAAATTCCTCGCCCACCTGCGGCAGCTTCTCAAAACCGATTATTAAGGCCGGCGCCGATGGTTCAAGTATTGCGGCGTTCTCTCCCAAAAAATTTTCTAAGATTTTTACCTTGCCAGAAGTCGTCGGAGTATATATTCCCGAACCTCGTCCCAAGACGCCATTTTTAACTATCACGCTCACCTCCGTCCCCCGCCTTGGGTCGTTCCTCGCCTCCAAAACATAACCGCTTGCGGGAACAGTTGGATCAAAAGTCAGATTCTCAACGTCGGCGGTAAGAAGTATCATGTCCAACATATCGTTTACGCCTTCGCCGGTTTTGGATGACACACCGTGAAAGCTAACCTGACCGCCATATCCTTCCAAAAGAACTCCTTCTGCCGTCAGTTCGTTCTTTACTTTTTCAATGTCGGCGCTTGGCTTATCAATTTTAGTAATAGCAACAATGAACTGCGTCTTTGATTCGTTTAAAATTTTTATCGCCTCCTTTGTTTGCGGCTTCACGCTTTCATCAGAAGCCACAACCAAAATCGCGAGGTCGGCAACTTCCGCTCCGCGCGAACGCATTTTGGTAAATGCCTCGTGCCCGGGAGTATCAATAAACGTAATCTTCCTGTCGCTGTGCGTTATCTCATAAGCGCCCACCGCTTGCGTAATTCCACCCACTTCGCGCGAGGCAACGCTCGTTTTGCGGATGTAGTCCAAAAGCGAGGTCTTGCCGTGGTCAACATGGCCCATAACAACAACAATTGGCGGTCTTGGCTTCAAATTTTGTGATTGATTTTTCTCTGCCATAGTGGCTAAAGGTTAACAAAAAAAGTTGATTTTAACAAGTTTTTCTGATATTTTGATAATCACGGAGGCGTGGCCGACCACCGCTAAAGCGGGGCCCCGCCAAAGGCGGTGGGTGGCTTTAAAAAAGTTTGGTTCAATTTCTGTTCAATTATGGAGGCGTGGCCGAGTGGCTTAAGGCAACGGTTTGCTAAACCGTCGGGGTGTAAAAAGCCCCACAGAGGTTCGAATCCTCTCGCCTCCGCAAACGAAAAAAACCGCTCCAATATATAGGAACGGTTTTGTTAGATATTGCTTTGCGCTTCCTGAACCGGTGCCAACTTTCTCCAATAAGGTTTAACAAGGCGATGTGAGACGAGTCCGCAAACCAAACCGATAAGCGCGCCGCCTAAGATATCAGCTGGCCAGTGAACACCAACATAAATACGCGCTAAACCGATTATTGCCGAAAGAACGAAATACCACCAGCCTGCCTTCTTGTTGTAGTAAAAGACAATGAGTGCCAACGCGAAGAAAAACGTCATGTGCCCGGACGGGAAAGAATTTCCCGATTCCGATATGAGCGCGGTGAAACCCAGGGCATCGAATGGCCTGGGGTGATTATAAAAAAACCTGATGACTTCGGTCACGATGCCGCGCGATAAAATTACAGCAAGCGCCCCGTCAGTGAAAATAACAGAACTCCGCCTCCATTCCTTCTGCCTAATAACCAATATTAGGAAACCCAGAACCAAAAGATACGGCAAATAATTTGCTAAAAAAATACCGAGGTCGTCCAGAATTGCGCTAGTACCTGAGAGCTGGTGGATTAACTGGAAAATGGACTGGTTCATCCCGTTAGAAGCCGCGGTTGCTCAATAGACTATAAAAACTTTGTTTCATGAGCAAGATTTTTGCGGAATTTTTATGGTTCGTGCTAGCCGTCGTGACCGCGACCTGTTTCTAACGGGATTCACGGCTATTGAAATTAATTGCGGACGTACGGCACAAGGGCCATAAACCTGGCTCGCTTGATGGCTTCGGCCAATTTCCTCTGATGTTTGGCGCAGACTCCGGTGTGCTTCGGGTCAATAATTTTCATCTGGCTGGAAATAAAACGCTTCAGGAGATCAATATCCTTGTAGTCAATATATCTGATGTTTTGTGAGCAAAAAAAGCAGTGTGTCATTGTTTATATTTTTTTAACCTGCAGAGAGTCAAGTTCCACGGCAGTATCGCGGCCGAAGATAGGAACCATAACCTTTATTCTTCCCTTTTCTTCGTCTATCTCGGAAATCTTGCCGTCGTATTCCTTAAAAGGACCGTCTATGATTTTTACCAAATCTCCCACCCTTAAGTCAACATTGAACTTGCTCTCTTCTTTTCCGGCCCTGGCAAGCAAGGCGTCTATCTCGTCTTTAGAAAGCGGCGTGGGGTTAGTTGTGTCCGTTCCCACGAATCCCGTTACCCTCGGGGTATTCCTCACCACATACCAAGAATCCTCGGAAAGTATCATTTCCACGAGCACGTAGCCGGGATAAATTTTTTCTTCAACCGTCTGCCTCTTGCCGCCTTTTACTTTTATCTTCTTTTCTTTAGGAACAACAATATTAAAAATCTTATCTCCCATAGCCAACGACTCCACTCTTTGCTTCAGATAACGAGATACGGCCTCTTCATAGCCGGAATAGGTCTGCACGGCATACCATTGGCGTAATCCTTTTTTTTCTTCTTGAAATTTGCTGTTCATTTTATCTTATAACGAAGGCTTTAATGAGAGCGGTAAAAATATAATCAAATAAACCTAAGAAAAGGGCGAGACCTAAAGACAAACCGATAACAACGGCTGTAAGGCGTATCGCCTCATCGCGCGTCGGCCAATTGACATGGCGCAATTCTGTGCGCGATTCCTCAAAGAATTTTTTTATTTTTGCGAACATTTGTACGGATTAGTATATCGTCAACGCTCTTAAACGTCAAGGTTCTGCACTGCCGAGGCGTGGGTTTGAATGAATTTCTTGCGCGGCTCGACTTCGTCGCCCATCAAAACTTCAAAAAGCTTGCTGGCCACGGCAGCGTCTTCAACCATCACCTGCTTTAAAATCCTGTTCTCCGGATTCATAGTAGTTTCCCAAAGTTGGACCGGGCTCATTTCACCAAGACCCTTATAACGCTGAATATTAATACCCGGTATCTTATTATCGCCAACACCGGCTTCAGCCGAGACCTCTTCGCCACCAACCACTTCGCCACCATCATCAGCTGCCATTGTTTGCTTCTTGTTCTTTTCTTCTTTCTTCTTGGTTTTCGTCTTTTGCAATTCAATTATTGTATTCTCTTTTTCCGCGTCGGAAAAAGCGTAACGAATTTCTTTTCCGGACTGAATCCTGTAAAGCGGCGGCTGGGCAACATAGAGATAGCCATCGTCTATTATTTTTTTGAAATAGCGGTAGAAAAATGTGAGGAGTAATGTTCTGATGTGCGCACCGTCAACGTCGGCATCGCTCATTAAAATAATTTTGTGGTACCGCAATTTGGACACGTCGAATTCCGCGGCTATCGCCGTACCCATGGCGACTACAAGCGACCTGATCTCGGCATTAGCCAGCATTTTATCTATCCGCGATTTCTCCACGTTTAAAATTTTACCCTTAAGAGGCAGAATTGCCTGAGTTTTCCTGTCGCGCCCCTGCTTGGCTGAACCGCCGGCGGAATCTCCCTCAACGATGAAAAGCTCTGATTCCTCGGCGCTGCGCGAAGTGCAATCGGCAAGTTTGCCGGGCAGAGTTAATCCTTCAAATGCGCCCTTTCTCAAAACAGTTTCCTTGGCGGCTTTGGCGGCCTGGCGCGCCTTAGCCGTAAGCAATACCTTCTCTATAATGATTCTGGCCTCCGAAGGCCTCTTCTCTAGAAACTCTTTAAGTGCCTCGTTCATTACGGCCTCGACAGCCGTTCTCGCTTCCGGATTTCCCAATCGCGCCTTGGTTTGACCCTCAAACTGAGGCTCGCGCAGTTTAACGGAAACAACGGTAACGAGCCCCTCCCGAGTGTCGTCAGCGATAAGATTCTCTTCTTTCTCTTTAAGATATCCTTCGGAGCGCGCGTAATTGTTCAGGGAGCGGGTCAAGGCTGAACGGAAACCGGTCAAATGCATGCCTCCGTCAGGAGTATAAATATTATTGGCAAAACTAAGCTCCTCGGTTTTTGTATCATCGATATAAAGAAAAGAGCCCTCCACTTCCAACTTGCCCTTGCTCTTGTCCGAACTGTTCTCGGCAGTGTCGTATTCCTTGTGAACATAGAAAATCTCGTCGTTCAAATGCCTCTTCCCCTCGGATAAATATTTTACGAAGGAAAGCAGCCCGCCCTCAAAACAGAATCCGTAATATTCGGGAATTTTTTCGCGCTTATCAAAAATATTGATATGGACTCCTTTCGTAAGGTAAGCCTGCTGGCGCAGGTGGTTCACCATCGTTTTATAATTAAAGCTGATACTCGGAAAAATTTCCGGGTCGGGAGAAAAAATAACCTTAGTTCCGGTATGTTTAGAGGAACCGATTTTTTTGACCTTAGCCTTCGGCTTGCCGCGCTCGTACTCCTGAGCATAAAGCCCTCCATCCCTGGACACCTCAACACGCAGCCAGTCGGATAAAGCATTAACAACAGAAACTCCAACGCCATGGAGTCCGCCGGAAACTTTATAGGACTCGCCGCCGAATTTCCCCCCGGCGTGGAGCGTGGTCATAACGGTCTCCAGCGCCGATTTTTTTGTCTGCTTATGAATATCAACTGGAATACCGCGACCGTCGTCCGTCACGGCAATTTTGTTTTCAGGTAAAAGTTCTACGGTGATATTTTTGGCGAAGCCGGCCATCGCCTCGTCGATAGAGTTGTCCACCACCTCCCAAACCA
The DNA here is from genome assembly GCA_018971305.1 of Patescibacteria group bacterium. Classification (GTDB taxonomy): domain Bacteria; phylum Patescibacteriota; class Minisyncoccia; order UBA6257; family 2-01-FULL-56-20; genus REEB91. The sequence continues at coordinate 95,542 of JAGXBC010000002.1, read as the reverse complement.
AGTGATGCAAACCATCTACCCCCGTAGTACCAATATACATTCCCGGCCTCTTGCGGACCGGCTCCAAGCCTTCAAGAACGTAAATATCCTTCGCCTCATAGGAAGGTTGGCTGTTCTTGGGTTCGGTTTTTAATTGCGGTTTAATTGATTTCTTGGGCATAACAAAGCGTAAAACATAAAAATAGCCCTACCTTTGTCCGGGTTTTTCCGGATTCAGGATGGGCAGACAGGCTGCCTTAAGGACTTTTTAATTTTAGCATAAAACAAGACATCTTGCCAGCCAAAAAAATAAGGTTTTTATGGACAAAAAAGGCGCGTTTTGGCGCGCCAGAAGTTTCTAAAATTTAACAGTAAACGGCATATTGAACCCTGCCTGCACAAGCCAGTGATTTCGCAGAAATCTGTCTATCGCAAAACCAAACGGCGGAGCCGGCAATATCGGATAAAAACCTCTGTTCACTTGGAACGCAGCCCGTGCCTCAAAGATTATGCGGCGCTTGAGGTTGTGCTCAAAGATACAACTCTCAACAAATCTGTTCCGTGAACCATCGCCTAGATAAGTCTCAGAACTGAAGACGGCTTTGTCTCTAGGAGAAATACGCCACCTTAATAAAGCGCTAAGGTTCTCCCGGCTGTAAGGAGCCGTATAATATCCGAAAAAAAGCGGCTCCTTACCGGTCAAGGCATAACGAAAAAACACTTCTCCGTCCAGCTTTGGCTTCTCAATCCGCCAACCGCCTTCCAGCCAAGTAGTATTCGTACTGGAAGTAGGACGCCGCGCTTGTGGATCCGGTATAGGCAAAGAATTAAGCGCGTAGGCATCCGTATGCATAATGCCTAAGATTAATTTTTCATTGTGGTTTAGGTTTTTTGTCCTATCAAAACGGAGAACGAAATTGAAGCTGTCCGGATTGTCAAAAACCGCTGCACCAACAACACCGGTCTGAAGGCAACCTTCGTACTTCTTGCCAGGGAAATTAAGCGTTACCCCGCCAAGCCATCTTTGATACCTACCCGAACCGCGGGGATATACAGGTTCATTACCTCCGCCCATGCGGAAATATAATTTGCTTTTCTGTTCTATGCCCAGAGAACAATCTTGACCTCTTACAAAGACAGGTGAAAGCAAAAAACATACAGACAAAACCCTCGTTAATGTCTTCACGTCGCACCTCCCATAACTTCGATTGAAGATTAAGCTAAGAAAATACTATTCCGCCGCATGCTCTCTGTCAATCAACTACTCCTTGTCCCGGAAGCTGCCGGATGCCCACTACACCACCGCTGTAGACAAAGAATTCTAAACCGAATGGATCGGGGGGGATCTCTTTCAAAATTTTTTTGTCCACCAAGTCGCTTATGGCCGTCGGATATTTGCCATACAGTTCTTTATAGTCATAGACCGCCTTCTGCAGCTCATCCAAGATATTATAGTGACCCACATAAGCCTTAGCTCTGGCCTTGAGACCTTGATCGGTGGTGCTTTCGTAGATCGCCAGCCAAATATTCTTGGTCCGCTCGCGGATATCCGGAATAATGCCGTAGTTAATGGCGAATCTTTTCACGACTTCCGGTATGCCCGGCATCTGCGCAGCCAGATCGAAATATTTAGCCGAACTTGTATAATCCCGCAAATAAAGGTGATATATGGCGGCCAGATAAAATGGGATCTGCCAGTCCTTATCTGCTTGGGCAACTCCCTTCTCGCCCACGGCCACAGCGGCGCTTATTCTTTGGGGATAAGCGGTGCTGGGAAGAACTATCTCTGTGAACACGTAGGGTTCGGCGAAACGCGGGTCGAGAGTATTTATCAGATTCAATCCGTCAAAAAAACTTTGATAACCATTTGGGAGGTATGGTAATTCCATGCGGGTATTGAGCCATAGAAATGACGCGAGCGCCGAGTGAAGGCCTAAGTCAAGATGTTCGGCGAATTGCGGGGGCAAGGAAAGACCGGCAGTTTTAGTATTAACTCTTCCCGCATCATAAAAATATTGGGACAAAATTATCCCAGTAAATAAAATTGGCAATAAGATTTTTTTAGCGAGTGACATTTAAGTTACGATACGAAACACAAATCAAAGCTCGCGCCTGTTCAAAAGCAGAATAGCTCCCCAAATAAGGATTCCCGAATAAAGCACGGCGTAGGCGATGGCAAAAAGCGCGCCATGTGGTGTTATTGATATCCCATGCACTACCAGATTGCGCAGATCAAACTTCTCCAGGTTTGGAAATAAATAATAAAAGGCCAGTGATAATTTATATGTAGTCCCACCGATAATCTCGCCGCTATATAGAACCGAACCCAAGAGATGTCCGATAAAAACCATAATCACGGCAAGGAGCGTAGCCGTCATCGGCGCGGTAATGGAAGAAAAGAATATAAGAACCGCCACTATGAGACCCATCTCCAAAAGCTGGAAAAATACGGCAACGAGACCAAGGAAATCGAACATACTAGTTTCGTGAAGCACAACTCCTATGTAAACGACCGCCATGAGCACAGTGGTTAAGGCAACCGCCATGAACAATCCTAAGAATTTTCCCAGAACAACCTGAGCTCTCGTGACCGGCTTGGAAATTATAAAATAAAGCGTGCGCCGCTCTATTTCCTTATAGATTATGGAGGAGCCTAGAAATATGGTGACGATGAGGCCGAAAATGTAGATACCAGCCAGCCCGAAACTTTTTATCATCACGGGATCACCCAAAGCGAGACGGGCTAAAAATAAATCCAGAAGAATAAAGAGAACGGCGAATCCGAGGATGGCGTAAAATATCCTGTCCCGAACCGCCTCTTTGAAAGTATTTTTGGCGATGACGAGTACGTTATGCATGTTAGTTTAAGAATTCCTTAATTAATATTTCCTTCGCTTTTTTTAGAGCCGCCCCTCTGTGGCTTACGGAATTTTTTTTCTCCATAGACATTTCGGCGTTGGTTTTACCGAGCTCGTCATTATAAAATATCGGGTCATAGCCAAAACCGTTCGTGCCATGCTCTTCGCGGATGATGCGACCGCGATAAATGCCCTCACAGGTTCTTACCTTTTCTGTCTCCGGATCATAAATTGCTACTAGGCAACGGAACTGCGCCCCACGCTCACCATCCGGGACATTCCTAAGTTCTTGTAAAATTTTTACGCATCTATCCGCATCTTCACCAGGAGTATATCTGGCGGAAAAAACTCCGGGGCGCCCGCCCAGGGCGTCTACTTCCAATCCGGAATCGTCCGCGAGCGTTAAGAGGCCGCTCTTTTTGCCCATAGTCATCGCCTTGATTATAGCGTTGCCTTCAAAAGTCATCGCAGGTTCTTCTATCTCGTAATCGGCAGGATATCCCAAATCCGCGAGACTTAAAAATTCCACCGGTAAAGCGCCGAGTTCTTTAACGATTTCAGGAAATTTGCCCTTACTCCCTGTTGCTATTAAAAGTTTTCTGCTCATTGCTGCATTTCAACTAATTCCACGAATTTTTCTTCCAAGGGTTTACCCTGACAGAATTCTTTTACTGCACCAGCGTAAAGCAATCTACCTTTATGGATTATACCGATTCTGTCGCAAAGCTCTTCTGTGTCATAAAGAATATGCGAATTGAAAAAAATCGTCTTGCCGTTGCCCTGCAAAGTTTTAATAATTTTTTTTATCTCTTTGCGCCCCAAGGGATCAAGTCCGTCCAGAGGTTCATCAAGAAAAATATAATCTGGATCGTTGACTAGAGTTTGCGCGAAACCGAGGCGTTGCTTCATTCCCTTGGAATACTTACCGATGGCCTTGTCTTTGGCGTCGAAAATCCCGGTCATCTTTAAAATGTCTTCGTACTCTGATTCCGATCTATTATTTTCCCCGAACAAATCTCCGCAAAATTTCATGAACTCCATGCCCGTCAGCCGCTCATAAAAATAAGGGGCTTCGGGCATAAAGCCGATTTTTCTTCTGGCAGAGATGTCGTCCACAAGTTTTCCGCCGATGGTTATCTTCCCTTCGTCGGGGCGCGTAAGCCCCACTATCATTTTTATCGTGGTCGTTTTCCCGGCGCCGTTCTGCCCCAAAAAACCGAAGGTTTCACCCTTACTTATTTTTAGCGAGAGATCGTCAACGACGACCTGTTTTCCGTAACGCTTGCTCAAATTGGAAATTTCTATCATTTATAAAGGATTCTACAATGAGTAAGGTGTAGTTGCAAAAATCAATCAACAGCTTAAATTATTCTGCCACTCTAAGCAAAACCAGGAAAGAAATCGGTTTTGATCTTTCTCTTTTTTACGCCCAGAGCTTTCAGGGTTTCTTCAAAAGCAACAACCATTGAGCGCGGTCCGGAAAGGTAAAACATTCTCTCGCTATAATCGGGCAGGGCCTTCATAAGAATTTCCGGGCTTATCCTGCCTTTTCTTATTTTCCCTTCCCGAGGCGCGCTTTGCGTATCGGTAACCGTGTAAACTGTCCTGATGCCAAGCCGCCGCTCGGCTTCGTCAAATACATCCCGATAAATTATATCGTCTGCAGTTTTATTGGAATAGAATAAAGCGATGTCCCTCTTTTCATTCTTATCCAAAAGATATTTGACCATGCTCCGGAACGGAGTAATCCCTATACCGCCGGCGATAAGCGCCAGCTTGCGATTTTTATTCCTGGGCAGAACAAAGTCACCGGAGAGCTGCGCCCCGACAATTTTTTTGTCCGCACCCATAGAGAACAACGATTTTTTGAAACTGCTCGGCTGGGGATAAAATTTTACTCCTACCCTAAGTTCCTTCTCGGTAGGAGAGGAGGCGATAGTAAAATAACGCCTGTTTCCCCTGCTGTCGGATCCTTCATGCGGCAGGGTCCATTCCAAATATTGCCCGGGCCTGAAAGATAATTTCTGATTGGGAGTAAAAACAAAATCGTAGACATCCGTAGACATCCGTTCTTTGTTTTTTAATTGCAAAATAAATTTACTCTTTGGGCTAAGTAAATACGAAAAAGCGTTGCCACAAAGAAGCGCGAGCTCCGGGGTTGAATAGATCGAACCGATGTGGATTGCCGGAGCGAATAGGAGCCCCGTGAAAATTCCGTATAATATGCGCGTAATTTTCGTGGGGGGTGTCGTCAACGGTTCCGTTATCATGACAAACGCAAAAAAGAAGATAGGCGCGTGAACCAAAGCTTTGTACATAACGTCCAACGGTCCGGAAAGCGGAGAGACGCCTGTCCATAAAATTGAGACCATCGCCGACAAGAAAAATGCTATGGACAGATCAAATCTTTGAATCTTCCGCACAAGAAGCAGTCCGCCCGCAAGCACGAATGGCATCATCTGTAAGGTTCCTCCAACCCACCAAGTGGCGGAGCTTCCGATAGTTAAGGCCGTCAACGCTACGGCAAAACCAGCAGGATTGAAAATGTGCTTCTTTTTAATGGCTAAAATATACTTGGAAGCCATTGCCCAGACAGATGCCCAAAAGAGGAACATCATTCCACCGGTATCGGCGAGAGATTTAAGAGGAGTGATGATGAGAGCGAGAATCAGGGCGGTAATAAAAATAGATTCAACGTTCGTTGGCGCTTCAAATATCCTGGAAAAGATATTATTCGCCGACCAGCAGATAGCCACAATAAAAGCCGCGGAGAAGGTCATGGCCAGCGGGTTGTACGGCAAAATTCCGAAAAAAGAAAAAGCAAGCGCTATCCCCCAGAGCGCCAAAAGGTAGTATAAAACTACCCGATACATCGTTATCCTGTTTAAAATATTATCAATCGACTTGAGCATAATCTTCGGTATGTTTCTCGAAACCGCTCGTCATTCTGGCGAGGCCGGTGTTGTCTATCATATATCCCTCTAATCTGGGAATGCTTTCTATAAAATCTATTCCCTTTCGCCCCATGGCAAAAGCAGCGGTGACAAAACGATCGGCTTCATAAACGTTCGGCCCGATAACCGTCAAACTTTTAATTTCTTTCCAGGCATCATCTACATCTTTCGGATTATAAATGTGCTCGCCCCGTTCATAGTTACCGGACGTGGCAACTCCCAGGTTCTCCATATAAATTACCTTCACAATCTGTTCTTTGGCAAAAGGGTTTCTAATACCAACACTCCAACTCCTGCCCTCGCTATTTTTCCCATGCGCTTCAATATCGCCGCCGGCATTGATGTAAAAATTTTCAAGGCCGAGCCTCCACAGCATTTTTGACGCATTGTAGACGGCCCAACCCTTAACTATTCCCGAAGGATCATAATTTCCGGCAGGAGTTAAAATGTCAAAATAGCCTTCGGTCTCCTGCTTGGTTTTAGCAGCCAGCGATAAAATTTCTTTCATGTCTTCACTTAAATCTTCGGTGCCTAAAAATCCCTTATTGATAAAACTGATTTCACTCGTATTTTTGTAAGTGCTGAATTTCTCATCCACGTAGCGAAAATAAGAAAAAACCACCTCGGCGGCGCTTTCGGTTCCAGTTCCGCCGACTATCTCAACCTCTATGGGCATACCCATGATGAATCTATTATGTTTCATGATTAGCTTTTTGCCGAAGCAAGCGCCGAGCCAAGCGACTTGATAAACGCCTCGCTTGTCGCCGTGGCACCGGAGATTATATCGACTTTGGCGCTTTGAGCCTGGATTGCTTCCATTTTCAAATAAGGCATGGCCTGCGAATTTATATAGATAGATGTTCCCCTGTCGTTCGGATAACGCAAGAAACTTACATCTGCCAACTTTCCTCCCTGAATTACGGCCTGAACCTGAACGTAGCCATAATAAGCGTCAGTAAGCGGACCAGTATAGGAACCGTCTTTATATAATCCGCTTGATGGCTTAGGCGCCGCGGCAACCGGAACAGGTGCTGGAGTTGGAGCTGTAGCCGGGGGCTGGCTCTGCGTATCGGTCTCTGTGGGATTTCCCGATATCGGGGGTGTCGGGTTTTGATTACTGCCTTCTTCTGTCGGCGGAGAAACAGGGGTCTGCGCTACAACAAGCACCAACTGCGGCGAACTCATTAAAACATAAAAAGCGAATGCGCCGATAAGAGATATTGATAAAATAAATTTTTTCATTTTACTTGGAACCGAACGGACTCGCCATATCGGCAAGTAATCATCCGGCCTTAGTTATTAGTATTGTACGGAAGAATATATTTCGTAATATTGAAATTCCGCCAGTGGGCAGTTCTTTCTCCTAATTTATCGTTTATTGCGATTTAAGAAGTGCGTAATCGGAAGAGAAAAAGTTTTTCGCGGCATAGTATACTCCGAAACTTATAAACAAGGCGGAAAAAACATCTATTGAGTAGTGCAAATGTCCCAAAAGCACCGCTGCGCCGCCGATTGCCGTGGCGACAAGGAACAGCGCCCTTAAATATCTTTCGTCCCAAAAAGTTAGTGCGAGTAGAAAAGGAAACCCCGTATGCGCGGAAAAGAACAGGTCGTCTCCCGAACTTAATTTATAGATAAGATCAGTTGGATCCACATAAGACCCATGAGTCGGCGGAGCTATATGCGTCAGTATCATAAAAAAAGAACGCGTAACGAAAAACATGGCGGCGGCCTTAAGAGCGAACGGCATGCGCTTGGGTTCATAGAGAATAACGGCGATGAAAATAGCGACGAATATAGACGCCCCCTCCGAGAACACGAAATCAACGTTTATCGTGGGAATATTATCCAAAATAATATCTGTAACCGAGTTACTGGCGTGTATCGTTGTATAAAAATTAGCGTAATAAGTGGCGCTTATTCCGGCGACGAGCATTAAAATCCCCATGATTACGCCAACTAAAAAGGATTTCTGAACCCAGAGCGATCTGTGTCTATGAAATATTTCTTTCATTTATCATAAAACAATAGAATATCTTACCCGCAACGGCAACCCCATGGCAAAAACCCGGCATCAATTTAAGATTATCACGTCTCTCACCTCGTGATCGGATCAACTCATGCATTAATCTTATTATCCCTGAGGTTGTGCCTGCGGCTGAGATCCGCGCACTTGAATCGACTGTGCCGTCAAACTTCCATCGGAGTTAGCCGTTCCTGTGATCAAAACGGAAATACCATTCACCACGTCATCCATAGAAGCAGGCGAAGGCTTAATTACTCTCGTGGAAGTGGAATAAAAAATTATATGCGAACTTCCGTCACGAGTTTTAAGGGTAATACTTTGATTATCTTTAGCTACAATGTCCCCGCTTAAAATCCCGCCACCTTGGCCGAACTGCCCTGAACGCCCTCCGGCACCACCCTGAAACTGAGCCCGCTGTGCCTCCGATAAATTACCGCCAAATCTGGAAGAAGCGCTAGAAGATTTACCGTATAGCATCCCTCCGTAGAACGAAACCACTACAGCAACTACGATGACAACGATAGTTATAGTTAAATGTTTCTTTGTGTGCATTATTTAATTAAAAAACTTGGCTTATTTATATTTATTACGACCTTTGCCGCCATATTATTTCATTGCGAAGCATTACTCGTACCTCAGCGCTTCTATGGGATTCAAGCCCGCAGCCCTTCGGGCTGGATAATATCCGAATATCATGCCGATACCGGCGGAAACTCCGACGGCCAAAAATACCGACCACCAGGAAATCGCAGTGGCAATACCGCTGAAATGGGTGACTAAGAGGGAGATTACCCAACCAAGAATGATGCCGATAACGCCGCCGACGAAAGTGAGCATCACAGATTCGGCGAGAAACTGCGAACTGATATCTTTTTTCTTTGCGCCAATTGCTTTACGCAATCCGATTTCCCGGGTACGTTCCGTAACCGTCGTCAGCATCATATTCATAATCCCGATGCCGCCGACGACAAGGGAAATACCGGCGATGGAAGCGAGTAATATGGTGAATGTATTGGTAACAGAAGAAGCCGCAGAAACAATATCGGCTTGATTAATAACGCTGAAATCGGCCTGATTGGGATCGCTGATACGATGGCGCTCCATAAGAAGATTGGTAACTTGCTCTTGAACCGAGGTCATGGAACTGGCGTCCTGTGCTTCTATATTTATGGAAGCAACATAAGATCCGCCCTGGAGATAGCGCTGCGAAGTAGAAAGCGGAATATAAATAATGTCGTCTTGATTGGAAAAACCATTCCCTCCCTTCGCCTTAGTAACTCCGATTATTTTAAAGTTGATGTTATTGATACGGATTGTTTCACCGACGGGATCCGTGCTTGTAGAATTAAAAAGATCGCCGGTTGTGGTCGGACCCAAAACCGCGACTTTCGCCACGCTCGCCACATCTTGGTCAGAAATGAAAGAACCTAAGCTCATATCTACATTCCTAACCTGCGGATAGCTTGAAACCGTCCCCACGACCTGGGTATTGGTATTGGCAGTCCTGGATTTTATCTGATAACGGCCATTGATCTGCGGAGCGATGGCGGCAATCTGGGTTACCTGCGAAGCAATTGCATCGGAGTCGGCCTGAGTTAGTGTCTCCGCAGCTCCACGGCCGGAAGAAACAACCGAACCCGGTGTTCTCTGGAAACTCGGCGAGACAACTAAAAGATTAGAGCCAATTGACTGGATGCTCGCGTTAATGGAACCCTGTGCTCCCTGGCCGATGGAAATCATGGCGATAACCGAACCGATACCGATGATGATTCCAAGAACCGTAAGGCCAGACCGCACTTTATTTACAGTTACGGCTGAAAACGCTTCTTCTAAAAGTTCGGAGATTATCATGGATATTATTCCGCTGCGGGATGATGGACGATACGGCGACTATGATTTTTACCGTCTTCTTTTATTTCGCCGTCGCGGATATGCATTATCCGTTCAGCATGTTCCGCAACGTAAAGCTCGTGCGTAATAAGCACTATCGTCCGTCCTTCTTGATGTAATCTCTGAAAAGTAGCAAGAACTATTTCTCCTGTCTTGGAATCCAGATTTCCCGTCGGCTCGTCTGCCAGGATTAAAGTCGGATTATTAACCAGCGCCCGAGCGATAGCAACTCTTTGGATTTGTCCTCCAGAGAGCTCATTGGAATGGTGCTGCCACCAATCTTCCGGCAGAGCGGCCGAAACCAGAGCCTTTTTCGCACGCTCTTCTCTTTTGTCTCTTTCAACTCCAGCGTACACGAGCGGAAGCATTACGTTTCTGAAAACAGTGGCCCGCGGCAAAAGATTGAACTGCTGGAAAACAAAACCAATCTTTTCGTTGCGGATGTCGGCAAGTTCGTCTTCGGAAAGTTTGGCCACATTTTTCCCGTCAAGAAGATATTCTCCGCTCGTAGGCGTGTCGAGCGCCCCGAGTAAATGCATAAGCGTTGACTTGCCTGAACCGGACGGACCCATAATCGCCACGAATTCTCCGTCACGGACGCTAAACGACACGTTCTTTAAGGCGACTGTTTCAAAGTCGCCAGTCTTATAAATTTTCGTGATATTTTTTACTTCAATCATATTACTCCGTGAAGGCAAAACGAATTAAGAGTTGATTTACACCAATCATTTTCGCGGCTGCCAATATTTTATATTTATTTTTTTGATCGCAGAGATCTATAATCCTAGAACCCGCAATCCCCCGCCGCCCCCTCCGCCGAATCTGGCATTCCCGCCGGTAGCGCCAACAGTACTCTGCGTAGTTGTTTTTGCGGCAACGGTCTGCGTCACCACCTTATCGCTTTCTTTAAGACCGGACAATATTTCTGTTTCGGTGTCATTAAACAAACCAGTAGTAACCTGCGTTTCTATAGGAACTCCGTCTGCTCCTATGATCTGAACATAAGATATTCCCTGTCTTGTTGTTATCGCGGAATTAGGGATTAGGAGCGCGTTCTGCTTGGCATTAGTGATTATCTCCACCGTATCGCTCATTCCCGGCTTCACAGATTGATTATTATCGTCGAGTGCAACTTGAACTTTATAGCTCACCACCCCTTGGCTTACGGTTCCCACAGGATCAACTTCTGCGACCTTACCGGTAAGCGTGAGATTTGGAAGCGCATCAAAGGTCACGCTGGCTTTTTGCCCTATTTTCACATTGACGATATCAACCTCGTTGAATGTCGCCTGCGCCAGCTGCTTGGTAGAAACGATTGTAGCCACGGCGCCGCTCAGAGTATCGCCCACATTAACGTTTACCGCGGAAATCGTTCCGTCGAAAGGCGCGGTTATTGTGTAATCGCTTAGCGCCGTTTTAAGATCAGCGAGGCTCTGCTCCTGTGCCGCCAAGTTATTTTTAGAGATCTGTAAACTGATAGGATTATCATTGGTCGGATTTCCAACCTGAAGCAGGGTAATATTTTGCTGATCCGTTGTAATAGCCTGCTCGTCGGAATTAATAGATTGCTGCTGTGATAAAAGCGAACTCAAATCGCTGTTCATACTAGTAAGATAATTGCGGGCGTTTGTCTGTAGGGTATTTATGGCATTTGGTAAAGTCCGACCGTACTGCTTCGCAAGATCGGTTACTCCTCCCAATAAATTCAGTTCATCTTGCAAGGTCTGCGCAACCGAAGCCGCAGTATCTATGCTCTGTCCGAGAAGACTCTCTAAATCGCTACCGCTCGAAGACCTGGTTATTTGTTTATAAGACGTGACGCTGGAATTATATTTATTATTGGCCACGGCGTAATCGCTCTTAGCGATATTGGCGAGCGAAATTATTGTTGAATTGTCTTGGTTTTGGAAAAGATCAATAAGCGAATCGACGTTCCATTTACCATTTTTCTGGTCGAGATCGGTTCCATAAAGAATGTTATACATTCCCGTATTTATACCAGGCAAATCCAGATACGTACTGGAAAGGATATTAAAAGTAGTATTGTATTGATTACTAAGAGAGGTTTTCGCCGAAGCCAAAGCATTAATCGCATTTTGATAATCTATGGGGGCCTGAGCTATTGCTTGTTGATATTGAAGCCGGGATGTAGCGAGAGATTGTTCGGCGTTGGTCACCGCCTGCAGGGCAGTAGTGTCATCTATTCTTACAAGGGCTTGACCGGAATGGACAGTGTTTCCAGCCGCTACTCCTACCCATGTCACATCTCCCGAAACTTTGGGTTTTATATCCACCTGGCTGGAGGCCGCCATCTGGCCGCTGCCGGATACGGAAACCACCAGTGTTCCGACCTGAGCATTAGCGGTAACATATTGAGGTAAGACACCGCCACTACCTCCTTTTATTGCGTTATAAGAAAAATAGACACCGACACAAACACCAACCAACACAATCGCGGACAATATTTTTCTTTTTATAATTTTTTTGAAGATATTTTTAAGCATCGTTAAGGGCTTCAGGGGGCAAATCCACCGTATATGTATATACAAATTCCAGATATTTTTATTTCGCTGCCACCAGGAATATTCTTACCGTATCCAGGGACATCTCAATCGCTTATTTCCCTTATGCCCACCGCTTGCACGCTATTACCATTCTCTTCTCCAAAGACCGTAACCGTATCTCCGACTTCAAAATCGTTGATTGGTAAAAGCCTCGTACCGGAAGAAATAATAATCGTGGAAGTTTCGCCACCAAAATTTTCCATAACAAAACCTGCCGGTATCATTTCCGTTATCGTCCCGCGGTGAACATCATCCAGTCTCTGGAATCCGAAACTGCGGTAGAAATTGTCCAAGAAAGGAATCGATGGCCGCGGAGGCCTTTTGCCGCCGAAACGCATTGATAGGAAAAATCCCCTATGAAGCGGCGCAGCAAAAATTCCCACGATACCGGCGATTAGAACTATAGCGAATACCGAATATAAGAGGGGCTTACGATATGTGAAAGAATATCGTCTGACCAATATTTCCAGAACAATAATGAATAAGAGAGAAAGTCCGATAAGAATCCATGGTATGTGTCGCAGGAAAGAGAACCAACCGGGCAAGCCAAAAACCGGGACAAACCAAACTCCCGTCTGATGCATAGAAAAAACGATAAAACTCACGAGATAGAGCAAAAGAAAGGCCAGCAAAAGAACTCCAATCGCGAGCAGTACGCCCTTAAGAACAAAATGCCAGCGCGGAAGCATCTTAGCTCTGCCGCTTTTTATTGCGTTCAAAACGCTGTCCTTAATAGATTGTTTATTGTTTTCTTTTTCCATATTCAATTTAACTTATCCATCAACTTTCTGAGCATCGCCTTGCCGCGGCGCAGACGCACGCCGACAGTGGAAGAAGGAATCTGTAAAATGTCCGCTATTTCTCCGTAATCCATATCTTCAAAATAATAAAGGACGATGGGCTCTCTGTATTTGGGATCCAACTGTTCCAAATACCCCCCCAACATCCTCTTTAACTCTTCTTTATTCACTTTGTCATCCGCGGTTTCCTTGGCAACCGGATGGGGGAAAAGGAGATCGAAATCAAAAATGGAAATATTTTCCTTACCGCTCCTCTTCCTCATGGAATTCACGAATTCGTTATGAGCAATGCGATATATCCAGGGGGAAAATCTACGCTTAGTATCAAAACCTTTTATATTAGAATAAGCCTTAATGAATGTTTCCTGCACCAAATCCTCGGCGTCATCGCTACTGCGAAGAAACCTCCTCGCGTATCGTATCAACTTGTCTTCATAACGCTCTACCAGCGTCCCAAAAGCCTGCGCATCTCCGCGCTGGACATCAGTCGCGATGTCTTCATCTGTCTTTTCTGGCATATTAAAATCATACTCGTAGCTACAAAAATAATACAGTCAAATGACCTGATTTATTTCAGGAGAGTTGTCGTAGTATTGCGGAAGGGGAGGGATTCGAACCCTCGATACCTTGCGGTATACACGCTTTCCAAGCGTGCGCACTAGGCCACTATGCGACCCTTCCAATATTATCTAAACTAAATACTTATACCTGATTTTTTAAAGAATTCAAAGCCTCTTCTTCTAACTTTTTCAGCCTATAAGCCGTGCTCCGAGATGGTGACAACGATTCTTCCGCCTCAAAATTTTCTTGCCGAAGAAGCGTTTCTTGGCCATCAACTACTTTTGTCCACCGCCTCTCAGCCAATTCTCCGGTTTTATTGTTAACCCGAAGAATAAAAGAAATGTCGCCTTTTAATTCTGCGTCATGCAAGGTCCAGCTTATCACAGAATAATCCCCTTCCTTTTCTACTTTAAAATCATTAAATTCGCCCGAGGATTGTTCCGACTCCGCAGATTTTAACGACTCTAATTCTAATTCTAATATCTCTTTCCCCATGTATTTATCCAATAATTGTGCCCCGAAAATCTTTTCCATTCAAGAGCTTCTCAAAATTCCTAAGGTCTCTGCCGTTGATGATTATAGACTGCAATTTAGCCTTCTCGGAAAGCCGCGCAGCTACCGGATCAACCGGCGCGTGCGAGCCGGGAATCCATTTTTTGGGAATTAACTTCCTGTATGCCGGCCAGCCGATCCTTTGATATGGCTTGGTGTTCTTATCCAAAGCCGGATCAGCTTCATAAACGAACGCCGGCTTCCCGGCCACGATGAATTCCTGCACCTTAAAATCTTTGGCGATGGCGGCGGCAACGAAATCCGTGGACCACCCCGGCACCCAGCCGGAAGCGATGGTCACGGGATACTTTAATTTTTTAATCTTGCCGCGTTCATCGATAACAACCGGGTCGGCAACTTTTCTGAAAATAGTACGGAGTAGATGGGCGTTGAGACGGGTAGAATGGATTCCCAGCCAATCCTTATCTTCATCCGGCAAAGCTGATACTTCCTGCGCCGCATTTTGAAAAACGCGGGCCAATCTCCCGCCGCCGACAACAACAACGAATTTGAAATCCTTCTTTATAAATTTTCGTATGAATTTTTCAAAACTCTTCAGGTAGGCAACATCAATCTCGTCCGGATGCATAATGGAGCCGCCCAAAGCTATGACCACCGTTTTACCGAAAGAGTATTTCATCTTGGTTACAGTTTTTTAAGCGCCGCAATCCTATCTTGTATCGGCGGATGGGTCATCCAAATTTTGTGCCACCAGGAAACACCCTGGCCCTTGAACGGCGTATCTATCCACATATGCGCCGTAGAATCCTTTGCCGAAGCCATAGGAACGTTATCAACGGCGATTTTCTCCAGTGCCGAAATTAATCCCTGCGGGTAGCGGGTGAGTAAAACTCCGGAAGCGTCGGCTAAGGCCTCACGTCTGCGGGAGATGGCGAGCTGGATAAGCATAGACCCGATCGGAGCGAGGATTGAAAGCGCAATGCCAAGAATCAAGAACAATCCACCACCTTCGTCTCTGTTATTCCTGCCGCCGAACCCCCCGAAGAAAAGCGAACGTAAAAAAATATCCGCTACAAGCGAAATAATTCCGGCGAGAATTCCCGCGACCGTAGAAACCAGAATGTCGCGGTTGCCGACATGGGAAAGTTCATGCGCCAATACTCCCTCAAGCTCGGTTTTGTTCAAACGCTGTAAAGCTCCGGCAGTAACAGCTATAGCCGCATGTTTCGGGTCGCGGCCAGTAGCGAAAGCGTTTATCTGCTCTTCGGGTGTAATATAAACTTTCGGCATCGGCAAACCGGAAGCGATACAAAGATTCTCAACGGCATTGTAGAGCTCTGGCGCGTCTTTTTTTTCAATTTGCTTTGCCCGTGCAAGAGACAAGGCAATGCTCGCCGAAGAATAATAGCTGATAAGCGAATAAACGACGCTGAATATGAGGGCGAATAGAATGAAACTCGAATCGCCGTAAGCTTGGGAAAATACCCAGCCTAATCCCATGACCACCACGAAGAAAACTCCAAATAAGAGCCAGGTACGATGAATATTGGATTCTTGGTATGCGTATAAGTTTGCCATAAAAATAGAATCTGTAGCTTAGATACTAAGATTTGATACCAATAAAACCTCTAAAATCTTACCTTATACTTCTAAAAATTCACCTTCACCGGCTGCCTTTCGGTGTCACTCAAATCTCCAAAAAATTCCATCGGCTTAAACCCAAAGGAGTTGGCGATAATGTTCTTCGGAAAAACCTGTATAGCAATATTCAAGTCGCGCACTCCGCCATTGTAAAAGCGGCGGGCGGCCTGTATCTTGTCTTCGGTATCCGTCAATTCGTCTTGGAGCTTGGAGAAGTTCTCGTTAGCTTTCAATTGCGGATAATTCTCGGCAACAGCGAAAAGAGATTTAAGGGCACCGCTCAACATATTCTCGGCCTGGGCCTTCTCCTGCCCCATCGGCGCGGACATCGCCCGCGTTCTCGCCTCGGTCACTTTTTCAAAAACATCTTTTTCGTGCATCATATAGCCCTTCACGGTTTCAAACAAATTAGGTATCAAATCATAGCGGCGCTTTAATTGCACATCAATATCCGACCACGCTTCCTGAGCCTGATTCCTCAAGCGAATCAAACTATTATACGCGAGCACTAGCCACACAACGACCACAAACAAAATTAATATGATCCAAATCATAACAATATAATAACAGATGAGGACAAGAAATAAAAATGGCCGGCGGCTGTGTTGCGGATACTATAATTTCAGGGTGCTTTTTTCTTCAACCCATCAAGAATCCTCTCTTCTTTCGCTTCAATCTGTTTTTCAACTCCCCTGCGGGCGAAATCATATTCGTTCATATCAACTAGCATCAATTCACCGAGCAGCGGAAATTTTTCTTTTACCAAGCGGTACTTTTCCTGCTCCACGTGTCGATAATTCGGATGACCCTGTGAAATCGTACGCAACTCGGCTTCCCAAAACATCTGGCGGAAATTCTGCCATTCATAGAAACGAACACGGTAAGCCATAGGAACAACATATTGCGCGAGCTCCGGATCGGCGGACTCAATTTTTGCGAAAAGCCCCGCGGCTTTTTCCATGGCAGCAGAATATTTTTCCGCGAGCCCGGCGCTTTTTATTTCTTCGGGAATATCATAGCCGTGGTGTGTTGAGAATGGCTGCCGTTCCTGCGTCATCATTCTGTGGCGATGCAAATCGCGGTAAGCGCCGGCATCCATTAAAATCTCAAAACGCAGATAAGAATTTTCAAAAGCACGCCCAACTTTCTGCCAGCGCGCAGTCCGTCCGGACAAATATTTTTCGAACAAGTGTTTGAGCTCATCTTCGGACATTTTTTTAGCGAGCGCGAGCGCTTCTTCCCAACCAGTGTGGCTCGCCTCAAAAATAATCCCCGCGGCTATCTTTTTTTCGGCTTCCGGATCAAATTCAATCAATTTTACGATCGCACCGGAGGCGCCGGTGGTTTCTGTGTTATCCGTCTCTGTATCTCCAAGTAATCGACGCACGGCCTGTTTGCGGCCGGCAAGATAGTTTTGATAATCAATAGATTTTTGGTCGTTTACGCGCAGTAAAAGCGAGGGAATTTCCTTATCCAACTCTTGCTTCAACTCTCGCGCCAGCCAGCGCAATTCTCCTAAAGCGTGGCTTGAGGTGCGGTTCACCAGATATTCCAACGCCTGAGCATTGCCGCGGAAGGCGACTTGTCCGAGTGTGGCCATCGGCAAAAGTCCGCGTAAAGTGTCAAAAACTTTCTTTTCTAGAACAGAATCTTTTTCTTCGTACTTCTCTTTAAGCCAGGCAAGAAGAGACGGCTGAAGAGCAACATAAGTATCGAAAAGATCATCCAATGTCTCACAATATTCCTGAAGTAATCCAAGATTCGCTAAATCGGGCTTCGGAACATAATAAAGGTATTTGCCGCCCACCTTGCCGCCAAAATTCACATATCGGCTGGATTTTTCTATCGGCTCCAATCCAACTCTTTGATCTTCAACAAACTTCATCGCCACCTGCGAAATCCCCCAGAAGGCTACATGCGTGCCGGTCATTTGAGCTATGGAATCATCACCGTATTGCGAGAGCCATTTGGCGTAGAACTGTTGAGCGCGCTGATTATTCAAAATATTTTTGAATCCATGTTGCCCCAGAAAAATAACCGTCTCTTCTAATTCTTTCCCCAAATTTTTATCTTCGCCGTCAAGAATCGGATAAAAATATTCTTTGAGAAGCACGCGCAGAAGCGAACCGGAAGCACGGCTCGCGCGCGAACAAAGAGCGCCGACTATTTCCGCTGGCAGATTTCTGAGAACCGAAATAAATCCGTCGGGGTTGGTTGCGAAAGGAGACAAAAGCAGGCGGTCTTTTTCTGACCAGTCTTCGGCAGGAAAATCAGGGGCATATTCTCTTGGATTGGCTTCTGCCATATTTCAGTCCAGTATAACAAAAAACATCAAGACGGGCGCTTGCCGCGCCCGTCCTTTAGATTCCATCTTCTAACTTCCTATGTTTAATAACCTCCGCCCATACCGCCTGGCATTCCCATTCCACCACCAGTGCCATCTTTCTTCTCGGGAATATTCGTCATAGCCGCGCCAACGGTGAGATAGTTCGCGGCAACGGAAAGTGCGTTCACGAAAGAGGTCTTCACTACTTTCAGCGGATCAACGATACCTGCCGACTTCAAATCTCCTATCTCGTTCGTGGTAGCGTTGAATCCAAGCCAATCGTTATCTTTGGACTTAACCGCCTTCTTGGATTTCAATGTTTCCAATATTTTCGTCGCCGATTCACCGCTGTTCAAGACAATCGCGGAGAGCGGTGCTTCCAGCGCCTTATGCAATATATCCCAAGCGGCTTTCACAACCGCGGAGTTTTTCTCCTCAGCACCACTCACGGATAAGCGCACATTGAAAAGCGCTACGCCGCCGCCAGGAACAATACCTTCTTCCATGGCTGCGCGCGTTGCCGCAACGGCATCCTCTACTCTCTGTTTTAATTCCTTTTGCGCTACCTCGGTTGGAGCACCGACTTTGATTACAGCCACGCCACCGGAAAGTTTTCCAAGGCGTTCCTGTAATTTTTCTTTATCAAAGTCGGAAGTCGTTTTCTTTATCTGCGACTTGATTTGCGCAACACGGTCGTCAATATCTTGCTTACTGCCTTTACCGCCAACAATGGTTGTGTTGTCCTTATTAGAAACAACTCTGCGGGCGTGTCCTAAATCAGATATCTCCACATTTTCCAATTTTTTGCCGACTTCTTCGGAAACGAACTGGCCGCCGGTAACGATGGCAATATCCTGAAGCATTTCTTTTCTCCTGTCGCCGAAACCCGGCGCCTTCACGGCTAAAACATTGAATATGCCGCGAAGTTTGTTAACCACAAGGGTAGCCAAGGCCTCACCCTCAATTTCTTCGGCAATAATCACTAATTCTTTTTTGCCGCTAGCCACAATTTTCTCTAAAATCTGAAGAATCTCGTTGATAGCGGAAATTTTCTTGTCAGTAATCAAAATATACGGGTCATTGAGCTCCGCCTCCATTCTTTCCTGATTGCTCACCATATATTGCGAAACATAACCGCGATCGAATTGCATTCCTTCCACCATTTCGTGGGAATTTCCTATAGTATTAGAATCCTCTACCGTCACAACTCCTTCTTTGCCAATTTTTCCCATTATCTCGGCAATAAGAGAACCTATTTCTTTGTCTTTAGCCGAAAGCGTTGCCACTTCCTGGATTTTTTTATTGTCGTTGATAAGTTCTTTTTGCTCTTCAAGTCCCGCTATAATAGCCTGCGAACCTTTTTTAAGTTCCTCGGCTAAGCGAATAACGTTGAACCCCTTTTCGCTGATGGCTTTTTCGCCTTCGTCTATCATAGAATGCGCCAGAACGACGGCGCTCGTAGTGCCGTCGCCTACTTTATCGTTCGTCTGCTCGGCCGCCTGTTTGATGAATTCCGCTCCGAGATTTTCATATTTGTCTTCCAGTTCAACTTCTTTAGCCACGGTCACGCCGTCAAAAGTAACCTGCGGCGCGCCGTAGCCTTTTTCTATGACAACTGCCCGCCCACGAGGACCGAGTGTCATTTTTACGGCATCGGCCAATTTGTCTATTCCCTTTTTCAGCGCTTCCCGCGCGTTTTCGTTAAATAAAATTTGTTTTGCCATTTTGTTATTCAATAATTGCTAATATATCGTCTTCGTCTCCGACTAAATACTTTTTGCCGTCCATTTCAATTTCGTCTGGTCCGTATTTCTTAAAAAGCACCATGTCACCGACTTTAACCGACATCTGCACCCTCTCGCCCTTATCATTTAGTTTCCCTGGGCCAACGGCGAGCACCTTGCCCTTTATTGGTTTTTCTTTTTCCGCCGTGTCCGGAATAACGATACCGGATTTAGTGGTTTTTTCTTCTCCAAGCGGCTCAAGAAAAACATGACTGGATAATGGTTTAAAATTCATTTTTTATTTTTATTATTTTTTATGACCTTTAATCATCTCTGATTATAGACGTATTGGCAATCTTGTCAAGCGATTGCCAATATTGACAAAAATCTTAACATACCGCAATATAAAAGCGGTTTCTCCGGAAATTCAGCAAGACATCCGGGGACTGAAAACTGAAAAGGGGGATGTGATTCGCAATGAGAAAAACAAAGAGGGTAGTTCTGGGAATATTCCTTATAATTCAAGCTATGACACTATGGGTGTTCATGCTGAAACCGGGGTCGTTTTCCTCCTGGTGCAATCAACACGTTCTGATATCGCCTATTCTGGCTCTATTCTTGGTATTCGTATCTGCTTTTGTTGGAATATTTATTTTAACGAATCTATATCTAAGGCAATAGGACTCCGGCGGAGCGCAAAAGCAAGGGCGCTCCGCATTTTTTTACCCCAGCCCTAAGCCCGGGCTTATTTTTAATCCAATACTACTTCCGCTTATTCAATTGCTCGTAGATGTTGAGAAGCGCCTTAATGGCATCACCAGCGGAAATATTGTTCTGTTTATATAAAACGTCCGTTGCATCTCCTATCGCCCAAATGCCTGGGTCGGAAGTAACTTGCGTGCGCGGATCGGCAATAATTTCTCCGCGCTCGTTCAATTTGACAATGTCTTTCACAAAATCGGAATTGGGAACCGCACCAACCTCAACGAACACTCCATCCAGTTTAAGGTCTTTATTTTGATTGCTCGTTGTGTCCAAATATTTAAGAGATGTAACTAATCCGCCAGCTGGAGGATTGCCTAAAATTTCCTGCGTCAGAGCATTATAAATAATTTCCACGTTCGGATGGACTTTTATTTTTTCCTGGGTTACCGGGTCGCCCTTCAGCGCGTCGGAACGAACTATTACATAAATTTTTGAGGCATAAGGCAAAAGGTCAATAACGGCCTCCAAGCCGGCATTGCCTCCGCCGATGACGGCCACCGTTTTCCCGCCAAAAAGTGGGGCGTCGCAAATAGAACAATAATAAACTCCCTTGCCTTCAAATTCCTTCTCTCCGGGAACGCCGATCTTTTTGCGCCTACTGCCGGAAGCAATAAGCAAGAATCTCGTTGCATAAGTTTGCCCCTTCTTAGTAGAAACGGAGAATCCATCTCCTATTTTCTTTACGGATTCAACGAGGTCATTATCAATTATTTCTATTGTGCCGCTCTGCGCCCGCAAATGCTCTTCCAAATTTTTTGCCAAATCGTAGCCGGAGATGGACTTAGTTCCTATCCAGTTGCTGACATCCGCGGAAACCAAAGATTGCCCGCCAAAACTGTCGGTTATTAAAAGCGTCTTTATTTGTTTGCGAGCGGCATAAATTCCGGCGGCAACTCCGCCAGGGCCACCACCCACGATTATCAAGTCGTACATAATCACTGCTATTTTACACCCAAAAGTTTCGCTAAGTGATCCCGATCAAAACCGACGACGATTTCTCCGTTCACATCTATAACTGGCACGCCGAGCTGATGGGATTTGTTCATCATCTCCTCTCGCGCCTTCAAATCCTCGGCAACATTATAGTCCTCGTAAGCGACGTTATTTTTTTTGAAAAATTCTTTAGCCATCCTGCAATAAACGCAGGTCGGCGTTGAATAAATTTTTACACTTTGCATGGATTAAGGTTTGATATTTTTAAGATTATTGTCGGCAACAGACGACCTTTTTTCTCCAAAAATTTGCCAGACATTCAGAATAATTATTATGAGGCCCGCGATAAGATTGCTCCATTTCATTATAGTAATACTGGAAAACCCGAGAAGCCACGGTGAAATTAAGATCCAAAAACCGATTGCGAGCCGCGCCCAATTGGATATCATATTTATTATTCTACCATACGTGTCAAGGGGTTCAGCTCTTTTTGATTTAATTGGGTGAGCAATGGCTACGCTCAAAGAGTAAAAAGCCCGATTACGCCCGGAAAACACAACCCCCGCTCCGATATGATTCGAAGCGGGGGTATTTTTGTTTCGTTCTCTAAAAATCTTTTATCTCGTCCTGCTTGCCTTGTAGCAATCGACACACATTAATCTGTCCATTCTAGCCGGATCTGGTTTGAAGCGCAACATCTCAATAGCATTGCCGCATTTGGAACAAACCCATCCTCCGGTACAGCCATCGGCATCGCCTTTGCGGTGCTCCGGCCTTGGTTGATTGTCGTAGTCCATTTTATTTTTGTTTTATTTTCGCCCTTTATTTATGTAACCCGCCAACGAAATATGGCCTGGAGTTTTTATCTCTAAAAATAAATCCGATACTGAAGAATAATCGGTTTTTAAGATTATTTACCCTTCAGTGCGCTGTTAATTGCCGCGGCAAATTGAATATAAGGAACGGCGCCCTGAATCATCTGGCCATTCACGAAGCTTGTCGGAGTAGCATTTACACCGGATGCGGCAACATCGTTCGATTCTTTCTGAACGGCGGCGGCATATTTTCCGCTATCAAAGCATTGTTCAAATTGATTTAACTTCATACCTAAATTAGTGGCGGTTTGCACAAAGAACGCCCTATTGAGATTACCGTTATTTTCTATACCGTCTTTCGTTTCGGCACTGTAAATTGCGTCATGAAACTGCCAAAATTCGTTCTGATCTTTTGCGCATTGAACTGCTTCCGCGGACCAATGAGACTCGTGATCCTGCGATGTACGGTCATTCACAATAAAGTCCCTGAAAACGAATTTTACTTTGCCGGTATCTATATAATCTTTTTTAAGTTGCGGCTCAATGTCCGTGAAAAATTTTCCGCAGAATGGGCACTGGTAATCTCCGTATTCAACAACAGTTACGGGCGCGCTCTGGCTTCCCAAGACAACATCGTTAGAAGTCAACTTTAAAGAATCAGCTGAACCGACATTGGCTTGCTGCCCCTGATTTTGAGAAGGAGCCTGAGCGACAGCACCATTTCCGACAGAATTATTGCTTTTAACCAAATATATTATTGAACCGGAAACCAAAAGACCGGCAACTAAAATACTAGCCGGCAGCATATAATTGTTATAGTTGTAACTCCTTTCTCTTATTTCAATCTGCTCTTTTACGTCCACCTCGTTAATTCTTTTCGGTTGTTCGTTTTTATCCATTACTGTAAATTATACCGTTGTCGGAAACCTTGTCAACATGCCCGATCCGGCTATCCAATAATAAATAATCTTGCTGGAAAAGACGGGCTGTGATCTTGAAAATTCCGTACGTGATAAAAGGCGCGGCGAAAACATCTATTGAATAATGGACGTGGGTTAAAAGCACGCTGGCAGCGAGAATCAGCGTAGCCGATAAAAAAATCCTGCGCCAGAACTTGTCGTTCCAAAAAATCATCATCATAAGGAATGGGAAACCGGTGTGTCCGGAAAAAAAGAAATTGCCCTGGAATGTCACCAGCTTGTAAAGTCCGAAGCCTATATCGTTCGCATCGTGTATAACTTCTTCCGGATAAATTCCGATGTGCGTCAGGCTAATAAAGAAAGCGCGGAAAACTATAAAGAGCGCAATTGCCTTCATCCCGAAAAGAAGGCGCCGGGGCTTCGTGGATAAAAGCAATGAGGATAATATCCAAAAAATCAGCGCTCCCTGAACGATAATAAAATCCAAATTGACCACGGGTAGATTATCCAAAAACAAATCGCCCACGAAAGGAGCGTGGGCCGCGACCCGCGCCGAATAACGTCCGGCACCGACCTGTATTATCAAGCTCAGAATAATTAATAAAACAGCGAGATAAAATGACCGCTTGTGTTCCTTGCTCCAAAAACCGCGATGTTCAGAATAAAAACTTTTCATCTGATTTTTAACCTCATAATTATACCCGGCAGCGAGGGAAAAACAAACAAAAGATTTGTTTCCCCCGAATAAATCGGATTCATAAGCGAAGCGATTATAATTCATCCTAGCATGGTTGAGAAACGGTAAATGCGGTAAAATTGAAAAATGAATCCGGTATTCGCCGAAACGGTTGCCTGGACAATATCCCACGGCTACGTGGTTATGTTCCTTTTGATGCTTATTGAGGGCCCGGTGGTAACTGCGGCAGGAGCTTTTGTCGCGGCTCTCGGAGGAAATTATTTCAACATTTGGATAGTATTGCTTCTCTCCATACTTGGGAACCTGCTTCCCGATATCGCCTACTACGCAATCGGATTTTGGGGCAGGCAAGAACTAATAAACAAATACGGGCATTATTTCCACATTACTAAGGAGAGGGTGGAACGGCTGGAAAAACTTTATCTCGAACACGTTGGTAAAACATTGACGCTCGTAAAACTGGTTCCAGTGCTCGCGACGCCAGGGCTGATAATCGCAGGAGTATCAAAAGTACCGCTAAAAAAATATGTCTGGTGGAGTTTGGCAATCACTTTGCCAACTTCCGGTTTCTATCTGATACTCGGATATTATTTCGGAGCCGCCTACGAAAAAGTTATCCGCTATCTTAATTACGGCAGCTATTTCACGATTGCCATTATCATAATTTTCGTGATAATTTCTTATCTGCATAAAAAATATGGCAGTAAACTAGCTGAGAGAATAGATAGTGGCAACCAGGATTGAAAATCGCTATCCACTAATTTCTTCGCCACTCATAGACCTAACGTAATTATTACAACGATCCACAACTACATTCCTTAACTCTGTTGTTATCCGCGGATCGGCTGTCAAACGCTGTGTATTGTGGGCGGAAAAAACCTGATGGCTAAGTCGATAAGTTCGCGAGGTGCTGGCCGGTTTTTTAGTGATTGCGTTGTTACCAACTTCGGCTGTTTTCTCGCTTGCATCAAATCCAAAGCCATCCCTGAAAGCTATATCGTTCGCCAGGGTAAGCCGCCCGCGCCGCACATAAGAAGCAACAATGGAAATAATTTTTTTGTCACCATAGTGGTCAAGAGCCAAATCAAGCACCTTCCTCACGCTTTCCCAATCATTAGAACGCCTATATTCTTCAAACCCTACGCTCGCCAAAAAATCGAGGAAGTCCGTTGCTTTTTTCTCTACCTCGGAGATATTTTTCTTCGAATTATATACCTCCGTCGGTATCATCAAAATCGGCTTGTCAACCTTATTACCCTCTTTTTCGGTAAATAAAAACATATAGGCGTTCCCTTCGGCGATACCACCGGCTTTTTCATGTAACTCACGCATATAATCAACCGCTCTCCCAGTAGACTCGAAGCGGTCGATGCCATTCAGAACAGGAGAATCTATTTTGTCTTGCCGGAAAATGTCCTGCAAGCCGATAGCATTTTTGAATACCTCTTGGTCTTTTATCTCTATCCCCCATTCGTGCGGACCGTAATATTCCTCTAAACCGAAGCGCTTGACGTTGTCCATAGTCTGCTCGGGAGTTCCGCGATAGCGTTTGGAATCTACTATAAGCGGTAGAAGTTTTAAAAATTCTTTCGGGTTGCGCAGGGCCATCTTTATAGGATTTTTCGCATGATGTTCGTCGAAAGACCTAAGAACCCTATCACCCAATTGATCAATCCGCGACCAAAGACCCCTAGTATCGTATACCAATCGCCCATCTTTATCTTTATCCAATTTTCCGCCATAAATACCAACCGTAGTCTCGTAAGGAGATGGCTTCCGCGATTCCATAACCTTGCTATTTATAGCGTTTCTTATTTTATTGACAATGCCTTTATCTGCCGCGACTACTCCACTTTCCTTCTCGGAATTATCGCTAACTGTCCCCCGAAACTCCATATTGTTTTCTGCCGACTTTGGAAATTTTTCGACCATGGATGAAGTTATTTATCTTTCATTATACTATTAAATTAATGAAAATCGCCATCTTCTCCGACAATTTTTATCCCGAACTATCGGGCATATCGGATTCAATAATAGGTCTGTCCAATGAACTCGCTAAGCGCGGGCATTTTATTAACTTCTACGTGCCGCGCTACTCCCCCAAAAACTACCGCGTAGCCGGCTTGGAGCCGGGAGAAATTGACCTGGGAGCTAACATTACTATAACCAGATTCCCGTCGCTGTATTTCGGCGCAGGAACCGGCCAGGGAAGGGCGGTCATCCCAACCGGCCTGAGTTACTTCAAGGTTAAGAAATTTAATCCCGACATAATACACAGCCAACTGTTCTTCGGTGTAGGCATAGAAGGCCTCTTGGCGGCAAAATTATTAGGAAAACCTTTCATCGGCACGAATCATACGGCCATCAAAGAATTCCTCCGCTACGCTCCCCTGCACCATGAATGGCTGGATGATTTGATTATCAGATATGTCAACTGGTATTACTCCCACTGCCTCCTTACTACCGCTCCATCGCGCTCAGTGATAGAGGAAATGGAACATTTCGGCTTTCGCGGAGAATGCCATGTAATTTCTAATCCGATAGACACCGTTACTTTTCAACCGCTCGCCGATAAAAATTGGCTGAGAAAAAAATTTGGTTTTTCGGAAAATACTATCGTCCATGCCGGCAGATTATCTCCGGAAAGAAATATTGACGTTATCATAAAAGCCCTGCCTTTGATAAAAAGAAAAATCCCTTCGGTGGAACTGGTCATCGCCGGGAAAGGAGTCGGCGAAAAAGATCTGCGATCCCTCGCAAAATCCCTTAACGTTGAAGACAATGTTAAGTTTCTGGGATTCTTGGAAAAACCTGCGCTGGCAGAGGTCTATAACGCCGCAAAAATTTTTGTAATTACCAGTACTTCCGACACGCAAAGCATGGTAATGATGCAAGCCATGGCTTGTGGCCTGCCGATTATAGGAGTCAAAGCCCGCGCCTTACCGGAATATATAAATTCCAAAAATGGCATCTTAATAGAACCAGGGGACGAAAAAGCGTTGGCTAAAAACATTATTTCCCTTTTATCCAATTCAGATAAAAGAAAAAGATTCGGCGCAGGAGCGCGCATATTCGCCAACAAATTTTCCGCTCCGGAAATAGCCAAGGAATGGGAGCAAATTTATGAACGGGCTATTAAAGGGTATAAAAAATCCGGTTTTTAGCGCACCGATATCATAAATAAAAATATGGATGAGTTTATTCTTCGTAAGAACGGTGTCTATTATAGGACCAATGGGTTTCTGCCGCATAGACCTACATTGGTTTTTATACATGGTTTAACCGGAAGTTCGTCTGCATGGATAGCATATGAAAATATTTTTGAGAATAAATACAATCTTCTAACTATTGATCTTCGTGGTCATGGTAAATCCGCAAAACCTTGTCGCTACGAAGATTATGAAATAGGTCTTTTTGCGGAAGACGTCCATGATATTCTAGGTTTTTTAAAATTAAAAAAATATATTATAATAAGTCATTCGTTCGGCACGCTTGTCACGCTTGAATTATTATATAAATACGAAAAGGAGGTGGCGGCGACAATTTTTCTGAGTCCGAACTTCGGGATAAAGACCATCTGGCTGGCACACGCCATTAAATTCCTTATCGGTTGGTGCGTTAATATTTCCAAAATATTTCCTTGCACTGCAAAAATCGGGTGGCACGTTGATTATTCTAAATATCCTAATACCGGGGACTGGAACTTACGCAGAATGGCAGCGGATATTCCAAATACCGGATTGCGCACCTATTTATACTGCTTAAAACATATTTATAATTTCAGCCACGAAGAATATTGGAGCAAAATCAGCATACCAACATTAATTATACACGGTAAAAAAGACACTATTGTCCCGATAAAAAATGCCTTGGGTCTAGCAGGTATAATAAAAAATTCAAAGCTCGTCATTCTCGACAATGCCAATCATATTATTGTATTAAACAATGTTAAGGAGGTAGCTGACGCCATTGAAAATTTCATAGGAAATCTTACAAAAAAAATCTAGGTTGCCCAACTATCATTAAAACTACCCACAATAATTGGGTTATGCGTTGACCTTGCTGTCTAGGCAAAAATTTTACTAAAAATCCGCAGACGGATATAATGAATAAAAATGAAGCTGAGCTTTGTTATTCCCGCTTACAATGAGGAAAAATATGTGGGGCGATGCCTGGATTCTATTTTAAAGGAGCTCAGGGATTCTGACTATGATGCCGAGATTATCGTCGTTGATAATGCGAGCACAGATGGCACGAGATTGGCTGCCGAAAAATATCCGGGCGTAAAAGTTGTCTACGAACCAAACAAAGGCCTGGTGCGGGCCCGAAGAGCAGGTTTTTTGGCTGCGAACGGAGATCTTATTGCCAACGTTGATGCCGACACGGTTCTTACGAAAAACTGGGTCAAAAAAGTTATATATGAATTTTCCAAAAATCCAAAACTTGTAGCCCTCTCTGGTCCATTCATTTATTATGACCTGCCGAAGAGTGTGGATATTTTCGCCCGAGTCATATTCTATCCCCTGGGGCTTTTAACTAATTTTATAAATCATATAATCTTCCGCAGAGGCACGATGTTACAGGGCGGAAACTTTATTTTAAGAAAAGACGCTCTGGTAAAGATAGGTGGCTATAATACGGAAATAAATTTTTATGGCGAGGACACGGACATAGCGCAAAGAATAGGCAAAGTAGGAAGGGTCAAATTCACCTACAGACTACCCATCTACGCATCGGGAAGGAGGCTGGCCAAGGAGGGATTTTTCACTATGGCTGCCCGTTATAGTTTGAATTATTTTTCTATGATTTTATTCAAAGAGCCACTCAGTAAAACATCTATAGATATACGGGATACGCCATCGCAGAACTTTAAAGAATATAAACCAATAAACAAGCGAAAGGAGATCGTAATGGCAATAATAGTTCTATCGATTGTTTTTACAATCATTTTCGGTATAGGATATGCAGGGTACAAACTAATAATCAAATCAGGAGCCGTAATCTCTTTAATAGAAAATAA
The DNA here is from genome assembly GCA_018971305.1 of Patescibacteria group bacterium. GTDB lineage: Bacteria > Patescibacteriota > Minisyncoccia > UBA6257 > 2-01-FULL-56-20 > REEB91. The sequence continues at coordinate 66,556 of JAGXBC010000002.1, read as the reverse complement.
AGAAAAATGAACCTATTAAATAAAATCAGGGTCGCCATTCTCGTCTTGGGCGATATCTTAACGCTCTATCTATCGCTTCTCTCGGCCCTTATTCTGCGTTACCAATCGGGATTTTATAAACAGATAGGAGCGCATCTGTACCCATTCACGATAATTTTCGCCACCTGGTTAGTGATATTTTATATTGCCGGCCTTTACGACTTGAGGCGCCTGCGCAACAACCTGGAATTCATAAAGATATTCTGGCTGACGCTCTCTGTGAGCGCGGGCGTTGCTGTATTATTTTTCTACCTGATACCCATCTTCGGCATCACGCCGAAGACCAATCTGTTCTTATTCCTTATGGTCTTCGCTATCGCAGAGATTTTATGGAGACGAGAATTCAACAAGACTATGTCAACCAAAGAAGCTCCCAACAAGGTTATAGTCATTAACGGTAACGATTCCGAGAATATAAAAACCACCGATCGCCTTGACCGTGAATGGATGAGCAACCTGGGATACGAAATAGTTTCTTCTTTCGACGGAAACGACATCGCAAATAATCCGAAAAAATTAAGCGAGGCCGTGGCATCAGGAAAGGTAAATCTGCTCGTGATATCGCGCAAGCTAAAGAACAATCCTAAACTGACAAAACTGTTCTATGATTTCTTAAATGACGGCGTGGAAATAAAGGACCTGCCCAATTTCTACGAATTAGTAGCGAGAAAAATACCTTTAGCGGACTTGGAAGAGTCATGGTTCATAGAAAATTTGGCAGATCATCAAAAATTCTACGACCAATTAAAAGGCGCCTGGGAATTCCTGGCCGCTATTATATTAGCTATAATCCTTTCTCCCCTACTGCTATTATTCGCGATCGTCACAAAACTTTCATCTCCCGGGCCCGTTATTTATAAACAACAGAGAGTTGGTAGACACGGCCGCGGCTTTACCTTTTATAAATTCCGAACGATGCATGCTCTTGCCGCAGACGGTTCGGCGGAAACAAAGGGGGCCGAATGGGCAAAACAAGGCGATTCTCGAACTACGGCATTCGGCAAATTTCTGCGTCACACACACCTCGACGAGCTGCCTCAACTCTGGAATATCATTAAGGGCAATCTGTCTTTTGTCGGACCAAGGCCGGAGCGCCCGGAATTCGTGAAGGTTTTGGAGGAGAAAATTCCCTACTACGAAATCCGCCACTTGGTAAAACCGGGCGTAACGGGCTGGGCGCAAATTCATCACCGCGCCGATCTCTCCGAAGACGATGTCGTGGAGAAATTACAATACGACATCTATTATATTAAGAATCGGTCGCCGATTTTGGACTTAGCCATCATACTTAAGACCATTAAGACCTTATTCGTAACTCCGGAATAATATAATTAATGAAAATAATCGTAACCAGGCTGAACTCATTAACTCGCACGCTGAGGGGTATGTAGATTCTAATCTGGGACCGGTAAATTTTATTTCCGCTTCTTATCCAAAACCTTCTCGTACTTGGCAATAAGCCAGGAACTGGATTGTATCTTGCCGCCGTGGCCGATACTGAAGATCATTTCGATTCCCAAATCTTTACAAGTGTTTATGTCTTTATAAAGGGGGGATCTGGGATTCGCCGCATCGGCTTTATTTCTATCTCCGCCGTTAGCGAAAATATGCGGTTTTAATCTACGGAGTTCCCGGGAAACGCTCATATCTTTCGGATTCACCCCATGACGTGTCAGCAAAACCCGGTCAACGCCTTTTATCGCCTCAATCACTTCCCGGCGTTCCTCTTCGTGCATGAAGGCATAACCCTTTTTCTTCTTCAGCCAATTATCGTTGTTAAGAATAACCACTAGTTCATCCCCGAGTTTTTTTGCTGTCTGGAACAGACGCACATGACCGATGTGCAGCGGATCAAATCCCCCGCTTACGGCAACAACTTTCTTTTTTTTAGTTATCTTTTTTTTCGCAGGCATAATGGAGATATCGCAGAAAAAATGTTAAGTTATACTTGGCAGTGAAGTGAAATTTAATCTCTATATCGTAAGTATAATACATCAATGTTCAAAAAAATAAAGGGGTTGCTGTTCCAAAACCAAACCACCCGCCAGACTATAGCCAAAAACACATTTTGGCTCGGCCTCAGTAATATCGGTGGGAGATTAATCAGGTCAGCTATTATAATTTATTCTGCGCGCGTCTTGGGTGCAGCCGAATGGGGTGTTTTTTCCTATGCCCTGGCCCTGGCGGCGTTTGTCACCTCATTTACGGACGTAGGAATAAATCCGATCATCGTCCGGGAAACGAATCGCCTGAAGAGCGAACCGATGGTTCAAAAGCAAATAGTCTCCACGTCGTTCGTGCTTAAACTGCTTCTGGTTATTTTAAGCGCGGTACTGATATTGTTTTTGGCGCCGCATTTTACTTCTGAACCGGGAATAAAAGCCATATTGCCTATAGTCGTGTTTATAGTAATCTTTGACACCTTCAGAGAATTGGGTAATGCGATTGCGAGATCGTTGGAAAAAATGGAGTGGGAAGCCGGTCTTTATTTTCTCACAAATATTGCCATCGTCATATTCGGATTCATAGCTCTTTATACATCGAAAACGGTGACTGCGCTTACATATGCCTATGCAGCAGGAACCGGGGTGGGCATGTTGGCTTCTGTTGTTATTTTGAAAGATTATTTATCTGGATTATTCAAAAATTTTTACTTTAAATGGGTAAAACATATTCTTGCCATAGGCTGGCCGATGGCCCTATCCGGAGTTTTGGGTTCGCTTATGATTAGCACGGACATATTAATTATAGGCTGGCTACGCTCCACCCAAGATGTCGGACTTTATTCCGCGGCGCAAAGAATAGTGCAGCTTCTCTACTTAATCCCCGCTACTCTAGCCTGGAGCTTACTTCCCATTTTTTCTAGGCTCGCGGCCTCAAACGACAAGCGGAGAAAGAGAGATGTCTTAGAAAGAGCTCTTGGAATTATGTACCTAGTCGCTATCCCCACCGCGCTCGGCGGGATTCTGTTGGGCACAAAAATAATAGGGTTCGTATTCGGATCTCCTTATCTTGGCGGAACATTTTCCTTCCAAATGCTAATGGCCACAATCCTGATAGATTTCCCCATAACTATAATTACTTTGTTTATCTTTGCGAACAACAGACAGAAAAATATAACTATTTATGCGGCGATCGGAGGCGCGTGCAATGTAATCTTTGACCTGATCTTAATACCAAGGTTCGGCATAAATGGTTCTGCTGTGGCAACTTTCCTCGCACAACTTATAAGCAATATCTACGTAAGATATGCAGCCAAAAAAATAGATTATTTTCAAATTGTCCGCCATCTTAAAAAGATAATTATTGCCGCGGCTATTATGTCTTGCGCCATTATTGTGATAAAAAATCTCCAGCTTAACGTGATTATAGACATCATCATCGGAGCCGCGATCTACTTCCTCGCTCTTCTCGCGCTAAAGGAACCGCTATTTAAAGAATTAAAGTTTATCCTACGACCAGCCGCTTCAGCCTCGCCAGAGAGTAATGGACCAAGCTCCGTATAAAAGCCGGTAAAAAAGAATAGATGTACTGAACCCAATTGAAAAGCAGCGCTAAGGCGTAGTGCGGATAATTTTCTTTGTAGCGGCGCATTACTATAAGCGATGCCCTGAGATGCGGCCTGATATTTACAATAGAGGTATTATTACCGCTCATAGTGTAATAAGAAAAATATTCCGGAAAGTTATATAGTTTTCCCCTCAGGCCGATCTTTAGCCAAAAATCCCGGTCGCCGGAATATGGCATGGTCTCGTCGTACCAGCCCACTTTCTCGCCCAATTCTCGGCGGAACATCGTCGTACTATTGGCCATAGGATTTGAAAAAAGTGTTTTCCCGCGAATCTGCTCGTCCGTTTGGGGCTTTAAATAGCGATACAATTCTTTTCCTTGTCTATCGACTACTATTATGCCGGCTCCGCAACCTGCGTAATCTCTGTTTTTGTCCAAAAAATCAACTTGTTTTTGCAGTTTTTCTTTTTCGCACCACGGATCGTCGTCGTCTATTATCGCCACGTATTCTCCTTTTGCCGAGCGCAAGCCCATATTGTAGTTTTTGGAAATACCCTGATTAATTTCGCTCCGCAAATAAATAATGCGTGGCTCTTTTTTTTGCCACTCGGCAACGACTTGCGGCGTATTGTCGGTTGAGCCGTCATCGGAAATTATCAATTCCCAATCTTGGAAGCTCTGCCCGCGCACGGATTCAATAGTCTTGCCGATTATGCCGGAACGGTTCCATGTTGCCATCAGAATACTGACTTTGGGCTGCACCATTAAATCAAAATATCAAAAAAAATGTGATTTGACAAACAATTAAATAAAAATTACAATGCTGGCAGCAATACAAATCCGAATAATGGAGGGATGGAACAATGGCAGGAGAAATCCAAACTTTTTTGACTGGCTTTTCTACTTTGAGCGGCGGTACGAGGGATAAGGTAAAAAATATCACCAGAGCGGATCGCCCCTGGCAGGTATCTATGAAATATCCTGAGCCGGGAAAATGCGGATTGTGCAATAAGGACGATGAAACAAAATACATTCCCGGCCCCGGCTGGAAATCTTTCCAGAACGCCTTTACGCCCTTTCCCTATCATCGCATCCTGATTCCTGACGTTTGCTGGGATGAGGAGAAGCTGCGGTCTCTGGGCGGGAAAGAAACACTGAGAACGGCTCTGAGATACGCCCGCAATGAAATCTTGCGGACAAGGGGCAATATGCTTCCGATGTGGATATTCACCCATATCGGATATGGTGCCGGACAAAATTTCCCGCACCATCACTGGCATATTTGCGAAGCGCCGACCCAACCGAAAAATATCTTCACTAGATTATGGCATGACCTGGTTGGAGATGTAATAATATTGACCAAAGAAGCCAAATGCATCCTCAACACATCAGAAAACTTCATTATTTCACTATATGGAAGACGCGCTGGGCAGGTGGTCATTTTCTCTAAAAGACGGCTTAGCCATTACTTCCCTATTGTAAAAGCATCTGATCTTTTAGAAGATAAATCTCTGCGAACAGAACTACTGGACGAGACATGCGCGGTCGTTGAACTCTTTAATCGCAAATTCAACTACCCCGACTATTGCCTTTTCTTTGGCATAAATCGTGAAAGCGAGTGGTACGTCCGCTACACGCCGATTCTCAACAACTGGGGCGGCAGCGAATTCGCCGCGCTTGATTTCGACACGCCATTCGTACTTCCATGGCCTCACGAGAAAACATTAGAGTTTCTCAAGAGCTAAAAAACTCTACGCCGCACGCAAGTTGTGCGGCATTTTTATTTGACAAAATGATATAAATATCTTATATTGTTATCAGTTCTCTACATCCTATCGACGAAGGGTGAAACATGCGAAATTTGGAGAATTTATTGGGAACATTCCACCACATGGTTAGAGCAGCGATCTTAACCGCACACGAAGCGAGTATCAAGGCCGCAAGCGGCTATTGGAAACAAGGCCAGACGGAGAAAGGAGAGGAGAAGGGCGATCCCAATGTCGGAAGCCACGCAATCGTGACTAAAACTGATGTCGGCGCACAGGATTGGATACTCGAAAATCTGCACATGCAATTTCCTCACGCATACTTTATAACCGAGGAAAAACCACGGAAGAAAAGTTCCAGTGGCTACCGGATCATCACGGACAAGTCACTAACATACCCGATTCTCGACAATAAAATATATGGCGTCGATCCGCTGGACGGCACAAGCACGTTCAATAGTGATCTCTACGAATGGAGCGTGTCAATCGGACTACGAGACGAAAAAGGCGTACACGTGGGTGGCGGGATTTCCGCTGCGGATGTTCGAGGAGGATTACTAGCCTTCGGCGAACGCGGCAAGGGCGTATTCGTACAAGAAGGCCGTTATCCGCCGCTACCGACAAAGGTTCGGAAATGTAACGTCAAAGGTAGTATGGTCTACATCGGCCCGGACATTTTCTTCCTCAGGCAATTCAGCCGCTTTTTGAACAAATTCTCGGGGGAGGTGCGAACCACGAACTGCAATGGCTCGTGCGCCCTGGGACTCGCACTCGTCGCCGCCGGAAAAATAGACGCATTTGTTCAACCAGTCCAGTGCCCATGGGATTGGTTCGCCGGTTATCCGCTTGTAGAAGAAGCGGGCGGAAAGTTTATTTTCTATCACTACGGTGACAGAAAAAATCAAAGGACAAGTACCATTCCTACAATCATCGAAAATCCTGACATTTTAAGCTATAGCTCCGAACGCCGAAATGTCGCAATCATCGCCGGCCAGACGGATCTTGTTGATTGGTTGTTTGAGCAACTACAGAGATACTGGATCAAAATGGAACAATTCGAACTTGTAGAAAGATTTTTCAACGCTCTTGGGAATCCAGACGACGAATTGAAAATAAGAAAAGCGTTCGCCGAAATGAAACTGTAAATTCACAAAGATTTCACGACTACAAAACCGCGGCGGACCCCAAATGGTCCGCTTTTTTATTCTTTGGTTAAATTTTGAATATATTCCTCAACTGCCAGATACCTCTCCATCGTACCGATATCATACAGATAATCATTCGTCTCGTATCCGTAAAATTTTTCGCCCTTAGCCAATATCTGCGGCAAGAGCTGCCTGTCGAGGTCAAAAGGAATGCCGGACGGAATATATTTCAGGATTTTTTTATTAAAAATATAACCGGCATCAAGAGTGCGCATATTCTCCAGCAATTCATTGTATCCGTGCGGCTTTGTGTGTATTTTTAAGAACCTCAGGTCTTCATCAACCTCCACCAGATCGGAATCCCACGGATGGTCGTTGCGGCCGACTATCATCATTCCTATAGCATCTGGTTTTTTAAAGAACTCCTCGGCCATCTTGGAATAATCTACCAAGCTGAACATATCGCCATACATCACAAAAAAATTCTCGGCCAGATATGGCTCAAATTGCTTGATGCCGCCGGCGGTCCCCAAAATTTCCGGTAATTCAAGAGAATAATTAATCTTCACATCCCATTTGGTGCCATCACCGAAATAGTTTTTTATCGCGTCCGGCAGATAATGCAGATTTATAAAAAATTCACTGACGCCATGTTTCTTAAATTGCTCAATGTGCCACTCTAAAATCGGCTTACCAACAATTGGCACCATAACTTTCGGGATATTGTCCGTAATCGGCCGCAGACGCGTTCCTAGCCCTGCGGAGAGAATAATGGCCTGATTAATTTTTTCTTGCATTTTTTTCTATAATTTTTACGGCAGCTAGCAAGTCCTTGGCTATAAAATCAGGTTCCACACGATATTTTTTGTCTTTGCCGGCAAACCCCGTTTTTACCAATATAGTTTTCGTACCAGCCCTTTTCCCCGCCAAAATATCGCGGGTCATATCGCCGACGGAAAAGCTTTCGCGCGGATCTATATGGAAGCGTCTCATGGCTCGCAATAATAAACCGATATTTGGCCTACGGCAATCACACTCCAGGCGATATCTCTTGAGCTTGGCTTCCGGATGATGCGGACAATAGTAAATTGCATCTATTTTCGCTCCGTGTTTTTTCATTTTACGGACGAGCATAGCATGCACTCTGTCTACCTCCTTTTTCTTCCAAGAACCCTTCCCTATAACAGCCTGGTTGGTTATTATGACCGCCAAAAAACCCAGATGATTGATCTTCTTGACCGCGGATAACACTCCAGGCAGAATCCTCAACTCTTTGGGTTTATCTATTATGTCGTTATTATTGTTAATAGTGCCGTCTCTGTCTAGAAAAACTGCTTTGTTCATCCCGTTATTTATTCCTGGACAATAAATCTCCGAAATAATCCTTAAAATATTCGGTCATCAGATGCAACACGACTCCATGCACGCCCTCAACCACGCCGTAGTCACCCTTCTTTGTTTTTACCAGAATCTTGGCATCGGCTAATTCATTCAACTTCCCTCCGTCAAAACCAGTGAGGCCGATAACGGGAACGTTGCGCTTCTTAGCCAACTCCACAGCCTTGATAACGTTAGGAGAGTTCCCCGAACTGGAAATAGCGATAACAACATCGGAGTCCTGTAAATAATTCTGCAGCGGCCCGGCGAACACCATATCGTAACCGATATCGTTAGCCCAGGCGGTCATCTCTTCTTCGGTGGAGGGAACTCTTATAGCTTGGAATCTTTTGCCATGCTTCTCTAATCCATCGCCGTGGCCGAAAACAGTTTTATTAAAATCGGCTACCCAGTGCGTAGCGAGGGCAAGAGAACCGCCATTGCCAAAAACATAGACCCTGCCATCGCGCTCATAAACGGCCTGCAAGATATTCAAAGCTTTGGCGATTTCTTCGTGCGGTAGATCTTTAATCGCTTCGATTGATCTTCTGGAAAAATTTTCGATGTATTCCTGCATGCTGTTTGGAAATTGTTAACTTGGAAATTAAAAACTTCTTGCTAGGCAAGCGTGGTATGCTGGTCGCCATTGAACATAACCTCAGCTCCTGCCTGGGTGAATTTTATGGGAATTTCTTTGAAATCTAGGAGATTTCTTTCTTTGGCAATCGCGAGAACCGCTTTCCTCACGGCTTGTTTTTTGTCCGTAGGCGCCAAGAACATCACGCAGCCGCCGCCGCCAGCTCCCGCAACCTTGCCGCCCCAGGCTCCGGCGGAAACTCCGGCATCATAGAGGTTATCTATAAGGGGGTTGGACGCCACTGAAGTCAGACTTTTCTTTCTCAGCCAACCATCATGAAGCATATTCCCCATTCCCAGGAAATCTCCGCGGGAAAGCAGATTGCAAAATTCAGGAACAGAGTCGGACATTTCTTTGAGCGTCTGCAATTTACTGTTGATATTTGTCTTCTGTTGCGACAAAACGCTTGATGCCGCTCGCGTTATGCCCGTGAAGAACAGCAATAAGTGATCTTCGAGGCCCAAGCTCTTTTTATAATCCAAAAGCATGGGCCGGACATCAACCGAGCCATCGGCGTTGAACTGGAAAACATTAAAACCGCCGAAAGCCGCGGCATATTGGTCCTGCTTGCCTATCGGCTCGCCCAAAACGTCTATCTCTAACCGGCTAGCGGCCTCCGCCGCATCACGCTTGTCCAATTTTTTTCCCAAAAAAGTGTTGAGGCCCTTAACGAGCGCGACAGTAAAGCTAGACGAAGAACCAAGACCGGTTTCCGCCGGCAAAGAGGCGAAAGAGCCTATCTCTATTCCCTTATTTATTCCCATATCCGTAAGCGCGGCTCTGATACGCGTATGTTGAAGTTTGGAGGGGTGGTCCACTGTCTCAGAAAAAGAATAACGGGCGGAAACCTTGTCTATAAGCGGAGTCCTGTTGATGGCGATATAAACAAATTTGTCTATGGTGGTCGAAATAACCCGGCCTGGATATTGGCGATAAAAACCCGGCAGGTCAGTCCCACCGCCGACAAAACTCAAACGCATTGGCGCACGCACGACTATCATAGGAAGAGCATAAAACGGCTGGCTGTTTTAGTCAATTATTTGAGAAAATTTTCTTTGTACCAACCGACATAATCAGCCACGGAGTCCGTGGTCGTAAATTTGGGTCGCCAGCCAAGTTTCTTCAGTTTGGAAACATCCGATACGGCATTCCTTGTGTCCGTCCTGCGGAAGCCGCCTATCTTTATCATCGATGTCGTGCCGGTCATTTTTTGAACAAGTTTGGCGAAGTCCAAAACACGATATGCCTTGCCGCCGCCTACGTTATAGATCTGAAAATCCGTTTTTTTATTTTTTAAGACAAGGAGATTGGCAGCCACCACATCCTTGATGTTCACAAAATCTCGCAGCTCGTTGCCATCTTCGTAAACTGTGATGGGGTTCTCGGCTAAGGCCTGGGTTACGAAAATTCTCAAGGCTCCGGAGTAAAGGTTGCGCGGCGACTGGCGCGGACCCTGAACAATGGAATATCTAAGTAGGGTAGTAGGAATCCCATATGTTTTCCCGAAACGTAAAGAAAGGTTTTCTATCGCCTCTTTTGAAAGCCCATATGAATTGGTCGGCGTCAGCTGCTGCTCTTCTTTAAAAGGCGTGAATTCCGCAGGGCGTCCGTGCGGGCAAAGAATATCAAATTTCTTGGATTTGAATTGCCTTTCGCTACGCAACTCAGGAAAAAATAATCTTCCGTTATGCGGGCAGCGATACATTCCGTCCCCGTAGACGAACTGCGTGCTCGCGGTCACTATTTTTTTTACCGGCAGCTTTTTCTCAACTATAACTTCATAAAGCAGGGCGGTTCCCACGGTATTTGTATGGAAAAATTTGCTGAAATCCGGACGCTGATCCTGATAGGCAGCCAAATGATAAACATAATTAACCCCCCTCAGGGCCTTCTCCCAGTCTTTCCTGTTGCGCACATCGCCGCAGATGAGCTCAAATCCTTTTCCCCTTACGTAATTCGGCCATTTGCCATTGTGCACTGGCGGCGCGAGCGAGTCCAAAATCCGCACTCTAAATCCGCGTTTCTTTAAGGCATCTGCGGTGTGCGAACCGATAAACCCAGCACCGCCCGTTATAAGAACCATTTCCTTTCTCGGCATATCCTGAATTCTACAACTTGCACCGTTTTTTATAAAGTCCGCGGCGCCTATTTCTCCCCGCGAACTACGACTGCATTGCAACTCTTTTTTTCTTCTTAGAACCACGCTATAATTCGCATATTAAGAAGATGGAAAAAAATCCTCTCGTTTCGATAATCATTCCCTCTTACAACGACGAAAAATATGTCGTTGAGGCGATCAAAAGCGCCCTAGCACAGACATATAACAACATAGAAGTCGTGGTTGTCGATGACGGTTCTACCGACAATACAAAAGAAGTTCTTAAGCAGTTCGCGGGCGACAGGCGTTTTAAATATATATATCAAACAAATAAATGGCTGCCGGGAGCAAGGAATACCGCCGTCCGAAATTCCCAAGGAAAATACATAGCGTTCTTGGACGCCGATGATATTTTTATGCCGGAAAAGATTGCTGAACACGTTGCGCATTTTGAGGCCAACCCGGACTGCGATGTTTCTTATTCGGACGAATACCACTTCAAAGAAATGGATACGGAGCATCTCTTCAAACTAAATCTCAAATACTATTCCGGGCCGGAAGTTTTCCCTAACTTACTGCGAAGGTATTTTATAGCCCCCTCAACCGCGGTTCTCAGGCGGGAAGTTTTCGATAGATTCGGCTATCAGGACGAATCAAAGAGGCTTTGCGAAGATCTGGAATATTGGCTGCGCCTTGGCTACGGCGGAGCGCATTTTTGCTTTTTGCCCAAACCATTGGTTAAATTAAGAGTGCGCGGAGACGGAATATACGGCGGAATGAACCGCCCACAGGTGAAAGTTGCCTCCGCTAAGATATTGGACGAACTGAACGCCAAAATGACGCCCGCGGACCGGAAACGCTACAACATGCGTTCGGCCATAGCCAAAATGAAACTTAAGGCGGCGTTCACCTTCCTCGTAAAAAGCGATAAAGTGGAGGCAAAAAAATATCTTCTGGAAGCTATTGGGGCATATCCGGCCGGAAATATTGTTGGACGAATAACTTGGCTTCTGATCGCTATCATACCAATAGGTCTTACATCGAAATTGCTCCACAATATATACGTCGCAAAAAAATCAAACTTTTTAAAGCCGGCAGCGAGGTAAAGTGCGGGCGCGAAAGAAAATAGGTCAAGAGATTTATTTTCTTGAGTGAGTGCATTTTATCCGAGCGAACCGATTTTATGAACGAAGTAAATACAACCAATATAAACATGAAAAAAATAGTTGTCACTGGGGTCGCGGGATTTATCGGCAGCAATCTTGCCGACGCGCTCCTTAAAAACGGATATAAGGTTGTTGGTATAGACAATCTGGCCTACGGGCACAGAAGCCAGGTTGCCGAAGGAGTTGAGTTCCACGAAATGGATGTCCGCTCCAAAGATATCTATCCGCTCTTTGATGGCGCGGAGTTTGTTTTCCATCTAGCCGCCCTAACAAGCATCCTATGGTGCCAAGAGGATCCGGTATTGGCAGCGGATAACAACATTACGGGAACCGTGAATGTGCTGGAAGCGGCAAAACGCGCCGGCGTCAAAAAATTTATCTATGCCGAAACCTCGGCGTTATACGAAGGCATAACCAAATTGCCGACCGACGAAAGCGAGGTTGATCCGCAATCGTACTACGCGGTATCAAAACTCTGCGACCACTTCTTCGCCGAGGCCTATCGCCGCTTTTCAGATATCAAAACCGTGGGCCTGAGATATTTTAACGTCTACGGCCCAAGACAGGATTACACTCGCTCCATGCCGCCCGTAATGAGCGCTTTTATGGTCAAGCTTTTAAAGGGAGAGCGCGCGACCATCTACGGCACCGGCCAAAAGAAACGGGATTTTGTGCACGTGAACGATGTGAACGCCTTCCACCTCCTCTGCCTCGAGAGCGACAAGGTGGATAATCAAGTATTCAATATCGGCAGTGGCAAGAATTATTCGGTCAAAGACATTTACGACCTGGTAGATGAAATTATCGGAACTAAGCTCCAGCCGGAATTAAAGCCGGATAAAGAAGGCGAGGCGGAAGAAACACTTGCCGACATAAGTAAGGCTAAATCAATGGGCTGGGAACCGAAAATGGATATGAGAAACGGCCTGAAAGAAATGGTGGAACATATCCGCAAGGAAATGGCGAAAGGAACCATAAAATAAAAATACCCCGCGACCGCGGGGTATTTTTATTTTCACTGACGTTCGCTGCTTAAGATATCCTTTCTTTAATAATGAACAAAATCATCTTCACCCCGACCACTATTGTCTTCCAAAGCGTGCCGGTGAGGCTTGCGCCACTTCCAAGAGAATGGCCAACGCGCGGCAAGTAGTGCACGGGTATTTCTGCTATTTTAAGGCCGTGTTGCACGGAGCGTATCATATACTCCGGCTGGAAATAAGTGCTATCCACGGTCAGGCGGTCCTTTATTTTCTCATAGGCCGGCCTGTGTATCAGTTTATACGTGCAGCCAACATCGCTGAAAGTGGTTCCTGGAAATAAGATCCCCAAAAACTTTCCCACTGCAATATCTCCTACACGCCTGAAGGTGCTCATATCCGCTCCCGGCATAATAAAGGACTTATGCGTTCTCGTGCCGAAAACAGTATCAAAATCTTCCCCATAGATTAAAAGTTTATCAAGGTCTTTGGCCGTAAACGTGCCCTCTGGTTCGCAAGTAATAAGAATGTCGCCTGTCGCCTCGCGCAATCCCCGCCGCAGAGCCGAGCCATATCCCTGAACAGTTTCCTCGACGTATTTGGCTTTGGTTTTTTTTATCTCTTCGGCGCTTGCGTCTCTGGAGTTATTATCCACGGCCACAACTTCGTCCACCGCCGGGTGCGCGAAAAACCCATCTATCGCCCTGCGGATGTTCTTCCCCTCGTTATAAACCGGGAATATTATACTAACTCGCTTGTTCTTATGCATATCTCTGAACGAATATTATAAGCATATATTATGCCGGAAAATAGGCAACAAAAATGCCGAACCCTTCAATTAGACAGGCCGGCAACGCTCTAAAATATTTTATAAAAGTTGGTTAAGCAAGATTTGACTGAAAGTAAAAATACTTATACAATCATCAAGACGCAATGGCAGAAAACTATAAAAACATTCTCATAACCGGAGGCTGCGGCTTTATCGGATCAAACTTCATAAGGCATCTTTATAAACGCTATCCCAACTACAAAATATTTAACCTAGACGCCCTGACTTACGCTGGCAACACAGAGAACCTTGCCGACATTGAAAAAGACGGTATGGCATCAAAAGGTGAACGCCGTTACCAATTCCTGAAAGGCGATGTCTGCGATGCGCTTTTTCTCGGGAACCTCTTTGCCGAACAGAAGTTCGAAACCATAGTGCATTTTGCCGCGGAAACGCATGTCGACCGTTCTATTTTTAATGTTTCGGATTTCGTAAGAACCAACATCGACGGCACGCATGCACTGATTGCAGCCTCCCGCAAATATAAAATCCCGCGCTTCATACATATTTCCACGGACGAGATATACGGCTCGGTTCCCGAAGGCGTATCAAAAGAAAACGCCGCCCTGAAGCCGTCTAACCCCTATTCAACTTCAAAGGCCTGTGCCGATCTTCTCGTGCAATCATACATCAACACCCACAACGCCCCGGCCATCATCGTGCGCGGCTCCAATAATTTCGGAACGTACCAATATCCAGAAAAACTAATACCACTCGCGATAACAAATATCATAGAGAACGAAAAAATTCCGATCCACGGCAACGGTGAGCACAAAAGAAGGTGGCTGCATGTAGAAGATTTTTGCGAAGCTTTGGATATGGTAATGCACCGTGCCCCGTTAGGAAGCATTTATAATGTGTCCGGAGAAGAGAAATCTAATATGGAAATTCTCTCCATTATAGCGAAAGTCCTGGGAGTGGATCTCGACGCCTACAAAACGCACACTAACGACCGACCCGGCGCCGATTACCGCTACGCTCCCGATTCTACAAAAATAAACAAGGAGCTGGGATGGTCCCCGCGGCATTCAATAAATGAGGATATGCCGCACATCGTTTCCTGGTATAGAAATAACGAAGACTGGTGGCGCAAAATTAAAGCGAAAAAAGAGTATAGGGATCACTATCTTAAACAATCCTTGGCTCAGTGGTATTAAGCGACGTAAGTAGGCCCGCGCCGGGCGCGCGTGGCGAATCTCGCGGGGAAAAATATCGCATAACAATATGCCAAAAACGAAAGTTATCGTTACCGGAGCCGCTGGTTTTATAGGCAGCTGGCTTGCCCGCACCCTTGTGGCAAGCGGCGAATACGAAGTGAATGTTATCGTGAGGCCGGCGAGCGACACGCGGCGGATTAAAGACATTTGGAATAAGGTAAATGTCTACGAAGGCAATTTATTGGATAAAAACGAAATCGCGAAAATAGTGGCCGCCTGTTCTCCTCGCGGGGTCTTCCATCTCGCTGCCTCCAATATAATGAGCGGCAAAACCGCGCCAGACGAAGAAGTGCTAGAAACCAATGTCCTCGGAACCATAAACGTTATGAACGCCGCGCATGACAACAAATGCAATTTTTTCGTGCAAACCGGCACTTTCACCGAATACGGCAAGAAAAATTCCCCGCTAAAAGAGACCGACCCATCTGAACCGGCGGATCTTTACTCCATAACGAAACTTATGGCCACTCTCTACGGCAAGGGTCTGGCTCGAGCAAGCGATCTCCACGTCGTCACGCTGAGAATCTTCACTCCTTACGGCCCGGATATCCAAAAGGGGCGCTTGGTTTATAATCTTATAGAACAGGCCTTGAAAAACGGCGATTTGAATCTTACCAATCCAAAAGTTTCGCGGGACTTCATATTCGTTGAGGATCTTGTAAAATTTATCATAGAAGCCGGAGAAAAAGCGGAAAAATACGGCGGAGAGATATTCAACGCGGGCACTGGCGTCAAAACCATGCTCGGCGAAATAGCAGAGCTTGTAATAAAACTTACGAACTCCAAAAGCAAGGTGGTGGCGGGAAAACTGGAAAGCGTTCCCTATGACAGCGAATTTTGGCAAGCCGATATGGAGAAAACGTATAAAAATTTCCAGTGGCGCCCCGCTCATAGCCTTGAACAAGGTCTTCTCAAAACTATTGAGTGGTTCAAAAATTCAGAAATATGAAAATAAAAGAAACAGATTTTAAAGGGCTTTATCTTATTGAAGCGGAACCCATTGAGGATAATCGGGGATTTTTTATGGAGCTTTTCCGGAAAAACGTTTTTGCCGAAGCCGGCATCAGCACCGACTTCCTGCAGGTCAACCAATCTTTTTCCAAATCCAACGTCTTACGAGCGTTCCATTTCCAATACGATCCCCCGCTCGGTAAAATGATGCGCGTTGTCGGCGGCCAAGCATTTCTCGTGGCCGTGGATATCAGAAAAAAATCTCCCACGTTCGGAAAATGGTTCGGGGAAGAATTCTCCGACTCCGGCGCTAAAAAAGCTATTTACGCTTCCCCCGGCTTCGCCATGGGCTTTTGCGTTACGGGCGAATTTGCCAAGATGGAATACCATTTCAACGCTTATTACAACAAAAACGGCGAATCAGCCTTTAAATGGAACGATCCGCGAATCGGCGTTAAGTGGCCAATTAAAGGCGAACCGATCGTTTCCGAGCGGGACGATAGCGCGCAATCTTTTGACGAATGGCTTAAACGCCCGGAGTCGGATCTGTTCTGATCATCTATACACCTCCACTGTTCCAAAAGTTGCTATAAGTTTTTTACCGGCGGTCAGCTCGTCAAATCTGTGCGCGGGGACATCATAAACAGCGACTATTGTTGGTTTAACGCCCGGAATACCGCCGCCTAAATACGCTGTAGCATCATAATATTTCCCGCCGTAATAATATCCAACCGGGTCAACCGCCGCGATCACGTCATTCGGCCCGGCAATATTTTTTACAAACTCTCCCGCCGCCTTGAATCCGTAATTTCCATAGTAAGCGCTCAATGAATATGGTTTCTGGAAATCCCGGCTCACTATGAGCGCCGAAAATCCCACGTAAATAGCCAGCAAAAGCAAAAGCGCTGCGGTTATATATTTTTCTTTGCGCGCCAGGAAGAACAATGCTATGGCCGCCGCTAAACAAGCTAAAAATCCTACGCCGGCAATGGTCGGGTTCGTGCGTATCCTGTCATCAAAAAGCATCTTTGAGAACGGATTGCGCGCGAATAAAACCGAAGTCGCTACCAACGCCGCCGCAAAAACGAAGCATAATTTTTTAACGTTTCTAATGTCCAAATTATCCAATTTGCCGACCACGTATGCCGACACGGCCAGCGTCCCCAGAAGCAGGGCCGACTGAATGTAGCGAGGGTAATTAAATGCCGGCGCTACGGCGGTGAATGCCAAGAATATTATAACCGCGGGCAAAAGAAAATAGGCCAAACGCGCGTCTTTGAATTTTTTATCCCAAACTATCATCCCGGCAACGAAAATAACCAGAACGAACAACGGAGCGGTTATCCATAAAAACGAAGACACCGCGAACGCCGCCCTGGGGAAAATAAAATTGATCAAGGGTGTTAAAACCCCGGAATGTATGTTCGGTATAGCATCCGCGATTCTGGATATAGAGGTGTTCTGCCTGCCCACGCCAAGAAGGGCTGAAAGCGGAGCTATATATGGGGCGATTGATGACTTTAGTTCCCCGAAGGCCCCGTCATAGGTCGCCAAAAAACCAACAGCTCCGATAAACGAGAAAAAGAAGAGCTTAACAAAGCGAAGAGCGCGCTTCCAATTGCCGAAGATCAAAGCGTATAAACAAATGGAAAAAAATACCATGAGCGGAGTATCAAATCTAACGAGAAATACTGCCGCGGAAGTAAGCGATAGCGCTGCCACGCTCCATGTCCCCGGCCGTTCATCTTTCGTAGCGAGCGGCCAAGCAAAAAACACCGCAAGCAATATAAAAAAACCAACTATCCCGCCATCAAGGTCCAGCTGAATAGCATTTTGGACAGCGAACGGATTTATTGTAACCAAAAACGCCGCGAGCAGGCCTATCTTTTCTCCCTGTCCTCTCCCGAATATCTGCCGGCCAAGGAAATAAAGAAGAATTATCTGGCCGAACGCAAAAATAAAAGGAATTGACCTGCTTGCCGCCTCGCTCGGACCGAATATCTTATAGGGAACGAACAAAAGCCAATCTATCATCGGGCCTTTGCCGGTTATAAAAAAACGCGATGAAGTTTGCTCGCCCCAATAGATCCAAGGGAATCCGGTGGCCACAACGCTTGTTCCGCCGCGCACCCATAAAGTTTCCTCCGGGGCGTATTCTTTATTAATGAACGGCAGGCGAAGAACAACAAATAAAACCAGAATAAATGCCAGTATTAATATATAGCGATACGATTTTTTTTGTTCAACGATCGGCATTATAGACCAATTGCTTTGAATATTTCCCTGAACCTTTTTTCGTAGGTGTGTTCCCGGACAGTCCGTTCGTAGCCGGCTTTAGCTATCGCCTGCCGTTCGTCGTCATGAGCCAAATAATAACGTATCTTGTCAACCATGTCTGGGATATGTTTATAAATAACTATCTCCTTGTCTGGTGTGTAAAATTTATCCAGGTCATCAGCCACAGAAGTCATAACAAATCCGCCGCAGGCCGGTATCTCAAAATGTCTGGCTTTTATCTGCGGCACGTTTCTATGTAAGAATGTTTTAAGATTGCTCAAGAGATGGAAATTGGCTTTGAATTTATTAAGCGATCGTTCAAAAAGCAACCTGCCAAGAGTGTTTTTGTTCCAAAGTCCAGGAGGCGGATTGAGCCCGAGGTTTATTTTGCTCGTGCCGAAGAATCGTATCATTTCTTCGTCCGAAACCCTGCCGGCCGGCCAGCCGCCTCCACGCACGTAGACACCAACGCTTTTTTTCTCCAGCTCGGCAACCATATTGCCGCGCGGCTTGGTCCAACCCCCAATAAAAGCCACATCCGGCCCAGTACCGAGCGCTTCCGGCGGCTTATAAACATTGGCATTGGCGGCCCACTGCGAACGGATAACATTCGGCTGGCCGATTCTCTTATACATCTCGGGCATATAGGAATAGGTGGTAACCGCCCAGCTAAAATGCGGCGCCCAGTAACGGGAATAGTTGTAAAAGCGCCAGCTGTCGTCCGCGAACCAAATAACGCTTTTCGTATATTTTTTTATTTCCTCAAGAATTTTCTTATCAAACTCATCGCTGAAGGCAAAAACAAAAAAGACGTCGGGCCGATCTTTTTTTATTTCTTCCAGAATTTCCTCGTTGAATTTTTTCCTGCCGACCTCCAAGATTTTTTCAAAAGGGAAATAACGCAGTTCCACCCCCGACATGGCCTGCAAGCTCTTATAAAAATTCTCGTGCTCAAAGCTGGAACCCCTCTTTGGATTGTAATAATTGTATTGGAGCCCGGAATAGAAAAGTTTCATTAAATTTTTTTATCCCAAAACATTCTTGCTGCTACGAATAAATTATAAAACAACAGCTTTATTTTTTCGTCCAAATTGAGTTTTTTATTTTTGACAATATCAATGGCGAAAGTGAAGAATAGAGGTGAAACCAACCACCCCAACCTCAACACTAGGGCACGAAATATCCTATAAAATAGGCCACGAGGCTTCATCTTCTCGTTCTCAAAATTCATTCTCTTAAAAAATAAGAATTTATCAATGTAAACAAGCGTACCCTCCATAAGACCGCGAAAGGTAAAATTCATGTCAGACCCCCAATAATCACCCTTTCGATTATTAGTCAGCACTGACCTACGCCATAAACCGAACGCCAAGACACCCTTACTATCTGTCCAACGTGTCAAAATGTATGACCTGAGACGTTTGTAAATATTCCCCCCCTCTCCTCCGGGAAAATCTTTGGCTGGGTTGAATTCTTTTCTTATTCCCAACCTGTTGTCGAAAAGAACATATTTGCCGAAAGCAACTACTGCGTTCGGTTTTTTCTTAAGAACATCAACGCATCTTGCAATATATTCCCTATCCCAAAGATCATCATCACACGCCCACATGAAATATTCCCCTTTCGACCCATCGAGAACAAAATTATAATTTCTCATTTCTCCAATATTTTCCTTCTGGCGAATATAGTGTACCCTCTTATCTTTTCTGACGTACTCTTCGCAAACTTCTATTCTGTGCGGAGAAGCGTTATCGGAAATTATAAGTTCTATATTGTGATATGTTTGGTTGAGTAACGACTCGATGGCCTCTTTAATATAATCACCTTTATAATCCCTATAAAAAGTAGGCATACCTATGCTCACTAATTTTTGCCCTTGTTCCATTATAAAATTATAACTTATTATTTCCAGTAATCGTCAGACGCACACCACGAACTATATTAAAACGTGGTCGCCAACCAGTATCTTTTTTTATTTTTGAAATATCGGCACAAAAACCCACCGGTCGTCCAGGCTCTCGCAAAACCCTATTTCCATAAACAATATTCGCTATGCGTGCATTAGAAATCATTTTTCCGCTTCCGATATTATAGAGCTCATATTGCGACCTAAGCCGCAAGGTTGCTAATTTATAAAATGCGCGTGCGACATCTTCAACATAAACAAAATCATTTCCGCCTAAAGGATTGTTTAATTTCGACACTAGGCCGTTATTTTTTCTCTTAACTAGTTGCGGGATTAAAGATAACGATTTTTGACCTGGACCATATACAAAAAATATCCTGGCCCAGACAAATTCTATGCCTACATTTTTGGCAATATCTTTGCCAAACCAATGTACGGCAGTCTTCGCAGCGGTAAATGGGGTTGAAGGAAACAATCCTAAATCCTCTTTAAATTTACCGGTGGAAGCCGGACCATATTCCCAACAACTTCCAGAACAGACAATTCTCTTGCATCCGATTTCAGATAGAATACGTAATAGATTTATACCTTCTTTCATGTTTTTCAAACTCATATCTATCCCATAATCTGGAATTCCAGCCCAGGCCAGATGAACGCATACATCCGGTTTAAATTTTTTTATTTTACTTTTAAGGATGGTGGGGATGGACAAATCTCCCTTTATAAATCTTAATTTTCTATTATGAGTAAAAATATCAGCGGCGCGCCTTGTATCTCTGGTAAGTACAATAACACTGTGGCCGGCGCGTAAGAAAAGTCGGACAATAGGTCTGCCAACAAAACCAGTTCCACCCGTGATAAATATTTTCATCACCGTATCAATGTTTTTACTACCGAAATAAGGTCGTTTTTACTGTCAACTAAGAAAGTTTTTTTACATCCGGCAGCATTGCCGGCCTCAACATCTCGCTGATCATCACCGACAAATATCGTTCTAGGTAAATCTATCTGGTGATCAATTGCCGCCCGATAGAACATTCCTGGCTTCGGCTTTCTGCAATCGCATCCTTCGCTCCAACCATGTGGACAATAATAAATGGCAGATATCTTCGCGCCTTTTTCAGTAAGTTTTATCTCCATATTTTTATGAATTTGGAACAGATCTCCCTCTGTCATAAGACCCCTAGCCACGCCTGCTTGATTAGAAATAATATAAATTTCATAACCACTTTCCGTAAGCATCCGCAGGGCCTCAATCGCACCCGGTAAAAACTCAAATTCTTCCCATCGTTTTACATAATCCCGTGGCGGCATTTTTTTATTTATAACACCATCACGATCAAGAAAGATAATCTTGCGCGACCTGTTCAAAAAACGCTCCGTTGCCTCAAATCTATTAATACTACCCAAACTATAATATAAACTGTCCGTCATAAATCCGGCTAGCTTTTTCTCGGCAACAAGGAGCGGGATAGTCGTTTCATCAAGATAAAAATTATCCGTAGGCATCGTATCAATTATTTTTTTGGAGAAAATAAAAAAACCTAGGTCTACCCCATTCAGATTATTTCCCTGTCGCTTCTTATCGTATTTTATAACATAACCGTCGTCACCAACAAAAATATTATTCTTTGTTACGCCATATTTATTTGTATAAACCAAGCTCGTTGCTAAAACATCATGAGCATTATGAAAGTCTAAAAGTTTTCGTAAATTCAAGTGAAAAAAATTATCACAATATAGAAGCAGGAAGGTGTCGTCGAATAAATCTTTTGCTTCGCGAATCCTGGTCCCAGTCCCATTATCAGTGGTCCCGACCCAATATCTTACCTTAAGACCAAAACGAGAACCATCCCCAAGATATTCGGTAATCTTTTTATGTAGGTATCCTAGTAGTATTACAATCTCGGTAATACCCTGACTCTTGAGCATTTCAATTAGGTAGTCAAGAAATGGTTTGCCGTTAACCAAAACCATCAGCTTAGGACGGTCATAAGTAAGTGGCCGCATTCGCATTCCGGGGCCACCCGCCAAAATAATAGCTTGTTTTATTTTTTCTACCATCTCGCGTCAGTCGTTGAAACCATTTTTCACGATGCCGCGCCAATAATTTAGGGTGTCCTCAAGAATCTGTTCAAAACCAATCTTTGGCTTCCAACCCGTCAATTTCCTGAACTTCGAGGTGTCACCTATTAAAAATGGCACACTAGTGGGACGAACAAATTGTGGGTCAGTCTCTATTTTCACGGATTCTTTATTCTCTAAAGAAGACATAGCGATCAATTTTTCAGCCACCCCTCGGAATGTGTAAACATGATCCGATTCGTCGGCTCCTATAAGATACATTTCTCCAGGCTCACATTTTTCCATCGCCAACCAGTAAGCCTCAACCATATCACGAACGTGGGTAAAATTCCTCTTATCATCAATATTACCGACTCTCAAAGCTAGTGGTTGTTTCCCAGCCTCCATACGTGCAACCTGATATGCATACCAGGGAATTCCGAAAACATTATCACGACGTGGACCCTCGTGATTAAAAGAACGCGTGCGTATAACGTTCAATCCGTAAGATTTGAAATAAACAAATCCAATAAAATCCTGAGCCACCTTGCTTACAGCATAAGGGTTCACTGGCCTTAGAACCGTCTCGTCGGTTATGGGCAATTCCTTTTCTCCTATCTCTCCGTATTCTTCTCCGGAACCGGCAATATGAAACCTGGGATTGATACCAACTTGTTTTATGGCATCAAGTAGATTCACGGTACCCTTATAATTTACATCCATATAGTGGCTCGGGTGAAGCCATGAAGGTGAAACGAAGCTTTCCGCTGCAAAATGAAAAACCTTGTCGGGCTTTATTTTTACTATTGCTTCATGGGCTGCAATTGGATCGGTAATATCGCAATCGAAAAATTTAACGCGCGGATTGTCTAATAGGTGTTTTATGTTACGCAGACGAGAAAGATGCCAACGCTTCAAACCATATATTTCGGCATCAGTTTTTTCCAAAAGAAAGTCAGCCATATGGGAACCGACGAAGCCGCTTATTCCAGTAATAAGTATTTTTTGTTTCATCGTAAATTTAACTATGATTCTATAGGGTTTATTCCATTGCGTCAATTTGACAATACTTTTTCGATAAAGTATAATGACCGCAGATGTTTAAATACAAAATCGCGGGGGTGTCTTTTGCTATACGAAAAACATGAACGAACATTGCTATATGAAGAATTAAGGGGCGTGGAGTGGCAAGAAGGAAAACACGTTCGACTCGCAGTCCTCCTATATCGCTATGCCGTGATTGTCGTTTGCTCTAGCCATGGACGACAAAAGGCGCAATTTGCCAATGGTGTTTTCCCATATTTTGAATATATGGAGATCGTGAATATGAGACAGGATTGGTATAAACAAGGAAATAATGTCGTTCCAGTCCTCCCTGATGGTAGATTACTTATGGTAATCGAAGAACGTCCGACAAACGAACGTTATCCCGAAAGAGTAAGCCGAGTGATACTCGACAATGGAAATTCTTTCGACCTGGGAACCATGAAATCCTTAGAATTCCCCGGTGGCGGAATTGACCCCGGAGAAGGAATTACGTTGGGTATTCTGAGAGAACTCGGTGAAGAAACCGAAGTTCCTGACCAAAAGGTTACCCTCTATAGAAGAGTGCATCCAATCTATATGTTCGGATCGGATCTTGCATCAGCCAATTTCTGCTCAGTTGCCTATCTTTCTGAATTACGCTTTGAAAAATGGGTCGAAAACGATGGCGGCCTACGCGTCGTGGCACTAAGCGAATCAGAAGTAGAATACAATATTGAAACTGGAGCGATTTCTAGTGGCCAAGCCGCTATCCATGGATGGCAATTCTATAAGGAAGTTATAGCGGCAAAGAAAAATTTCATGTTGATGGCGCGCCTGACAAACAACGGATATCTTTCCATAGAAGAGGTTTCTTTACGGAAATGAAACATAAGCGGTGGGACAGTTGTCCTGCCGCTATTTATTTAATTTAGAGCCCTCTTTTGCTCTTTTTCATAAATTGTTTGAAGGTTTGGGCACTCGTATCTCTCGCGGAAATTATTACAGGTGGATTTATCGGCCAATCAATTCCAATATCAGAATCTTTCCACAAAATATTATCTTGATTCTTGGGGTTGAAATGATTATCCATTTTATAGGCAAGGATACAGTTTTCCGTAAGGGTGCAAATTCCATTAGCGCAACCGCGCGGTACTACGAACATATTGTGTTTTGTAGCGGACAAAACAACAGAATCCCATTTTCCAAAGGTCGGAGAAGTTTTCCGCAGATCAACGATAGCCAAAAACGTTTCTCCACTAACAGCCCTTATCACTTTTGTTTCCCAGTCCGGTGGATATTGGAAATGTAGCCCGCGAATCGTTCCTTTGATTCTGGAAAAAGATTCGCTCTCTTCCGGCCACTCGGTCGGCAATCCATACTCCTCAAATATCTTACTATCGTAGGTACGCATAAAGTGACCACGCTCATCAGTACTAGGTTTTAAAAAGATTTCGCAAGCGCCACCGATTTTACTTTCTCTCAAATCCATGAGACTAAATTAGCTGTAAGAACTATACTTCTTGAGGAATTCCCGTAAAACTCTCTTCATTTTATCCAGATGTTCTCTCATTAAGCCATGATGGACCCCAATAACAAATCCTCTCTTGGTTATCTCGTCCGCCACCGGATATCCTTCGCGCAAAGTTTTCCTAACGATATTACGGAAGCCAGGCTGCAAAAGAATATTTCCGGTCGCTACTGGCCGCGTTTGAATATTATTTTTCTCAAGATAAGACATTATATCCATGCGCGTAAAGGGGGCACCCTTGCGTATGGTAAGCGGGAAACTTATCCATTGCGTCCTTGCTTCCGGATTCTGGATTGGCCGAATAAAAAATTCTTCATAACTTTTGAAAAATTTGGAAAGTTCCTTGAAGTTATGTTCACGCCTTTTTCTAAATACTGGTAGCCTATCCATCTGCACATTGCCGAAAGCAGCGCCCATCTCTGATGGAAGTAAATTGTAACCAACTTTATCGAAAACAAATTTCGCATCGTACGGTATCTTTCCTAGTCGTGCCTTGAAACGCTGCCTTATATCCTCCGACTCCCCAAAAAGGGCCGAGCTTCTGCCCCAACCACGCAAAACTCTAGCAAAATCCCTCCATTCCGGATTATTTACCATTAGCATTCCACCATTACTAGTTGCCGTTATTATATGAGCACCATAAAAACTTGTTGTGGTGATATCGGAAAACCTTCCAGAGGGAACGCCACGATAAGTGGCGCCGAGCGTGTCGCAAGAATCTTCTATAAAGAAAAGCCTGTGTTTTTTTGCAAAAATCTTGATAGCCGAAAGATTCGGGACATTGCCGAGAAATAACGGTATCATCAATGCCTTGGTCTTTTTGGTAAGTAGTCGCTCCATCTGCGAAATGTTTATATTGTATGTTCCCTCTTCAACATCTGTAAATGCCGGTATAAGCCCTTTTTGAACCAGTGGGGCAACAGTTGTAGAAAACGTAAGAATCGGCGTAATAACCTCTGAACCCCTAGGTAGGTCTAGCAATTCAACCGAGAGTAAATTGGCAGATGAACCAGAGTTGACCATAATACCGTATTTCTTACCGCAGGCCTTGGCAACTCGTTCCTCAAATTTTCTTGTCTCCGGACCCATAGCCATTCTGCCAGGAGCGCGCATAACCCTAAGCACGGCTTTCTCCTCTTTAGAGTCGTAAACAGAACGTGCATATGGAACCCTTAGGTTTGTTGATTTTTTAGAAAACGGCATAAAGATATTACTAATTATCAAATATGACTAAATATTAACACAGATTTCGACCATCTCAAAATAATCTACTGGTTAAGTGGCACCGCCTAACCGTATGGATAATCTCTTTTAAAACCGGGGTACGCATAATTAACTATTAATATTAAATAAAAAGTTAAAAATATAAAAGTTCTCTGGACTTACATAAAGCTCCAATGTGAAACGGCTAAGCTCACAGCGAGAATCGATAACACGCCAAAAACCGCAATACCTCCAACGAAAGCGGCGAAAATGGATAGCATAAATTTTGCTTTGGTTGTTCCGCTCGGAGCAAACTTTGATTTATTGCGCACGGGAGATGAAAATAAAAAAATTATAAATAGATATAACCCCAAGATGAGCTCTGTGAAAAAAAATTGAGAAAATAAACTTATTAAAGATTGGTTCACGGTGGTAGGCGGACCAAACCAGTCCGTCAGCATATAACTGAAATCCATCATTGGGCGACCCATATACGGCAGAAGATACTCCAGAAAATACAATAATGGATTTGATGCTATTCCTAACAGAAAACTATATACGTACAATTTCCACATCGTGATAATAAATAAAATAGCAACTCTAGGTTATTACTTTACAGAAATTTCAACAAAATGCTTAGTGCCGTCATCTAGTCTAACTTCCAATCTCCATAATCCAATATCAATATTTAGTGGTAAATTGAAAACATATTGATTGGTTGTAAAGTCGTATCTAAACTGACTTTCGCCATCGGCCATATTCGATGAAAGATACGCGTCACCCGTTGTCCCAAATAAATTATCAGAAACTCTCGATAAGGAGAGCCGCGCCGTTGCGTTGGTTATGAAGTTGCCATTTGCATCCGTTAGTTGAAATTTCATTGGTAATGTCCTGCCTTGTTTATAGGTGCCAGAACCGTCTAATTTAACCGGTGGCAAGAAGCCGCCGAAATTATAAACAACGTTAAAAATCATTTGTGATGCCGACGGATTGCCGGCATTATCCACTGAGTCTACTTCAAATGTATGTTGACCGACACCAAGGGTTGAGATTTTCATGCCATTCGGTACGGGGTTGCCATCCAGGGTCGCGGTTGTAGATGCTACTCCAGATAAATCATCCGTAGCAGAAAATTCGAGTGTAATTGGCGAACCAACCACAAGAGTACTGGAAACATAAGATGTAAGGATTACCGGGGGAGTTATATCCGCGCTTTGCACACCGGAAAGAATGGCATCCGGTTGTAATATTAGATCGGTCGAATCATCACCGTTGTTATCCACATTTAATGTAATCTGATTATGAAAATCACTGAATGCAGTCCTTACGACAGTATCAGAACCAGAGATGGGAATATTACGAAAAACCGCTTTGTTGTGTATCGTGCTACCGCTCGCAGATTCTATATCAAATTCCGCAGTACCTGTCGCTGTACCGTTAAGTACAACGGTATAAGCATCCCCGGCGGGAACGCGCGCGAAACTGTTGTGTTCTATAGTATAATAACTCGCACCGGTGATTCCGAATTCCGTAGTCCCACTAGCGGTGGGGCCAAGATGATTACCCTCGTGATCATAAACATTCAAACTGACCGGGGAATGCGTTTCAAAAATTATCGCATCAGGGCTACCCTGGACGCACGTGGTGCCATCCTCTGTTACGTTCCCGGAAGATGATAGTGGGTTATCCTTCAAAATACCTTGTATTATGTTTAGTACATTGGAATCCCCGGCCAAACCCATGTGGTCAATACCGGTCGTGCCAAATGGAGCATAGTATGTCAGGGTTGTATTAGGAATACTTACGGCACTTCCAAGAGGAACGGTACCATCACCGCTTATATAGCCCAAGTCGTACCTACCATGAGGATAAATAAGATATCCCCCGATAGTATTATAATTTTGGCATCCAACGATGTTGTAAACCTTTGGGGCATTGACGAGCGTCGTATCCTGTTCGTGAAAAGTATCGGCTCTCGCAAGAAGTCCGCTGTTCCGTCCCTGACCAGATAGGAATTGTTCGGTGGCGTTATAATCTAGAAAATTGTCTTGACCAAGGGGGTTAAAATCCGCTATATAGGAATTCACGGTAGAAAAATAATTACGGCTGGGCAGAAGTTCGTAAACGGCGGGCATATTTTGCGAAATTTTTTTAATTTCTCCTTCGTTAAGAATACTGGTTAACTTGTTGTTTTTTATTATCTTAAAATTAAGATCGTCACCATAATTTAATATCTTGGCAGCTAATGGTGCACCTAGATTAGGAGTTCCGAGAAATATAACTTTATCCAAAAATGAAGATGTGGGGGTCTCGGAAATGTAATCCTTGGCCAAGAGGCCTCCCATGCTGTGGGCGATAATATTTATTTTTCCATTAGGAGAATTTTTTATGGCCCGATTTACCACTTGATCTAATTTATCTATTTGGCTATGTATATCAAGACGCCAGTCATAAGGAACAACAAATAAATTTGTATTTAGGGTATATCCACTAAGATCTTGTATAAGATTTTTATAGACTGTTTTAACGGGAACGCCAAGTATGGCTACCTCCTCTATAACCGCTGGCGCATTCATTTCTTTGCCAAAGATTTCTTTTCCGGAAGATGAGAGCCGAAGGTCGTCTAAATATGTGTCAGACAACCCCAACATCTTAGTGACATTAGGCCAGACTTCTTCTCCGTTGGAAACACGGTTAAGATAAGACCCCATAATTCCCGGGACTATAACGACCGGTTCGCGCTGAATGGGGGCGGAGCCGAGAAAATAATTGTTGTAGTAATTCGACACATCTCTATCGCTCCAAGCAGTGTTTTGAATAATTACTTCGTCAACTTGGCCATCAAGGCCCCAGCTGTCGACGACATGGCTACATCCAATATCTGGATCGGCCTCTGCACCAATAACTATACAGTCATGGAGGGCGAGGCCACCATCTCCCGAGAACGAGGATGACGCAACAAGATTGCCGTTAAGGTAACCTTTAAGAACGCTTCCGTCATAAACAAGAATAACGTTGTAATAAATACCAGGCGTAAGAGTAGTTGTATAACTTACATAATCCGAAATTATGTTATATCTGTCTCGATAGAAACGAAGGTATTGGATACCGGAAATATCTCTATATTCAATTCTGTATACCAGCTTGTTGGAAGAAAAACTATTATTGCATATAAACTGGCGTTGGTTTGGACTGGGTAACGCAGCGTAAAAAGAGCAAACCATAGTGATGGGTCCGTTACCTATTCCCGTATCAACGCTACCATACGCATAGGACGATGAGCTTGTTATAAGTGGCGGATGCGTATCAATTGCCATGCCAAAATGCCCAGTAGAAAAAGTTGGTGAATTATATCCGACCAAATCCAAACCGTTGCCGGAGCTATCCGAATAATTGCCGTCGAGGTGATAAAGGGCAACAGTGTGCGCATCCGGAGTCCATTCGATTGAAGCTAAGGCACTATTCGCAAACAAAAACCCGCAAAGAATAAACAGCGAAAACATCAAAAATTTAGCTTTCATGCTAGTAATTGAAATTTTCTATAATATATAGAAAAACTAAGTTTTTTTGCATACTAAAACATCCCGGCATATAACGCAATAACCCTATATCTTCCTCCTGAAAAGCAAGCGCGCCATAACATAGATGTTGAGAAGCGCCAGATAAAGGCGCTGGCCGAAGGAAAGTTTTTTTATTCTCAGGGTAAACCAAATGATGAGATAAAAAAGCGGATTATTGAATATCTTCTCCAGGCGCCCTTTAAAGCTCCAGAAAAGGCGGGCGATAAAATTCCTTTTCTTTAATTTCTTTTCTTTTACTTTTGTCCGCCTGAAAAACAATGTTTCATCAACAAAAGCGAACGGGCCCTTAGCCAGAGCCCTGTAGATAAATAAAATATTGAACCCCCACCAACCGTCGTGCCTCGGCAAACCCTGCGGGCCGGACATCGCAATGTCCTTCATCGCCTGGAGCCTCCAGAGCCCGTATTGAAGAACCGACTTTAGATCGTTCGCATAAAAAAGAGTGTATGACCTCAGCCGCCCGAACAGATCTCTTTCAAACGGAAAGAACTTCTTTGGGTCATAAGTTTTTACGAAGGAGCCGTCCAAAAAGACATCGTTAAAACGGGTAAAAACCATTATGGCCTCCGGGTCTTCCCTGAATTTATCCACGCATTTTTCTAAAAACCCTGGGTCCCATCTGTCATCATCGCATGCCCACAAAAAGTATTCTCCCCTGGCCTGGCTTACAACAAAATCGGGATTGTAGACAAAACCGATATTCCGCTCCTGCCGGATATATCTGATGCGCTTATCTTGAGCCGCGTACTCTTTGCAGATCTTTTCCGTGTCGTCGGTGGAAGCGTCGTCGGAAATTATTATCTCAAAGTTTTTGTAGGTCTGGGCGAGAAGGGATTCCAACGCCTCGCGGAGAAATGTTCCGGCTCGGTTATGTGTCATGAAACCGACGCTTACCAAACCCCTACTGGCGGGAGAATGTTCTGGATTTTCCATTATTGTGGGTGAAATTACCGGTTGTTAGATTTGGGCAAAATATTACTATATAATATACCAAAGAGAAAAAGTTTCAATAACGTTGAGGATCCGGCTGGCTAATAAATAATATGAAAACAAAATCATTCGTTCTCTGGATCTCCGTGGCGGCGGTTTTTTTATTCGCCTACTGGCCAGACACATCCGGTAAAATAACGGATCTGCTTCTGCTCGTAATCGGAGCGGCCCTTATCACAACGAAAGAAACGCGGTTCGGGATAAAGGCTCTATGGCCGAAATTAAAGCCCTACGCCTGGAGCCTCTTCGCTATCTTTGCACTCACGGCGATAGCCCAGGTTATAAGCTACATCCACGGGCAAAACTCCATAGACAAGGAAACGGCGGTAAACTACGGGCGGCTGGCCTTTAACGCCTACACATTCTTCGTGGCGGCATTTCTTGTTTATTTTTACGGCAAAAAATATTTATTGCCGGCCAGCTTGGCCATTTTACTCTCTCCGCTCTTAGCCATACCCGCATACTGGAATCCGAACGAGGGAGTGTACGTGGGCGGAGGGCGGCTAATGGGATTCATGCAATCGCCGATACTCTGCGGCCTCTGGACAGTCGTTGCTTTTATTATCGGCATCGTAATTTTCGTAAATTATAAAAAGGCCTGGCAAAGAATATTAATGGCCGTGGTCCTCGTAGTGCTTGCTTCTTTTATTGAATGGTCGGCATCAAGAGCTTCGTGGCTTGGACTGTTAGCAGCCATAGTCGCGCTTATCGTATATTACGCATGCAAGGAAAAAATTATCATGAAAGCCGGGCTCGTCGCTATCGCTTTTATTTTTTCTCTTATCATGGGTTACCGTATCGCGCTAATAATTCAACCGAAAATCCATATATTAGCTTTAAACAGGGCAACAAATTTTGCGACCAGTATTATAAAATTCTCTCCCTCGGAGATTGAAAGCCAGAACCAGAGCGAGGCCTGGCCGAAGACATTCGAATTTCTCCTGCAAAATCCGCTGGGCTTAGGCTTCGGCTACTACGGCATTGCAACGCTCACGACTAAATACAATTACAGCTATCCCTTCTTTGCCAGCAACTCTCTGATGGAGTTGATATCGTATGGCGGCTTCGGCTCGCTTATCGCCCTGCTGATACTGGTTTTCAATCTCGGCAAGGAAGCATGGAAAAAAATAATGTCTTTCTCCAGGGAAGACGCGCTGCGCCACCTGAAACTCGGCTGGATAGTCGCCACGGCGGCATTCGCCGTCGGCATATTATTTACGAACGCATTTCTTTGGCGGCATACCTGGTTCCTGCTCGGAACCGTATTGGGAATTTGCCTGGACAAAACCGAGCAGGAATAAACCTACGACAAATTCAAATCTGAAGGCCTGACAACAGCAGTTCCCTGTCGACCGACTACTACCCCACCGGCATGATTTGCTACTTCCGCCGCCTTAAACAGCGGCATACCGCTCGCAAGCATAAGAACAATAGTAGCGGCAACTGTGTCGCCGGCACCCGTTACGTTAAAAACCGGCAGCGTTTTGCTTGATATGTTGGCTGATCTTTTTAAAGCCCGATCGTACACGGTTAATCCTTGCGCTCCCCTTGTTAGCACAACCGAAGCGTTAAGACGCCGCGAAAGCAGGCCGGAAGCTTTTACTGCCCCACGGTCTGTAGACGTATCAATGCCGGTGAAGAAACGTCCTTCGTTCGCGTTCATGGTGATAGTATTTATTCCCTTATAAATTCCGATGTCTACGCCTTTAAAATCATAAACGCCTGTCCGCGCGACTGGCAAAGGTTTTATATTCGCAACTACTTTTCTCGCTCCAAAACGATTTTTTAAGGATTGAATCACGGCTTGCGTTATAAAGCCCTTGGCGTAATCGGAAACCACAACAAGATCATGGTCGGGAAGACCATTTACCAGGCGCACAACTTTCTTTTCGGTATTTTTGGAAATAGCGCCGATCTTTTCTCTGTCAATTCTTAACAGCAAATGTTGCCCGGAAACAGTCCGGGTTTTTACGGAAGTCGGGCGATTAGGTTCGTACAAAAAACGCGGGGTTATGCCGTTGCGGCTGCAAATTCCGCGGACAAAATCCTCTTCTTTGTCGCCGCCGCCGCTGCCAATCAAAACCACCTTTCCGCCAAGTGCGGCCACATTCGCCGCCACGTTCCCGGCGCCACCAAGAAAATATTCGCGCGACTTCTCGAACACTATAGGCACAGGTGCCTCGGGAGAAATTCGCTCCACATCCCCATGGATATACAGATCAAGCATAACGTCGCCGACCACAAGGATCTTTGCGGACTTGAAAGATTTGGCTATGTCCTCATATTTGGACTTCTGTTTTGACATGCACAGATGATAGCTAATTTATACGCCTTCTATTATACAATGAAGTCGGCAAAAAATCAATAAATCTACGTTAATTTATCGCGGGGTATTGAAGCTATTAAATCATCACCTATTATTGACAACATATACCATTTAGATGTATAATTAGCGCAGCTGTAAATTCAAAATCAAGCGGTATCTGAGGGAGGTGGCGGAAATGACCGAACTAACCGTTTGGTCCCTGAACGGCGGGCGTTTCGTTGGCGCAACTCCCAACGAAGAACCGCAAACTCTGAAATGGCTTAAGAAGCTTTCTGAGCCTGGCGCGAAGCTACCCGACGTACTTTGTTTGCAGGATTTTCGGGTGTCGTTGCTAAAATACCTGCGGCCCCTGCCCAACTTCCATTTTGCCCCCATGACTAACCACAAGATTTGGGGCAAACGGGAACTCGTGGGCATTTGTATCACATCAAAATATCCGATGAACGACATTGCCATCCGCCATACGTGGGGGGACGGTATCGTTCGTGATTTGGATGGCGTTGACGACAACAACCAAAGGATCCAACCGGGAGATGTCGCGGACGCACTCGTGTTAAAAACAGAAAATCGAGTCGCCGTGGCCTGCACAATTTCCAAGCCAGACGATCCTAGGTTGTGGCGAGTTGCCACGCATCATGGATTTTGGGTGCGCGGAGGAAACTCCAATCACAATCAACTACAAAGCACCTCGACTCTCTGCAACTTTCTTGCCGAACAGGGAAAACGATACGGCGGGATCATTTACACCGCAGATTGCAATCCCGACAAGGAGGGCAGGGTGCTCCGCAGATATTCGGAAAGCTGCGGCCGCGATTGTTTTCCTCCACACATCAAAACCACGGTTGCCGAGCATCACCAGGCAGCCAAGTTCGGCATAAAGCCTGACCACATCATGGTTTGGCCGAACAGTTCCGGCAGGTTTACATATGACGTCACGAATGTCTATGTGGACCCATCCCCCGGAAGTGACCACTTAATGTTATGTTCTACGGTTAGGAAGATATGAGTTCAACCGTGAACAGATATCCTTAGGGCGCTAATTCTCTTTAGAGAATCGGCGCCCTTTTTTATTTACGGAAGAGTCAGGTTCGGCGCAAGGTGCAATTCTTCAAAAGTAAATTGGTGGGCGATGGTTGGCTTATTCATTAAGCGCAGAACTGCGTTCGCAACGTCCACTTTGGTCGGATAATAAAATTCCGTAAGGGCCGTAGAGGTCGGGCATGGAGTATTGGGGCAAGAGATAGAAACCGGAGCGTCTTTAAGTTTTAATGATCTTTCCTGAGCAATCTTGGAAATTATTTCCGAACCTATATCAAAAGCGTTAGGCTCGGTGTCGACGCAAATAAGGCGTCCGGTTTTTTTCACGGAATTTAAAATTGTCTCGTGGTCTATCGGATTTAAAGAAACAAGATCTATTAATTCAACGCTCGCTTCCGCGCCTATAAGAGAGAGCGCTTCGTGGGCGGCGATAAATCCGTCTCCGTAGGCCACCACGGTAACATACTTGCCGTCTTTGGCCACCCGGGACTTTCCGAGAGGTTCCGCGTAAATGCCATCGGGCACATCCTGTTTGACCTTAAAGATCCACCTCGATTCCAAAATTACTACCGGGTTCTTGTCTCTAAGCGCGGATACAAGCAATCCTTTTGCCATCCGCGGCGTTGACGGTATCACAACCTTCAAGCCGGGAACGCTGCCGAATAAAGCGTATAAGGACTGCGTATGCTGAGGACCGTTGCCCCATTGCCTGCCGACATTAACTCTAAGAACCAACGGAACGTTATTATTACCTCCGAACATATAATTCCATTTGGCAGCCTGCGTGAATATTTGATCGGCGGCAAAAAGGCTAAATTCTACTCTGCCGTGGTGGACAATGGGCCTCAGGCCGTTAATAGCGGCCCCCACGGCCATTCCGGTGAAAGCTCCCTCGGAGAGCGGGACGTCCAAAATTCTCCCCGGATATTTCAAGTTCAACTCATTCGTGGTGCCGTCGGCGCCGCCTTTATCCGTAACTCCAAGACCCATAACAAAAATGTTCTTATCAACTTCCATCATTTGATCCGTGGCCTCCCTTATTGCCTCTGTGAATTGAATTATCCTAGGCATAGACGTCTGTATAAATATTTTCCTTGGGCGGGTATTTGGATTTTAGGGCAAAGTCAACGCTATTAATTACGAATTTTTTTATTTCTTCTTCGGCTCCAGTAACTTCCTTTTCCGAAATGCCGCTATTCACGACAATTTGTCTCATTTTTTTCACCGGATCTTTTTCTAATCTTTTTTCTAAAATATCTTCTTCCCGGTAATCCTCGTTAAAAACAGGGCCGCTATGCGCCATATGCCTGTAGGTCATGCACTCGAGCACGGCCGGCCTGCCTGTTCGCACGGATGCCAAAATCTCTTTTGCTTTCTTGTGCGTGTCTTCGTAATCGTTACCGTCGGCTCTCCGATAGTCAACACCGAAACCGGTTACTATTTTCTCAACGTTATGCGTATCCGATCTCCTGTCTTTTACTTTTGTATTGGTCGCGAATAAATTATTTTCAACTACCAAGAGTAAGGGCAATTTAAAAAGAGCGGCGAGATTCAGCGTTTCATATACGATACCCTCTTCAAAAGCACCATCACCAAGAAAGGCAACGGTCACATCCGGCTTTTTGTTATATTTTTGTTCAAAAGCAGAACCGCAGGATATGGGTACAATACTGCCCAGAATAGGAGTTGAACCGACGAAATTAACCGACTTGTCTATCATATGCATAGACCCGCCCTTACCGTGCGCCGAACCGTTCTCCTTCCCCAGTAATTCGCAGATCATTTTTTTGAGGTCGCCGCCTTTCGCCAGGTAGTGGCCATGCGAGCGGTGATTTCCTAAGGCCTTGTCTCCTTTTTGGAGCGCGTCGCAAACCCCAACCGCGACCGCTTCCTGGCCGACGTAAAAATGAACGAAGCTCATTATCTTCTCTTTCTTATATAATTCCGCCAGCTCTTCCTCCGCCACACGTATCAAAAACATTTTCTTGTAAGATTCTAACGGTGATATCATAGGTCAATAATAATTCTATTTGCTTTGCCGGCACGCATAAGTTCTATGGCCTTGTTAATATCGTTAAGTTTTGTGCGATGCGTGATTAAGTTATCTATATCTAAAAGTCCTTCGCGGTAGGCCTTTACATAAATCGGAATGTCTCTCGTGGGCATGAATCCCCCGCCCTGTGTCGCCTTAATCGTTTTCCCGTAATCTTTTCCGAAAAGGTGGTTCGCCATTTTTATCTCTACGCTGTCGCCCGGCTTTGACTGCCCCACCATTATATACCTGCCGCCATCGGCCAAAAGAGGAATTGTGGCAGAGATCATGCCTGCATGCCCGGAAGTGTCCACGATTATATCAACATCAGCCACCCCCAGCTCGCGCCCCAGCTTTTCCGCTATATCTTCTTTAGCGCTGTTTATAAACAGATCGCCACCAAGACCGGAGACAACTTCTTTTTTATTTTCATAGATATCTAATCCGACAATTTTACCGGCACGATAAAATTTGGCGGCTTTGATAAGACAAGCGCCCAGCCCACCAAGGCCTATTATCATTATTCTTTCCCCGGGACGCATGGATGCCTCGGTGGAAATGGCCCCAAGCGCGGTAGAAAGCCCGCATCCGAGCAATGCGCAAAAATCATTGGGAGTATCTTGGGGCACGGGAGTAACGCGGTTCTCAGAAACAATGGAATATTCTCCGAAGGTCGTTGATTTACCGCTTCTTATTGTCTTACCCCGGAAAACATATTCCGGAAAATCGGATTCCATGCCCTCGCCTTTGCGCCAATGTATAACGACTTTGTCTCCTTTTTCGACCCTGGTAACTCCCTCTCCGATTTTTTCTACGATACCGCACCCTTCGTGCCCTAAGAGATGTGGAACATATTTGGCATTGCCTTTATTGCCGGCAATTTCTTGGAGCTGCGCCCCGCAAATGCCGCTCACAAGAATCTTCACAAGCACCTGTCCCGACGACAAATCGCCAAGCTCAACGTCTTCTACAACAAGCGGGCTGTTTATTTTTTCCAATACGGCGGCTTTTATTTTCATTTATGAATGATGGTTGTTTTAATCGAAGTAATTGTATCGCGGTTAAAACCGCAATACAAAATAGTTGCTTATATAATTCTCCTTAGCCTCTCACCGGCCCTCTATCTATAAATTCACACCAAGAATGATAAATAAGTTCGTGCATCTCCTGGATGCGAGCAGTTTCTTCCGAGGGCACTACGATAGCAATATCAGCTAATTTATCCATAACGGAACCGCTGGAACCGGTCAACGCTATGGTCTTCAAACCTCTTTCTTTGGCCGCTTTTATAGCCAGCAGAACATTTGGCGATTTTCCACTTGTCGTTATGGCGACAAGAACATCGCCCCTTCCCCCAAATGCCTCTACCTGCCTCGCAAAAATGTGTTCAAAACCATAGTCGTTGCCGATAGCCGTAATGGCAGAAGTATTTACGGTAAGCGCTATTGCCGCTAAGGGCGGTCTGTCGTCTTTATACCTGCAAACAAACTCTGCCGCAAAGTGCTGCGCATCAGCCGCAGATCCACCATTGCCGCAGACAAGAACCTTGCCTCCGTTATTTATGGCGGACAATAAAACATTGGCGGCTTCCTTGACCGAACCGACAATCAAATTGGCACTGTCTTTAGCAACTTTAGAATGTCTATCAAATGCTCCATCGATAATATCCATCGACATATAGATGTATAATTGTTATAAAAAGGTTAATATAAAATAAAATTCCATGCAAACATCTGCCGCTAAAATAAAAACGATCAAAGAGTTAATAAAGATAGTCGGCAAAGCTAAGTCTGAAGGGAAAATTATCGTCACCACCAACGGCTGTTTTGACATATTGCACGTAGGGCATACGAACTATCTGGAAAATGCCAAAAATATGGGGGATATCCTCATAGTCGGTCTTAATTCGGACAAATCGGTTAAAAGAAATAAGGGAGATAAAAGGCCGATCGTCGGAGAAAAAGAACGGGCGAAAGTTATCGCCGCCCTTACCGCGGTCGATTATGTTTTTATTTTTAACGAGGAAACTCCCAAACCCTGGCTTCTTAAAATAAAACCACACATTCATGTTAAAGGCGGTGATTACGGTTATGGGCAAAATCTTATAGAAAAAAAGCTGGTGGAAAAATACGGAGGGCGCATGGCTCTGGCGCCGCACGTGAAAAATCGCTCAACAACGAAGCTGATTAAGAAAATAAAAAATCTCTGAAAAACCTAGAAAACTTTTAGATAGATTCAAACTCCGCCTCAAAGCGTTCGTCTTTCGTAAACTCTTTTAAATCGTTCTCCTTAATAAAAGTTATCAGTTCGCGGACTTTTTTAAGCACGTCATCCAGGGTAACTGCGGCAATGCAGGGAGCCGGCTCTCCCGGAGCTACGGTCTCGGAACAGCGCCACATGTCAAAAAGGCATTCCCTTTTTACGTAGGACCAGCGGTTTATCCGCGGATAGCCGTAATCATCGGATACCCCGAGAGCCGCATCTCCCACTATAGACATGGACGGTTTTTTGAGCGCCACGGCAATATGAACCGGACCCGTGTCGTTCGTCAGAACAAACAGGCAGTGATTTACTGTGGAAACAAGTTCCTTAAGGGAGAGCTTTCCTATCAGATCAATAACGGAAACTGCGGAAATTTTTTTAAAATGCGTTGCTACCTCAATTTCCGACGGCATCCCGACCAAAACCACCGGTATTTTAAGGCGTTCCACTTCTTTCGCGACTTCCGCAAATCTTTCTACCGGCCATCGGCGAGCGGGAGTCCTAGCTCCCAGAACAAAAACGGCATATGTTCCAGGGTTAATTTTGTTCTCCTCTAAAATCTTAAGGACAGATTTTTCCGCGCCGGGATCTACCGAAATTTTTGTCGGCAATATTTTTGCCGCATGCCCCAGGAAACCATCGTAAATAGCTGCGTTAATTTTTACGAAATTCGTAACCCTGCCTCGCTTCTTAAAATCGGGGTCCACTATCGGAACCAGCTTGGTATAAAGCGGGAAGATGTGTTTTTTTATAAAAGCAATGCGGCGGCGCGCCACCCAATTGGCATTAACATATTCAGTAACCAACCCCTCATAGCCGATTATATTTTTTGCTCCTATATTTGTTGCAATGGTTTTGCCCGGCAATTCCAGAACGCCGTAACCTTGATTGACGACCGTTTCAAAGCCTATGTCCCGCAAACCGTTAATAAATCCGAGTTCGTATTTAATATCCAAGCCGAATTTTTTTATATCAACAAGGAACGTTTTATCCACGAACTCCCGAAAAAAACTTTCATCAACCATGCCCTTCGGGAACAAACAATATATTTCCTTATCGGGAAAATCCAGTTTATAGCGCCTCAACGCCGACGTGGTTGCGATTATATCCCCCAAGGCGTGCAGATTAATGACCAATATTCTTTTGCCGTAATCCGCAGTGTTCGGCTTATGGCCCCAAAAAAGCAGCGCGACCTTATTAACAAATCCGAATAAGCGCCACTTTATTAAAAATTTTATATATTCTTTTATTTCGGCTTTTAACATATTAAATAGGTCGCGAACCAGTTAAAAATCCACTCGCAAAATAATCTTTAATTCCATCCTTAACGTTATATTTTGGCACAAAACCCAACACCTTCTTCGCAAGCGACATATCGCATTGGGTAAAATTCTGATATTTATCCGCATAGGGATTATCTATATATTCCGGAACACGATCGAGGCCCATAACCTCGTTAAGAAGCTTAATAATATCATTGAAGCTTGTGGCCCCGCCAAAACCGCAGTTAAAGACGCCGCTCTCTTTGCTTTGCAGCGCGAGCAGATTGGCGCGCACCACGTCGCCGACATATATATAATCCCTTTTCTGTTCTCCGTTTTTGAATATTTTGGGGTTGCCGTTCTTCATCTGCTTAGCCAACTGATAGATCATACTCGCTCTTTTCCCTTTGTGATTCTCGCGCGGACCGTAAACGTTGCAATAGCGCAAACCGACAACGGTTATCTCAGGATGAACTTTAGCGAACTCCATGGCTTTTTCGTCCAAAATTAATTTCGATCTGCCGTAGGGATTTAATGGTTCCAGCCCTTTGTTCTCTATATAAGGAGCCGGCGACGCGCCGTAGACGGCCGTAGAAGACGCATAAACTATTTTCCTACATCCATTCTTCGCCGCATGTTCAAAAAGCTTGAGCGAAGAGTCAACGTTCGCCAGCATCATTTCGCGCTCATCCAGGCATGTTGTATCGTTTAAAGCCGCTTCATGAAACAACGCGTCTATTTTGCCCAACGCTCCCCAATCCAATCCCAAAAAATTCGGCTGGAGATATTTCCCGTGAAAATTAGGTATTTTTTGTTCGGCGTCGTGTCCGGTTATCAAAACGTCGTGTCCCAGTTTTAATAATTCTATTGTCAGATTGGAACCGATGAATCCCGTTCCTCCTGTAACTAAAATGCGCATTTGATTTAATGTGTTCTTGTTAAATATTCGAAACGCTTTTCAAAAAATTAGCAGCGTATTTCTCCCATGTCAAATTATCACGAACGAACTTTTGTCCGCCGCTCGCGACTTTCGCGTATAGATCCGGGGACGAAATAAGGTCCTCAACGCAGTCCGCGATCTTGTCCGGCCGGTGAGGCGGAACAAATAACGCATTCTCTCTGTTAATTAAAACTTCAATGTCACTTGAAGCGTCGCATATTATTGCCGGCAATCCGGCGGTCATTGCTTCAAAGGGGGCCATTCCCCAGATCTTAATGTTGGTCGCGTAAACGTATACATCGCTATCGCGGTACACAGCTTTAAATTGATTTTCCGGAACACCTTTAAAGCGGGCATCTATGTATTCTTTGGCGCCGGAGTTTTCTATAAAACTTTCAAAATTTTTCCGGTACGGACCGTTGCTCCAAAAATCTTCGCAAACAATAAGAGCGCTCGCGTCATATCCGCGCTTGCGCAACGCGGCGGTAGCGGAAATAGTGTCTTCAAATCCCCTATATGGGCCGAGAGAGCCGACGCTCACGAGCCGAATTTTTTTAGAACCGGCGGGCATATTATGCGTTGGCCCGTAAAACGCTTCAAAGTCCACGCCGCCGCGGATTATCTCTGTTTTTAAACCAAACCCTCGGGAAATTTTCGCGTTCCTCTCGTCCAAAACCGCAACCAAATCCGCCCCCTTGAACGACCCGCGCTCTATTATCTCTTCAATAAAGTACGATACGCGGCTAAGCAGGTTCAATAAAACATTGCTTTTAGGGTTGAAGTCGAACGGCGAATCGTGCATCGTCCAAATAAATTTGGCTTTCGGATTTATTTTTTTATACAAAGAGCCGACACGATAAGAAAAATCCGTGTGGCAATTTACGATATCAAAGTCCTTGTCCATCGCTTTCACGATGTCGCGGGAAATTTCATCAACCAGACCATACCACCTAACGCGGTTTAAAATCTTGCCGAAAATATCTTTGGCCCCAACAACGGAGCTAAGCGACTTTGAACCCTTGATCTCTCTTATGTCCAATCCTTTTGTAAGCGGCGGGAAGCAGTTGGGGCTATATTCCGCGGTGAAGATGACCACATCGTGGCCCTGTCTTTTAAGAGCTTGCGCGAATGATAAAAGGAAGCGGGGCGCTCCCGCTTCTACGGCCAAGTTAAACAGGACAAGGGCAATTTTCATCGCAGGGACCTATTTATCAATTAATTTATAGGGCTTAGTGTCTTTCTCATACTCCTTCCCCGTGCGCGGTAGAGTGCTCATCTCCAAAATTTCGGTGTCGGTTATCATAACCAAGGCGTGCGCTGTCTTCGGCGGATTTATCAGTAAGTCGCCTTCTTCCAAAATAGTATCCTCAACCGGCGAATCTTTTTTGCTCAAGTCCTTGGATATCCAGCGCAGCTTGCCGCGCAAAATGTATAAATACTCCATAGAGCGCTCATGATAATGATTGCCGCGCTTAACGCCAGCCTTGGACGTAATAAGCCCAGTGTGGCGCACGTATTCGCCATCCGTAAGAATGTCGGTGATCTTGCCGCGCACGTCTTCAAAAACCGGCTTTAGCTTAATAACCTTAACCATAACGTCTATAATATCGCCTTTAAGAAATCCGGTAAAGATGCTAAATTAAAACAATGAATAAAATCCCCCTCTGCGAACCGGACATCGGCGAACTGGAAATAAAATATGTCACCGAAGCCGTTAGAAACAATATGGTTTCTTCCAGCGCCCCGCCGGTGAGAAATTTCGAAAATGCGTTTGCCAAATTTTTTGGCGCCAAATATGCCATCGCCACTAATTCCGGCCTCTCCGCCCTCTTTCTTGTGGTAAAAGCTTTGGGCATCGGCCCAGGGGATGAAGTCATAGTTCCGACATTCACTATGGTCGCCACGCCGGAATCTGTAAGCCACAACGGCGCGACTCCTGTGTTCGCCGACTGCGGCAAGCTCAATCCCGGAATAGACGCGGGAGAAATAGAAAAGAAAATAACTTCCAAAACAAAAGCGATAATCGTTGCCCATCTTTTTGGCATTCCCTGCGATATGGAGCCTATAATGCGCGTCGCCGAAAAACATAATCTACCGGTAATAGAAGATACCGCCGAAGCGCACGGAGCCACATATCGCGGAAAATTCTGCGGCACATTCGGAAAAGCCGGCTGTTTTTCTTTTTATGCTTCCAAAATAATGACAACGGGCGAAGGCGGAATGATAATAACGAACGACGACGCACTCGCGGCAATGGCAAAACGCCTGCGCGAATACGACATAAACCCCAAACAGCCCTACATCCACGAGCTTGCGGCCTGGAATCTGCGGATGTCAGCGCTCGAAGCCGCATTGGGCCTAGCTCAGCTTGAACGGCTCAAAGAGCTAATCGGCAAGCGCAATGCCATCGCAGCGCGTTACGCTGCGGGCCTCAGTAATATAAAAGGTTTAGAATTTATGGCCGTTCCGCCGCAAACAGAAATTTCTACCTGGCTTTGCACGGTGCTCGCCGACCGGCGCGACGAGCTTGTGGAATATCTGGCGAAAGAAAATATCGATGCCAAGCGCGTATTTGTACCGATGCACGACCTGCCACCCTACAAACAGTCGGGGAACTTCCCCAACGCAGAATATCTCGCCGAACACGGAATTTCTTTGCCTTCGGCATCCACATTATCGGAAAAAGACCAAAACTACGTTATAGAAAAAGTTAAAAAATTCTATTCCGGGCAATAAGGCTCCGCTCAAGAGAAAATCATGATATATAAGATCAAGGAATTTATCATCCGCCGCCTGCGCTTTCCCCGCAGCGGGATAATATACAGAATAGGCAGGGCGCTATATAAAAAAATGGTCGTGGCTTCCGATAAGAAGTTAGAAAAAAAGATGTCGGCGGCCCGTTCGATACTGCGACATAACGACAACATCGTATCCATAACGATAGACAGGAACTCAGGTTCCATTTACCAATTTCCCCACGGAAAATTCCGCTACAGCGACTACGATAACCCGGAAGACCTGCTCGGCTCCATAATCAGGTCAGGAAGCCATAACTACGATGAGGACTCGGAACTTTTCTCCAAGCTCATCAAGTCCGGGGACACAGTTATGGATATCGGCGCCAATTTCGGCTGGTACACAATGGATTTCGCGCGCCTCAACGCTCCAAATGGATTGGTGTTCGCCTTTGAACCAACGCCGGAGGCCTACCGGAACCTAACGGAAAACGTCCGCCTTAACGGCCTGGATTCTCCGCCAAGAGTTATAAGCATAAACTCGGCCGTCGGAGGC
This sequence comes from Patescibacteria group bacterium, assembly GCA_018971305.1. Taxonomy (GTDB): domain Bacteria; phylum Patescibacteriota; class Minisyncoccia; order UBA6257; family 2-01-FULL-56-20; genus REEB91. Next base: position 23,115 of record JAGXBC010000002.1, on the reverse strand, counting down.
GAGAAGGGAAAAACAAAAATATATATTCCCAGAAAGCTCGGCTCGGCATTCGCGACGTTAAATCCATCAACCATTAAAAAAGATTTCGTTGACCTGGAAGCAACCGAGGTCTATAAGACAACGCTTGATGAATTCCTTGCGACATCAGCAAACGCTCCGAAGCATATTGATTTTATAAAGTGCGATGTGGAAGGCGCGGAGTTGGAAGTAATAAAAGGAGCCCGCAAAACCCTATCCGGAGAACATCCTCCCCTGCTTTACGTAGAAGTTAACGAAAATAAGAACAGGTCAGACGGCATATTCGCGACAATGAAAAACCTCGGTTACGACGCCTACTACCTGGAAAACAATCGCCTCAAGCCGTTCGAGCAGAAAACGGATATAATCTTCCGGGACATCCTTTTCGCCAAAGACGATGCGAAAATAAAACACCTCATCTCACGATAGAAGCGGAATCAATATCAAAAACTACTCTTATATAAATGCAGACCCTAATAACAAACCTTATCGGCTATACGGCAACCGTTGCCGGTACCTGCCTTATGGTGCCGCAGGTGGTCAAGGCCTGGAGAACTAAGCAAATGAAAGACGTGTCGTCCGGCATGATCGGGCTTTATGTTTTCGGCTGCCTGTTATGGTTGATCTATGGCCTGCTGATTGGTGCCGCGCCGCTTGCCCTTGCGAACGGAATAGGGCTTATTGTAGGAACCATACAGATATGGCTTAAGGTTAAGTTCAAGTAGCGCGCCGCCGCAAAAAGTCTTTATAATTGGCGCATGGGATTGGATGATGTTCGAACTATACCAGTAGTGCAATGATAGAATCAATCGATTGATTCTCCATCCCACGCGTATTTAGTCAGCGAAAACCCTTTATATTCTGGATGCTCAATAAAGAATTGTTTGGTGATGCGATTCCATTGTACAACGTCTTCTCTACTTTTTAACACCTTTTCACGATTCATTCTTGCCGCCTCGAACAATCCAGGATAAGCTTCTTCAAGCTTTTTATGTCCCAAGCGACTGGTAATGTAAGGCATGAGGCATTCAAGAATTGCCTTTGGCGATGGCGCCTCTGTTTGCTCTTTCCTTCCCGCCATAGTCGTTGCACTTTGAAAATCGTAACTACTGGTAATTCCGAATTTTCCTATCAACTGTTCCAACTGCTCTTGAGTGAACTCTTGCGGGAAATTTAGCTCCCAATAAAAACTGCGCTCCAACGGATTAGCCGACGGCTTGGCCGATATTCCTTCGTTTTGCAGGGCAGCTACAACCTCATTTTCCGCCTGTTCGCTGCATTTTTTCGACGCATCGAACATTCTGATGTTCAGTTGTAATAGCTCTTGCGGGGTGTTTACTTCAAGATCTTTTTCTGAAATATTTTTTTGAGGATGTACGCTTTCAAGTGAACCCGTTGAGTGTTGTTCCATATATTCAATGATATCATTACTTAAATATGTGCGCTGGGCGGGATTCGAACAAAAAGAATAAACTCAATTAATCCTTTCTGAGTCTACGATAAACGCGTACGCCCGGAACGGCCTGTCTATAAAGCCATCGTGAGAAACGGTGGTCTCCGTGACCGCATATCTAAAACCGCTTCTTTCCAATACGCCGAGCAGGCCGGAAATGTTCTCGTTTTTATTCCCGTCACGCTGATGCACCAGAATAAATATTCTTTGAACATTTCCGAGTCCGCTCTCGGCTTCTTTTAAAATTTCGTGCTCCACACCTTCTGCGCAAATCTTTAGAAGGTCAACTTTTTCTTTAATTAACTGTGAAAGTCGCACGGCTTTAACCTTTATCGCCTTGGTTCTCTCTGGCGGCAAAAAGTTCTTCAAGGTACTACCGACGGCGCTCGCCTCACCTACTGTGTCTTGATAAAAATCCACAGCGTCTTTATCCGCAGAAATTGCCGCCTGGTTTAAAGTTACGTTCTCAAAATGATTAGCTTCTATATTCTTCTTTAATAGAGTAAATGACGCCGGTTCAGGCTCAAAGGCCAAAATTTTTGACTTAGGATACAACATTTTGAAATAACAAACACTCATACCGATATTACTTCCGATGTCCAAAATAAGCGGCGCGGCATTATCCGTCTTAAAATAATAAGTTTCCGACAAGAAAATCGCCCGCCACATATTGGCAAACCAGCCGTAATCGGTAAAAAAAACCGTAAACCCTAAAAAATTTTCGTGAGTTTTCTTGATGGAGAAAAACTCATAAAATTTCTGTTTGAACTTTATCCGCACATGCGTAAAAAGAAGGCGAAAGGACATCTTGGAGCTGCGGCCTTTTTTAAAAATATTCTTCAAGTCGTTCAGGAATAAAAAGGCGTGATTGATCATATGCGATATTTCTTAACCCTTATCTTCTTTATTTTTTATAATAACTAAGCATTTTTTCCGCTCTGTGCCGCCAAGTATGGTTAACCAAGATATATTGCCTTATCTCTTCGGCCTTTCTGGAAGCCCCATCCGGATCTGCCAGCCATTTTTCTATAAGACCGTTAATGTCGCTCGCGTGTTTAAAGGTGACAAGCATTCCCGGCGGGAAAACTATATCCGCGTCCCCGCGCCAATCAACAAGCTGAAACGCCCCGGAAAGGCCTATCTCATAAGTTCTCGCGGAAAGCGACGATTCGTGGCCGACGGCGTGGATGTTCAAGACAATACGGGATTTGTTGTATATCTCATTCAAAACATTTTCGTTCAAAATGACGTCTCCGCCGGAACGGTTTCGCAAATTGGGGAGATATTTAACCCAATAGTCCAAGCCATTACCAAAAACTTTAACCTTAAATTTATCCGGAACATTGGAAACCAATTTGGCCCTTAAATAACCATCTCCGTCCATCGGGGCGAAACTGCCGACAAAAACGACATCGTATTCTTTTTCAACCCCCGGCAACGGCTTAAAAACAGACGGCTCGCCGGCAAGCGGCAGATGGATAAAGTCGGATTGGTTATAAAGTATCGTCATCCATTCCCTGTCCACGGAAAAAAGCTTATCTACATACTCAAGAGACGCCAAAACATCTTTGCCCTGGGCATTGGCCGGCTGGGCGTCTTCCCAATAGAATATTTTGTAGCCCATATTTTTCGCCTCGCGGACTGCGTCGGGAATAAGATTCGGGGAATGCTGGATGATTATCAGGTCCGGTTTAAATTCCTTGATGGATTTTAACCAATCGCGGCCGATGGATGCCCGGAATATGTTTTCCCCTTTATACAAATAACCCGGCAATCGGGTTGTTATATATTTCAAAGTTATTTGGGCTTTCGTCCCGGATTCGTCAAAAAAACGGACTTCATGACCCAAAGAAGTCAGGGCATTTATAAAATACCTGTAAAACCCTGCGTGCCAAACTGTTGTTGTGTAGTGGATGCGCATAAACAACTATAATACTAAACCAAAAAATCAATTTAGCACAGTTCAGCCAGGGTCTTTATTTTATATCTTCAGCTCCTAAAATCTTGAACTCCGGCAGAGGTACAATAAATTTCCCGCCGCCTTCCAGAAATTTTTTTTCGCGCTCCAAAAATTCCTTTATAAAGTGCCAGGGCAGAATTAAGAAATAGTCCGGCTTCTCGGCGCGCGCCTGCTCCTCGGAAATTATCGGCACCAAACTGCCAACGGTTTTTTTGCCCCACTTGTACTGGCTGCGCTCGATAGCGAAAGGAATTTCCTTCGTACTAAGGCCGTAATACTGCAAAAGCGTGTTGCCTTTAGTTGAGGCGCCATAAACGTAAACTTTCTTGCCCTTGGCGGTTTCGCTTTTTATGAACTCCACCGTGCGCCTTTTCAGGTCCTCTACCCGGCGGACAAAATCCTCGTAGGGTTTTCTGCCGTTCAGGCCGAGAGCGCGTTCGTCGGCCCTCATTTTTTCCACACACTCGTCCGCTCGCGGCTTAATTTTTATATTTTTTCCGGAATTTTTGTGTTTGATAAAAACCCGGAAACTGCCTCCGTTCACGTCGTTCGTCTCCACATCAAAAACTTCCAAGTTGTGCCGTTTAAGCAAGTTCTCCAAAGAAAGCAGGGAATAGTATTCCAAATGCTCGTGACAAATATTCATAAAATCTTTCTGCGAAAGCATCAGGGGCAGATAGCTCATCTGAATAATAAAAACGCCATCATCGTCCAGGCATTTCGCGGCATCGGCAACGAATTTATTCGGATCGTCCAGGTCGTAGAACATAGCGATGGCCGTGATAATTTTCGCTTTCTTGCCGGGGAATTCTTTCACCCAGGCCTCAAAATTGAAAAAGTCGTTGATGATATGCTCGGCGTTGTTTTTGGCAACCGGGGCGATATTCCGAGCCGGTTCAAAACCGACTCGCGTAACGCCGGAGTCGGCATAGGCGGAGAGAAGCGTGCCGTCGTTCGCGCCTATATCTATCACAAAATCTCCTTTTCCGAGTTGGGCAACAGCTTTCGCGGCTGAGACAATATCGTAGAGAGCGTCGGTCATCGTCTGATTTGTTCCGGAACGATACCAATAGTTCCTGTACATAACTTCCGAAGGAACCGTGTGTCGCAATTGCAGAAGTCCACAGCCGCCGGAAGTTTCATTGCACAAAACTAAATCCAACGGGTACTTTTTCATGCCCTTCTGTTCCTCCTCGTCCACGAATGCCGAGACATAAAGGTTGCCGAGCGACAGAATGTCATCCAACTTGGCAAATCCACAGGAACGGCACTTATTTATTTTTTTAGCTTCGTCCGACATACTGAATCATCTTAATTTCAAAAAGGCGCGGGGTCAATCGCGCCAAATAATACCCATTCATTTATTAAGGCATGAACTGCTTAAGTTTTTTCTCCAGCTCGCTCGCGATTTTCGGCGCCGAACTATAGAGATTATTTATTTCTTTACGGTCATCCAGAGAAAATAAAGACTTCTCCCCTTTATAATTTATAAACTTATAACCATTCCATATTATAGTGGCTCCTAAAGGCCGCGGATTGGTGAGGTTGCCGTCACAATCGATAAGCTGGGAAACAACCGGCCTACCGTTGCCAGTGAAAATGTCCTTTCCCTTCCAGACGCCAGCTGGCCTTGCTCCAGCCAGGGCGGCAATAGTCGGAGGAATATCTATCAAACTAACCGGCACGTCCTCGGCGCAAGGTTTAATTTTCTCCGGTGAATAGAAAATTAGCGGAATATTCAGGTTAACGTTGAACGGCCTCTGTTCGTGGCCAAAATCACCATGGTCGAATATTTCTTCGCCATGATCGGAAAAGAATATGGAAACGCTCTTATTATTCGCTATCCCTTGCGCCTGAAGGTAGGAAAACAAATCCTTTATCCCATCGTCAACTTTTTTGATGGAAACGTCGTAGAGCTCCAGATACAAATTCTTGAAAAGTTTATTGATTTTAGGAAAATCTCCCAAGACAAAACTAAAGGTGTCGGCAAGGTGATATTTGATTTTTTTTACTAGTCCGTGCCCGCTACGCCAGAAAAACGGCAGCTCGTGAGCCTCCATATAGTGAACCCAGAGAAACAGTGGTTTATCACTCTTTTCCCTCAAGATCTTCTTAACTTCGGCGTTGATCTCTTCGGCTACCATAAATGGCGGGGTAAAATTTCTTGAGCTCTTTACCAATTTGCGCACGACGAGAATGATTTTCTCCAAAAATCCCAAGAACCAGGCAAGCGGAGGAATATGGGAGTTAAGCCATCTCTTGACGCCGGCAACCTTACCCAAAAATCTGGCTTTCAGGCTGTCGCTCTTTAAGCCCTCGGAGACGTCGCCGTCCTTGAAGGGGCTAAGATAATTGAACACGTCCCAGCCGCTGTCGTAACCGAAATAATCGGACAAATAGGCGGCGGAGTGGACCGCAACGGTTCTGTACCCGGCTTTCTGCAGAACCTCGCTTATTAAAACGCGCGGCGGCTCTACGTAACTGAAGCCGCCGTGGTCACTTGGATAGGTTGAGGTCATAGAACCAACGAAAGATTGTGGCGAACCGGCGCCCGTGGCAAAGGCGTTTTTAAAATAAAATCCCTTGGCCGCGATAGAATCCAAAAACGGGGTAATGTTCTTTTTATAACCCAAAAAACCCATGCGGTCGGCACGACAGTCGTCAAAAGTTATTAAAATGATGTTCGGTTTTGTCTTTTTGGGCATTAAACATATCTTAACCGGGCAGTTTATAAATAACCCAAAGCTCTGAGCTGCTCCATAACCTTATCACGCTCGCTGTCTTTTTTCGGCTTAGGCCTCTTATCCGTCGTATGTTTTTTAGAAGTGCTACGGGCACCAATCTTTTTGGCCTGCTTTTTTATCTTTGGCATATAGAAATAATAGCAATAATAACTGCGGAAATAAAGGAATGCCGGGGCTTGACAAATATCGCCACCAGAATATTATAATTATATATAATTATGAAATATACTACTGTTTCTCTGCCGGAACCATTAAATAAAAAAATTAAAAAACTTATTAAAAAGACGGGGTTCCCCTCCACCTCGGCGTTCGTGATTTTTATACTCAGAGAAATACTTGCCAACAAAACCGACGTTTCCCCCTTAGTTAATAAAGACAAGATAATGGAACAATTAAAAAATCTGGGGTATCTATAGATATGGGAAAGATGGTAAAAAAATCAAAACCGCGGCCACGGGTCTTCTTCTTCGGGATAGACGGAGCCTCCCCCGATTTAATATTTAAAAAGTGGCGCAAAGAATTACCCACCATGAGCCGCCTGATGAGCAGAGGAGTTTACATGGAAACACGTTCATCAATCCCGCCTATTTCCATAGCGGCGTGGAGTTCTATTTTCTCCGGGAAAGACCCTAGTGAATTGGGCATTTTCGGCTATAGCCACAAAGGCGGATACATAACTTCAAACCAGGTGCGCGAGAAACGAATTTGGGAAATATTATCTGAACAGAAAAAGAACTCCGTGGTCCTTTATGTCCCGCTCACCTTCCCCGCCAAGCGCCTGAACGGGGTAATGGTCACTGATTTTTTGACTCCCGGAATAAATTCCAATTGTACCTATCCTCAGATCATAAAAAATCGGATCAAGAAAATGGATAATCCGGAATTATTCTTCGACGTGGCTCTTGGCCTTGCCGGTCACAAAGGAATGAAGCCCGGGGATTTAGTAAAAAAGACCTATAAAATGACCCACATGCAGCTCGGCCTTGCCAACCAATTGCTTACCGAAGAAGACTGGGATTTCTTCGCTGTCGTAATGCTCGGATCCGATCGCCTGCAGCATATGCTCTGGAATCACTTCGACGAAAAACATCCGCGTTATATAAAAAATTCTCCTTATAAAAACGCGGTTAAAAATTATTACAAATATCTGGACAAAGAATTAGGGAAAATGGTGTATAAACTACCTCCAGGAACTCCAATTATTGTAGCGTCTGACCATGGGATGGTGCGCCAACTGGGCAAGATAAATATCAACAATTGGCTCATAGATAAAGGGTTCCTCGTTTTGAAACCGGAATATAAGCAGACGGCCGGCAATAAAAAAATTTGGTTCTCCAAAAAAATAGTGGACATGAATAAGTCCCTGGCGTATGCGAGCGGCGCTTATCATGCAAGAATTTTCATTAACAAGAAACTGGCCGGCAAAAAATATGGGAAAATTATTCAGGAAATCCGGAGGAAGTTGTCCGCCATCCGCGACCCGAAAGGAAGAAAGTTAGCGACGAAAATTTTTAACAAAGACGATATTTACCAAAACCCTCACAATCCAGAATGCCCCGACCTCACCGTATATTTCGACAACTTGCAGTGGGCTTCCAATCCGGACCTGGGTTCCCGGGGGCTTTACTCCTGGGAATCTGCTGCCGGAGCCGATTCGGCGGGGCACTCCGACACCGGCATGGCCATAATATCAGGCAATGAGATTAAAAAACGCGGTCGGCTGGGGAAATCCGATATCCGGCAAATCGCACCGACCATCTTGAAACTCTTAAGAAATAAAATACCATCCGATATAAAGGCGCAACCGCTTATTTAAAAAATATGACCTATCTTCCCGAAGCAACAATTTTTGAGACGAAAGACGGCATCCAGTGGAAGACCTATTCTTCCAGCCACCCCGACGATAGAATCATCGCCAGGCCGAAATATATCCCCCAAGACAAAGTACGCCCCCATGGACTCGTATCCAGGTTCCTTTTCGGCAGACAGCTTACGCGCTTCAATCCTTTCGCTCCGGCGAAATATCTGAAACCATTTTTGCGCCAGTTTAAAAAATATTATCCCCAGTATTTTTATAGAAGCCCGTTGCATAAACACTTATTCTTTTCCGTGCCTAAGAAAAATATTTCCCGGATCTACGACATGAAATCGGGTACCAAGACAATATTTGAATCGGAAACCAAATCCCTGGATCCGTACCTTAAATTAGTGAAAGGACTCCTGCTCTTTCTCGCTAAAAGCGGCGCAGGAGAAAACTGTATCGGCCTCACCAATTCCACCCTTCTCGGAAATTATACTTTCGGAAAATCGGATATAGACATTATTATTTTCGGAAAGAAAAACGGCTGGAAAGTCCTTAAATTCCTGGAACGGGCCAAACATCCCCTGTTACGCTGGAAGTCTAAAAAAGAGTGGGGGAGGTATTACGACATCCACAAGACCTCGACTAACTTCACGAAAGAAGACTTTATTGCCCATAATTTGCGCAAAAGGAATGAAGGAATTTTCGGCGGGCATGTATTCACCATTTTCACCGTTGAAAACAGAAATGAATTGTGGTCGAAATGGGGAGAAGAGAAATATCAACCCCTCGGCAATGCGAAGATAAGAGCCCTCGTCACGGAAGAATTAAATTCCCTTGTGCGCCCGGCCCAATATAAGATAAAAAATGCGGAGATAAAAAACTTTTCCGGCAGAAACAACGGCGGATTACCGCTGACACAAATAGTTACATATTCCATCCCCTATCTTCTGCAAGCGAAAAAAGGAGAGGTTATCGAAGCTGCCGGCCTCCTGGAAAAAGTTATACCAAAAAAAGGCAGGCCATTCCTGCGTTTGGTCGTGGAATATCCCGAAGTCATCGCCGGCAGCAAAACGAGCTCGGGATATATTAAAACTATTTTCAAAAGATAATATGTATTACCCGGAATCATCGATCATTACCACAAAAGACGGACTGCATTGCCAAATTTATATGAGCGACCATCCGCGAGGACTCGTGATAGTCAAGCCCAAATATATTCCCACAGACAAAATAAGCTCCAGCGCTCTGCCGCTCCGCTATATCCACGGAAGAAAGCTGAATCGTCTCAACATGTGGATAAGCAAGGAACGATTAAAAAAATATCTGGCTGACTTCAAGCGCGCTTACCCCGACTATGTCCACTTCAGCAAAAACCATGGAACATGGTTCTTTGCCGTTCCGGAGAAAAAAATAGAAAGGGTCTACGACTCACGCAAGGGATTACAGGAATTGATGAAAATGCCGGCGGCGTCACTCGACGGCCACCTGCGCAACGTAATGGAGTTCGTAAAATTCCTGAAAAGAAGCGGCGTCCCCCTCAAGGATTTCGGGCTTACATATTCAACTCTTGTCGGCCACTATTTCCTGGGAATTTCCGATATAAACATAGTTGTCTACGGAAAGAAAAATTTTTGGAAAGTAATAGGATTCCTGGAAAAAGCTAAGCATCCTAATCTGCGATTTAAAACTGATAAGGAATGGATAGAATATCATAAAAAACGCGGGCGAACGCTCGTGCTGAACAAAAAAGAGTTTCTTTTCCACTCGCGAAGGAAAAAATGGGAGGGCTTCTGGAATGGGAATCTTTTCCTGATACTGGGGGTAGAGAAACCTAACGAGGTAAGCGTTTCCTGGAATAAAGAAAAATACAAACCGCTTGGGATATTTAAGGTCCACGGCAAGATAAAATCAGACCATCATTCGGGAGTGCGTCCGGGACTGTACGAAATAGAAAACGGTAAGGTTCTTGGTAAAAAAGACGAGATCCCTCTTAAATATATCGTGTTTTTTACGAGAAATTTCGCCATGCAAGCCAAAAAAGGAGAAAACGTGGAGGCCCAAGGACTTTTGGAATCCTCAACGGATAAAGATGGAAAAGAATATTACCGGCTGGTACTTGGATATTTTGATTCCTTCTTATCCGGAAGAAATAAAAAAGAATATTTAAAAGTTCTAAAATAATGGACAATCTCGGGACGGAAAAAAAATTAAAAAGAGAATATAATTCCCTGCGTAACAAATTACGGCGCGGCCTAAACATCCACAGAGTGGCGGATAAAATATTAAATGAAATATATAGGGGTAATAAAGATTTTTTAGCCGATCTTAAGAAGGCAACGGCCTTCGCCGAAAAAAAGTTTTCCGGCAGATTACGCCAGGACGGCAAAACGCCTTTGTTTCTCCACTCTCTCTTCTTGGTACTAATATTAGATTTTTTTACTATAGACGATCCGGGCACGATACTTGCAGCAATACTTCACGATACAATTGAAGACACGGATACTACGCTACGAGAAATTAAAGCCCTTAAATTCCGCTCAACAAATAAGCCGGTTTATAAATTTGTTAATTTTCTTACGCAGGATAAAAATATTTCCGACAAAACGACTAAGACCAGCGTAATTTCTCCGCGGGTTAAGAAATTCGTAAAAATACTCACCGGAGCTCCTGCCGAGGTCGTTAATATAGAGATAGCCGACAGGACCCACGATCTTTTAGACCTTGATTATATGAGAAAATTAGATCCTGCCCAGGCTCAACTACGGCTGAGAAATAAAATAGTCCGCAACAAAAATATTGTCCGAACTATTACCCACGGCAGGATAGATTGTAACAAAAAAATGCTCGGCTTTTTCTATTCCCTCCTGAAAAAATTCCGATAACCTCCAGACAATTAAGTTGGGTTCCTCCTATACCATTCAATAGTCCTCTTCAGTCCGTCCGTAAAAGGAGTTTTTGCACTGAAACCGAATTCTCGTTCGGCCCGGGAAACATCCAGCATTCTTCGCGGCTGGCCGTCTGGTTTCGAAGAATCCCAACGAATTTCTCCCTTAAAATCCATAAGCCCGCAGATTATGTTAATTAGATTTTTTATTGATATCTCGGTGCCGGAACCGAGATTGACGGGATCGGACTTGTCGTACTTCTCTGTTGCCAAAACTATCGCCTCGGCTGCGTCCTCAACATAAAGGAACTCCCGGGTGGCCCTGCCGGTTCCCCAGAGCTCAATATAGTCCCGTCCAGATTTCTGAGCGTCGGCGACCTTCTTAATGAGGGCTGGGATAACGTGGGATTTCGCCGGATCAAAGCTATCTCGCGGACCATATAAATTTACAGGCAAAAGAAAAATAACGTCCAATCCGTATTCTTGACGATAGGCACGCGCCTGAACAAGTAAGGATTTTTTAGCCAGGCCATAAGGAGCATTGGTTTCTTCTGGATAACCGCTCCATAAATCATCTTCCTTGAACGGCACGGGGGCAAATTTTGGATAAGCGCAAACAGTTCCCAGGGCAACAAATTTTTTTATATTTGCACGCCTGGCTGCGTCAATAAGCTGAGCTCCCATGATAATATTATCGTAAAAAAGTTCCCCGGGTTTTTCCTGGTTATAACCGATGCCGCCGACTTTGGCGGCAAGATGAATAATGAGATCTTTGCCTTGAACGACTTTTTCGCAATCGCCAAGATCTCGCAAATCGCGGTCTTCGGAACGGGGCACGGAAATATTCTCCTTCGGCACGCCACGGGAAATCAGTTTTTCCACAACATGGCTTCCCAGAAATCCGGCCCCGCCGGTTACTAAGATTTTTTTGTTTTTCAGGTCTGTAGCTTCCATGAATTAATTCGCGCTTAAGCTCGCATGATATGCGATAGTCTTTCTAAGTCCGTCCTCAAAATCTGTAACAGCCTTAAAACCGAATTCCTTTTCAGCTCTACCGGTATCCAAAATACGGCGCATCTGGCCGTCCGGTTTAGAGGTATCAAATTTCAATTCTGCTTTTAGTCCCATTGATTTCATTATCGTCTCGGCAACTTCTCTTATGGATATTTCGTAACCTGAACCAAGATTTATCGGTTCCGGTTTGTCGTATTTTTCTGCAGCCAGGACTATCCCCTCCACGGCGTCTTCTGCGTACAAAAAATCTCTCGTGGGCTTGCCGGTTCCCCAAACTTCTATATATTTTGAGCCTGATTTACGCGCGTCAGCGACACGCTGGATAATAGAAGGAATTGGACCTCCGTCTTTATGCTCTCCTGAGCCGTACATGCTCGTTAAAAGCAAATGGATGGCATTAAAACCATATTGTCTTCTATAGGCCTGAGCCTGCACTAAAAGCATCTTTTTGGCGACAGTATAAGGAGCATGATTTTCTTCCACCGGGCCCACCCAAAGATCTTCCTCGCGCAAAGGCAAACGGGCGTTCTCCGGATACTCGGTGGCGCTTCCTATGGTCACAAATTTCTCGACACCTGCCTTCCGAGCAGCTTCCATCAGCTCTACCCCCATAACAAGATTGTCATAAAAAATTTGGCCTGGATGATCGCGATGCATTTGAACGTTGCCAGTTATGCCCGCGGCATGAATAACCAAGCCAGCCCCCTTAACAGCTTCTTCGCAATTTCGGCGCACTCGCAAATCAAGCTCCGCCGCACTCGGCGAATAAATATTTTCTCTGGCGACGTTCCTTTCTAAAAGTTTTTTAATAAGATTCTGGCCAAGAAAACCGCCGCCGCCAGTAACGAGAATTTTTTTATTTTTTAAATCCATGTAAAGTTGACGATACCATTGCCCCTGAAGGCGGTCAAACAAACGGCTAACCCTGTCTATTTAAAACCGGCTAACTGCAAGACATTCTTTACGTAAGGATGCCAATTTTTATCAATTCTTGAGAACCACTTTAGTTTTTCGTTTTCATTATTTAAAAGCAATTTTTTCTCGGACAACTCAACCAAAAAAACTGAATTTATCGTGTGTGAAGATGGCCCCTGGGCACTATTTTTAAACATAGTAGGAGCCGCTATTAAAAACTTCTTTACCTTAACGCCACTTATGCCGGTTTCGGTTTGAACATGTCGCCTTACGGCAGCCTCTAAAGATTCTCCCTTTAAAACTCTACCTCCGATAACAAACCATTGGCCTTTTGCCGGCTTATTGATTCTCTTGCCCAAAAGAAATTTTTTGCCTCTGACAATTACCGCGTCCACGCACGGTATAGGCATAACACCGACTATTTTTCTGTACAGCGCTTCCGGAATAGGCTTGGGCGAAACCATTAGGAGGACAGTTTTATACTTTCAGCCTTCTCGTGCAAACCATTATTTTTTAAATCGTGTTTAAGCATGATTTTGACCAAATCCTCGAACTTAGTCCGCGGTTGCCAGCCAAGTTTTTCTTTGGCTTTCTTGGTGTCGGCGATAAGATTTTCTACTTCCGTCGGCCTATAGTAACGAGGGTCAATGCCAACGTAATCTTTCCAGTTTGATATGCCAGCATACTTAAATGCCAGCTCAACGAATTCTCCCACAGAATGGGATTCTCCAGTGCCGATAACGTAGTCCTCGGGATCAGTTTGCTGCAACATCATCCACATTGCCTCACAATATTCCGGAGCATAACCCCAATCGCGCTTCGCCTCCAAGTTTCCCAAATAAATTTTTTTATCCAGGCCAGCAAGAATTCTTGCAATACCGCGGGTAATCTTTCTTGTAACAAAAGTTTCTCCTCGCCGCTCTGATTCGTGATTGAAAAGTATCCCGTTCACGGCAAAAATTCCGTAGGCCTCACGGTAATTGCGCACAGTATCAAAGGCAAAAACTTTTGCCACGCCGTACGGACTTCTCGGATAGAACTTAGTATCTTCGTTCTGCGGCGGCAGGGCGGCTCCGAACATTTCCGAAGAACTTGCCTGATAAAATTTTATTTTTTTGCCGGAGTGCTCCTCAAAATCCTTGATTGCTTCCAATACCCTCAAAACACCAACACCCGTGACATTAGCCGTATATTCCGGGATATCAAAAGAAACCCTGACATGCGACTGAGCTCCCAAGTTATAGAATTCATCCGGTTGAACTTTATATATCAATTTACGGAGAGTGCTTGCGTCGGACAAATCTCCGTAATGTAAAATCAATCTCTTGCCGATTTCGTGAGGATCTTGATAGATGTGATCGATTCTCCCGGTATTAAAAGTGGAAGCGCGACGAATTATACCATGAACCTCGTCATAACCCTTAGATAGAAGTAATTCAGTAAGGTAACTACCGTCTTGACCTGTTATTCCGCTTATGAGGGCTTTTTTCATTTTCTTTAGTGGTGAAATAATAACACTTTACCGCATATAAATCAATAGATCAGCTCCCGAAAAATAGATTAAAAATATGCAATCTATTTCGACTTAGAAGCAGTGGCATTCTGCACGGTGCTCAAAAATTGCGCCAGGCCCTCCTGCGTCCTTGTGTCGTCTGGCCACTGGCTCAGAATTTTGCTGGCGATAGTCTTTGCGCCTTCAACATTACCCTCGATTCTATAGATATCAAACATGCCATAAAGGAATTGCGGACGATTGGGGCCGAGCTCCAAACCGCGTTCGTAATATCGCTGTGATGCCTCTAGAAATTTGGCATCGTGGGTCTTAACGAAAGCGAATTCGTTAATCGCCCCTAAAATATACATATTCTGCTCAAAGCTCATACCCCGTCCGTAATCCACGATTGGTTGGAAATTTTTTTCCACATAACCGACTATTTCATCTATGGCCTTAGGATCGTTGTTTTGCTGTAAAGAACTCAGGAATATATTGGCCACATTCCTTACGAGTTCTTCCTTGCCGATAGGAGACGGCATATTCAAGGGGCCAGACAATTCCTGCTCTATGGCGGTCAGAGAATTAACAGAGTTCAGATTTTTTAGCGAATCTATAAATGCCTGTGACTTGCGGAGCGGCAAATAGGTTCCGTAGTAAGCAATGGATAAAATAAAAACCGATACCAAGATGCCGATAACTTTTTTAAAGGTGGGATTATTGATGATGTTCATTGCCGTATAAATAATAATTACTGAATGCAAAGACCATGAAGAGATTTATGTACATAGGCAGGACATCAAAAATTGCCAGCCCCTGGACCAGATAAGCGACAAGAAGGGAAAATAAGAGGGCGTTTTTCATGACAGACCTGCCATGGCCCGCCACGGACTGCTTATGCTTGCTATCCGACATGCTGGCATTAGATTCGGAAGCCGAACGCTTACGGAAAAATTGCCAAAAGATAGCCGTATAGATTCCGAGATAGCTGACCAACCCCAGAATTCCCGTTTCCACCAAATAATCGAAATAGATATTATGGGCCCTATCAAACCATGTTTCCGTGTTCTGCCCGGGAACAAAGTGGCGCGGGTCAAAATATTTATCAAAAACATTGCTAAAATTCTCCAGTCCCCAGCCAAAGATCGGGCGCTCTTCAAAGCCTTTAATAGCAGAGCCCCAAGTCCAAAGACGCGTCTGCACAGTTTGATCTGAGAGAGCGACGTCAAATAAACGGCCGCCTGGCAATTTCTTCAGCCAAACGGAATTCCGTTCGTGTATTAACAATCCGCCGGCGATAGCGAGAACAATAAAGGTCGGGACAAGCCACTTCCTCCAGGCTGCTCGGGAAAACGCGAGATATATGAGAAAGGCAAACACGCCGACGCCCAAACCGATAAACGCTCCCCTGGTCTCGCTCAAAACAAAGAAAAATAAATATGTGGCGATGAGTGCGGCATAACCAACCCCGGCCAATAATTTATTTTTGAATTTGCCGTCGGCCCAAAGATAGGCCGCGTAGAACATTGCGAAAAGCAAATAGGGGGCGACATAAGCGGGATTACCGAGCGAACCTTCAAAACGACCTTCGACAAGCTTACCCCACCAAGTAAGGGGAACAGTACCACCCTGATAAGGGCTTATAAAATTATTAGCCCAGCCAAGGTTGGCGAAAAGCCCATATAGAACCATTCCCGCAGCAGCAATCAAAGAAAATCCGAACAATTTCCGCCAACTGGAACGATCTTTGAAAAACATCGCGAGAAGCACGAAAAATACATAGTAATGAAGCATCTGGAACGCTCCTTCTCCTCGCTCGTAGTTGGACCAAAAAGCAGCATGAGGGTCGTAAGCGAAAATTGTCGAAAGCATTACGGCGACAACAAAAAAGGAAACTGCTATGAATATCGGGGTTTTCACCACCTCCAAAAAACGGCCACGAACCTCTCTGTTCGCCGCCTCAAAAGCCCACCAAAGAACAAAGAATATCAACGCCAGTTCAACCGATAATCTGAAAAAATAATCCTTGCCTCCGATGAACGGAAAAAATGCCGAGGTCATTACGATTAGCACGCAGAAAACGGAAGCATAAAGAAAAAATTTTGAAAGTTTGAGAAGCATTTTATTTTAGCGCCTGGTTAATGTTCCGAAAATACACGTCAGTTTATTGTAACATTTATCTCTATCTGGCGTATTCTACGGCTCTTATTTCTCTGATAACGTTGACCTTTATCTCTCCGGGGTATTTCAATTCGGACTGGACTTTATTGGCGATTTCTCTGGCCAATTCCAGGGCGCGAAAATCGTCAATCTTTTCGGGAACAACGAACACCCTAAGTTCTCTGCCGGCAGAAATAGCGTAGGCGCTTTTTACCCCCGGGAATTCCATGGCTATCTTTTCCAGGTCGCCAAGACGTTTTATATAACTTTCTATTGTTCCACGGCGCGCTCCGGGCCTAGCAGCTGAGAGAATATCCGCAGCCGTAACCACGTAGGCCTCGGGGATGGCATAAGGATAATCTTCGTGATGCGACTGCATTGCCTCAATCACTTTTTCATTAATACTGTACTTCTTCAGAATTTTGCGGCCAAGTTCAACATGCGTACCTTCAACTTCTTGGTCTATCGCTTTGCCGATGTCGTGCAAAAGAGCTCCGCGCTTCGCCACATCAACGTTCAACCCAAGTTCTGCCGCAAGCATTCCTGCAACGTAAGCCATCTCCACGGAGTGGGTAAGAACATTCTGCCCGTAACTCGTGCGGAAATGAAGACGGCCAATAAGCTGCAGAATTTCTTTTGGTAGGTCAAAAATCCCTAAGTCTTGGGCGGATGATTCTCCTATTTCCTGCGTACGCTTGGCGATTTCTTCTTTCGCCTCTTCAACTTTTTCTTCAATTTTTGCCGGTTGTATCCTACCGTCTTTTATCAGCTTATCCAAAGCCATTCGCGCTATTTCCCTGCGGTAAGGGTCAAACGAGGAGATTATCACGCTATCCGGCGTCTCGTCTATAACGAATTCCACTCCGGTAGCACGCTCTAAGGCTCTGACATTTCTTCCTTCACGGCCGATTATTTTACCCTTCAGCTCTTCGTCAGCCAGCGGGAAAACTGTTGTCGTAATTTCGGCGACATGCGAACGCGCGTAGCGTTGCATTGCAGTAGTGATTATGGCCATGGACTTCTTCTCTATCTCCTCGTCGCCTTCTTTTTCTATTTTCTCTATCAAACGGGCCAGGTCGTCATTGTGCTTTTCCTTGATCTGGTTGAATAGCTCCTCCTTGGCCTTATCGGCGGAGAAACCGCTGACTTTTTCCAATTTCTCCCGGACTTTTTCCTCCGAGGACTTGATTTCTCCTATTTTAACCTGTAATTCCTCTTCCTTACGCTTCAGTGAGCCCTCTTCCGTTTTAATCGCAGAAGTTTTTTTCTCCAATTCGTCTTCGCGCCGAGTAAGACGCGACTCCACGACTTCAATCTCTTTCCTTCTATCCTTTTCCTCTTTCTTGAAATCAACCAAAAGTGTGGCCGCTTTGTCCTTGGCCTCTAATAGAATCTCCTTCGCCTTCGTCTCAGCCTCTTCGCTTGCCCTCCTTACGCGCTCTTCAAGAGAACCTAATTTTTTAGCAGCCCAAAACCTTCTTACTAAGTATCCTGCCGCAAACCCAAGCAAAAGCCCGGCTGCGATAAGTGCCGTAGTTATCATTTGAATATATCCCTAAATTCTTCATAATATTTTTTAGAGTAATCACGCTATGTAATGTCCAATCGGTATACTTGGCGATTACCCTTAATGAGTTTTTTAGGAAAGTTTATGCTTAGTGACTTTTAATTATTTATAAAATTATATACCTATGTGGCGTATCCGTCAATGCCGATAAGGCGGTCGGGGGTGGCATAATTTACAGCAATAATGCCTAAATATTGATACAAATCGGGGATATTATTATTTCACACCCATAATTCACCATGTTAAAATCCGCAGAAATAAAACCCCCACTTTATGCATGGGGGCTACAAGGATAGCGCGCTATTATCTGCGCGGGTAATTTCGGGCAAATTCTTAGAAAGTTTTCTGAAATTTGATATACGGCTCGGCAATGGAAGATATAGATGAAAATTCAAATATCTTCGCCTATTCAGAATCAACTCGTAGGACTGCTTAATAAATTCGGTTTTTGCGTGGGACAATCTTTCTGCCATTTTATTACCGAGGCAACGGTCGGGATGGTTGGCCAATGCTAATGCCCAATAACGGTTGCGCAGATCTTTTAAGGTCGGCCACACCATCAACCTCTCGTCGTCATTGTCGGTCGGGACAGACATTCCAAAGAGCCGATAGATAAAAAAATGGAATTGCCGGTAGTCCAGGGGATAGAAACGGTATGTCTCGTATTTCGCGAATAGCTTCCATATAGAAAAGCATCTCTTACCTACGATAGACGGAGTAAGTTTCACGCCGTTCAAGATTAATCCATCGAGAAATCTTACTATATCGTCTTCCGAAAACTTTTTGGAAGAATCCATATCAGATTAATCCTCCTTGTATCCGGACTATCTGGGTTCGGCCTGACAACCCAATAATAACTCTGCAGATTCTATCATCGGAAAAGGATTGTTGGCAAGAAACACGGCTAATAAAAAATAGATAAGCCAGAACAATAGTTCTGGCTTCTTAATCTCGCACAGGAGACATTTAATTCCGATAAATCCGATTGTCTTCTTCTGTGATTCGCCAAGATATAAACGTAATACATAAAGGTGAGCGGGTAAGGGGAATCGAACCCCTGTCATCAGCTTGGAAAGCTGAGGTAATGCCATTATACGATACCCGCAGTTATGTAATTAAAACCCAATCAATCCCGTATTTATAAAGTGGGCTTATCTGCTTTATTCTATATTCTCTGTAATAAATGCTCAAGCCAACTATTGCATACTCAACTATAATTTGGTAAAAGTATCTTATAAAAAGAATGTCTACTTCTTACAAGCGTTTAGTAATAATAATGGCTGTCGTCTTCGTGATCGGAGGCGGAGGTTACGCGTTGGACCGGATTTTTTGGAAACCCGGGACTATCCCCCAGGACTTTACAGATGCCCGTCTCCAGGGAGCGCTCATCTCACAAAATATAGTCAACTTATCCAATCAATCGGTACTGGACTTATCAAAAATAAACGAACTGGACAACCGTGGCAGTTATACGGATGCGCTTAATATGACAACGGATGTAATCAAGCAAAGCCAGCAGATTCGTGACCAAGCCGTTGAACTTTCGTCGCAGATAGAGGTGATGACTAAATCTCTTTCCGATATTGACTCCCTGGAAGCAAGACAGGCGGCTCTGGAAGCTATCTCCAACCGTCTGGCATTAATCAGCCGCCTTATAAACTACAGCGGTTATCTTGGCCAGCTCTTGGATACGCTACGCAACCACTTCACGGGAAGCAAGTATGACAATAATGATATTACAAATCTCGTTGACCAAATTAATTCCGAAGTACGCGCCATAAACAACTTCAATAACCAAGCAACCCAGGCGATGGATAGATTTGATAGCATTGTAAAACAATAAAAAGGTCTTAGTACTGGCAGGAGCGAGAGAATTGGAATATGATTTATTTGTTGCCGGGCGCGTAGCTCAACGGCAGAGCATCCGTCTTATACACGGCAGGTTGGAGGTTCGAATCCTCCCGCGCCCACATTAGATTTTGTTAGTGCTTAACACGTTACAAAATCTTATGTCCCGCCAACTGGCGGGACAGACCATAAAATCGCAAACATCTTTCACGTAATGATATTCACATTCTTAGGTACATTGGGTCTTATAGCCGCATCTATTGCTATCTGGATACGTGACGAAAGAAAGCAGGATGTCCTGTTTATTGTTGGCGGTATTTTTCTTCTGGCCTACAGTATAAACATCGGCAATATTATCTTTATTATCCTCCAGATAGTTTTTATTATTTCGGCATCAAGCGAGCTTATAAAATTAAACAAGAAAATAATGTAGATTGCCCAGAATAAAAAATAGCCCATTCGGACTATTTTTTATTAAACCGCCATCGGTTTTATCTTGAACGGCTTCAAAACCGCATAGAAATCCTCGTGTTCCAATGTTTCTTTTTCCATCAGTTTTTTAGCTATCGCCTGCAAAACGTTTTTATGACTGCTCAATACTTTGTTAGCGATCTGATGGGCTTTATTTATTAAGCCGTTAACTTCGCTGTCTATTTCCTCTGCTATTTTTTCGGAATAATTTTTTTCCGTGGAAATTTCTCTGCCGAGAAACACCATTTCTTCGGTATTGCCGAATGTCTGCGGCCCGAGTTTTTCGCTCATGCCGTATTTTGTAACCAGCTTGCGGGCTAATTCGGAGGCCTGCTTCAAGTCATTGGAAGCGCCGTTAGTCACATCCCCGAAGGTTAATTTTTCCGAGGCATAACCGCCTAGCATCGTAGCTAAATCCGTCAAAAACTGTTTCCGCGTCCGCAAATGTTCTTCTTCCAACGGTAATTTCATCGTGTAGCCACCGGCGAAGCCGCGACTGATAATGGAAACCTTCTGCACGGTGTCCGCATTTTTGAGAGAAGCAGCGACAAGCGCGTGTCCTCCTTCGTGATAGGCAGTAATTTCCTTTTCTTTAAGAGAAATGACCCGGCTCTTCCGCTCCGGCCCCAGAATAACTTTCTCTACCGATTCAAAAAGCTCGTCCTGTGTCGCGACTTTTTTCCCACGGCGTGCGGCGAGGATTGCCGCTTCGTTCATCAGGTTAGCCAAGTCAGCTCCGGAGAATCCCGGCGTACGCACGGCAACTTTTCTCAAATCTACTTTCGGGTCCAGTGGCTTGCCCTCACTATGGATTTTCAATATTGCTTCTCTGTCGTTAATATCTGGTAGGTCCAAAATAACACGCCTATCAAATCTGCCGGGTCTCAAAAGAGCGGGGTCTAAAATATCGGGGCGATTTGTAGCCGCAAGAACTATCACGCGCGTATCACGATCAAATCCGTCCAATTCCACAAGTATTTGATTTAATGTCTGCTCGCGCTCGTCGTTGCCTCCGCCCAAACCGGCGCCGCGCTGGCGGCCGACAGCGTCTATTTCGTCAATAAATAGAATCGATGGGGAGGCCCTTTTGGCTGTCATAAAAGCGTCGCGCGTACGCGAAGCGCCGACACCAACGAACATTTCCACGAACTCCGAAGCCGATATAAAAAAGAAAGGCACGCCACTCTCGCCGGCAACGGCGCGGGCAATAAGAGTTTTACCGGTTCCCGGAGGACCCATAAGCAGAATACCGCGCGGGATACGCGCACCCAAGTCCAAAAATTTTTTAGGATTTTTCAAAAAATCCACCACCTCTACAAGTTCTTCTTTTGTTTCTTTAAGGCCGGCGACATCCTTGAATGTGATGCGCTCTTTAAATGTGGAGAGGCGTAAATTTGAACGGCCGAAACTGAACGCCTGATTCACTCCAGTCTTCGCCTGGCGGAACATAAGCCAAAAAATTACGCCTATGATTATAAGCGGCAAAAGAGTCGGGATTAAAATCCCCGCCCAGAACTGCCAGCCGGACTGGGACTCGACCGCAACGTCCACCTTGGCCAAAGTTGCTGGTTCAATGCCGAAATTCTTCAGAGTATCGGCCAATCCCACGCCATCTTCTTTTTGGGAAACAGCATCGGTGTTGTCTTTGAGTTTTATATTGAGATCGTTACCGTTAATTCTTATCTGCGTCACATCGCCGGAAGCAACCTTCGCTGCCAGCTCGCTCAAACTCAAATTCTGAGGAGATTTCTGCGGCTCGTAGAAGAACGAAAAAACCACCGCTATGACGAGCAGTGTTACGATGGCCCAGGTCAGGTTTTTAAAGAAGTTGGACATGCGAATTCAGCCGTTATCTTACTTTATAAAAAAATCGCCTCGTGGTCAAAGACCGACAGATTGACCGCAGCTGCCTACAGATTCCCGATAATTTTTCCGTAAATAGCCCGGTGATTAGAAAAAAAATCTGGCATAGACATTATGTCTTTTGGTAAGAAAACTTTAATTTCTTCGCCTTCATCACCACGAGTCTTAAGCTGCGGTAATGCCGGCAAATCTGCCCTGAACATTGTCAATATATGCGAACCTTTATCTTCCCTATAAATAGCGGAGAGGTCTTCTTTCTTAAGTTTTATGCCGATTTCTTCTCTGATTTCCCGTAAAGCAACCTCTTCCGCGCTTTCCGCGCCACTGCCCCTTCCGCCAGGAGCTTTCCAATAAACCGGAGAAGGTTTCTTTGGGTCGCGAATCAAGGGAATGCCCTGAGGAGTTATTATAAGAACTGCAACTGCCTGTCCCGGGTTACTACTTATTATTTTCTCGTTCATAAAGCTTCATAGCCAAATAAAGCTCGGCAACGGCGGCATCGGCTTCGTCGTAAGTTACGGATTCGTAATAAGGAATTTTGCTGTCTTTGGCTGTAAAATGTGCGGAGGCGAGCCATTTGCCATCTGGCGTATGGCGCAAATTCCAGAAATATTTTCCGCAAGCGGAAATAAGTTCCGATAGATTAGGAATGTAAGCGCCGCTTCCGGATTTCTGCTGAGGGAAACCGGCGTCTTTAAGTTGTTTGGCTAATTCCTGTGTCATCCTGTTTATATTGTATAACAAAAAGATATTAAAAGCAAGTCGCGTTTAAAGGGTAATGCTAGTCAAATGGTATGAGCGATAACGTTTTTTGTAAGTAATATCTCGGATTTTTGAATATTTCCGGTGAGGAAAAACGGGCCTGGAATTCACTCACGTATTCCGGCAGCTTTTCCGGGGTCACATGGTGGTACATTCTCCG
>JAGXBC010000019.1 GCA_018971305.1 Patescibacteria group bacterium | reverse complement strand
CAAGGACGCGCAGGTATCGCGCGTATTTAAGGAAGTTCCCCTGACCAAAACACAAAGACGCGCTTTTGAACGCGCCGAACGAAATTTCGCCAGTGGCAATTTTGTAACCCTTGATGTACTCAAACAAGATTTGGAACGTCGGCGTTGACTTATCGGTAAGACAATCGTTAAAAAGATTCAATAAAAAAGATCCTCTCCCTACCCCCAAATACGAAGGATCGGAAGATTAATTTCTAATGATTCGACTTCTTTTTTAAACTCGCACTCCGTCATCTTCTCATAAGGTGCCGCTCCGTCCAAGCATTGTCTCGGCGTGTGGTTGAACCAATCTTCAATTGCTCTCAATTCTTCTTTTGAAATCAGCTGAAGATTCGCTCTCCTCGGAACAAATTGTCGTATCCAACGATTGGTATTCTCCACCAATCCCTTTTCCCATGAATGGTACGCGTGACAGAAGTATACGGCTATACCGAGATTCTGTTCAAGTACCTTCCATTTGCCGAAAGCGATGTCGTTGTCCAGAGTCAAACTCTTAACGGAGTAACCGGCAAGCGCGGACGCGATCGCTTTGTTCACAAGATCGTTTTTTCGATTCGGTAAAAGTCGGATCAGTAATGTTTTGGAAAATTTCTCCACCAGAACTAAGAGCACGAATGAATTGTGTTTTGAGACAATGAAATCGCCCTCCCAGTGTCCATACGAAAACAATGCTTGGTACGGACGGATGTCGATGAACTTCCTGCCGGGATCGTTAAGCGAGACATCGCGCCGTTTCCGGCCGGACTTGTGGTCATTCCGATTCCAAAACAAAAATCTTTCCAAAGACGGACGTCGATCAATGAATTTTCGAATAGCTTTCGGACTGGCATACGGCAGACCGCGCTTTTTCTTGAGTCGGGCCGATATCGTCTCCGGCGACCAACCTTTGGCGAGACACTTTTCCACGAACCTGGACAAACTGCCGTCCATCGCCACTTTGTTACATTCGCGTTTTTTCAAATACTGTTTCCAATATGCTCTGCGTTCCGCCTTGTTCGGATCGTAGAACTCCCTGCCACCGTTTTCATTTACTTCCTCGCTAATCGTGGAAATGCCGCGACAGAGCGTTCGACCAATTTCCCCGAAACTTTTGCCCCGGACTAAAAGTTTTCTGATGCAAAATCTCTCCTCAAACGAAAGATGTTTTTTCTTGTTTGCCATATACGAATGATACAAGACCCTTCGTATTTAAAGGTGGGGAGAAGATCAACGGGTTGGCTCTGAAAGGAAGCCTTGGTAACCTAT
>JAGXBC010000018.1 GCA_018971305.1 Patescibacteria group bacterium | reverse complement strand
CGCGGTCAAGGGGTTGTGGGTGGTGCCGAACCGGCCGAAAAATAACTTGCGACTCTCCCCACAAATTTTTTCCCTGGGTCTTTTCATTTTTCCCCGGTGCCATTTTTTTCCACCATCCAACATTAGGTCGCATACATTACGTTGTCACAAGCGTCTAAGCGGAGGGGGGCGAATGGAGCCGTATTACGAGCATGGAGGGGTGAGGATATACCACGGGGACTGCCGGGAGGTGCTGGGGCGGGTGAGGGTTGAGGCGGTTATAACGGATCCGGTGTGGCCGAACTGCGAGCATGTGTTCCCTGGGGTGGACGCATGGGGGTTGTTGCGGGAAGCGTTGGAGGGATGTGAGTGGGCGAAGCGGGTGGTGATCCAGATGGGGAACATATCGGACCCACGGTTTCTGACGGCGGTGCCGGAGCGGTTGAAGTTCTTGCGGGTGTGTTATTTGGAGTACGCGGTGAAGGGGTACATCGGGAGGGTGCTGCGGGACGCGGAGGTGGCGTATGTGTTTGGGGAGGCGCCGGCATCGCGGGAGGGAGCGAGGGTGTTGCCGGGGATGGTGATTGCGACGCGGAGCAATGGGGACAAGGGATGGAGCAATAAGGGGAGGACGGAGGAGATGGTGGCGGAAGCGTTGGCGACGATGGCGCATCCGGCGAGGAAGCTGCTCCAGCACGTGCAGTGGTTGTGCAAGTGGTTTGGTGGCGGGAGCGTGTGCGATCCGTTCATGGGGAGCGGAACGACGACCTTAGCGTGTAAGCGCCTGGGGATACCGTTTATTGGTATCGAGGTGGAGGAACGCTACTGCGAGATGGCGGTCAAGCGGCTGGCGCAGGAGCAGATTCAGTTTGTTGGGGATCTGCCGTGAGCCGGTGTCGAGACTGCCCTAGGGAGGCACCGGAGGGGAGGAGGCGGTGTGTGAGCTGTCTGCGGAAACAGTCGCGTAGGAAGGCTGAACGGTACAGCGAGATGGCGACGGCTGGATTATGTGCGGACTGCGGGAAACGGGCGTACGGGTTTGCTCGTTGCTACGAGTGCCGGGGGAAGAACAGGGAACAGGTGCGGATGGCGCGGGAGGCGAGGTGGAGGAATGGGGAGTGTTTGCGGTGTGGGGCGAAGATCGAGGCGGATCTGGGACAGTATTGCGTTCCTTGCATGGCCGCGGTGAGGAAGATGCGGACGGCGGTGAGGGGAAACCTAAGGCGGCGGGGGGGGTGCGTGCGGTGCGGGAGTGACGTGTATCCGGGATCTTGGCGGTGCGCCAAGTGCCGGGCGGATGAGATTAAGCGGGGCAAGGGACGCGTGGAGCAGAGGATGGCGCAGGGGCTGTGCGTGGAGTGTGGCGGGACTGGGAGGCCGGGGAAGTGGTTTTGCGAGCAGTGTCAGAAGGAGAAGACGGCGCGGGCATCTGCCAGAAGG
>JAGXBC010000017.1 GCA_018971305.1 Patescibacteria group bacterium | reverse complement strand
ATGAACTAACCGCTGATGAGAAAATTCGAGCTTTTAGAAAATATGTAATGAATCCCGCTTCGGTTGATCCCACGCCCGATCTCGAAAGTTCAAAGATCAGAGACGTTTCATTCGAATTACGGGCCGCTTTTACCATGCACAGCAAGATCGTTATGTTTGTGAACGGCTATATCGAGGGGGTCATTAGGGGCGAAGAGAACATAATAAAGAAAGCTGAACTTCCGGCTGATATCACGGTAAGGATCATTGACGGCCATGTTCCAGTCGCTGAAAGGCAGAAGATCCAAGAGGAACTAGGCAGAGCCAAGGGCAAGATGCTTTTAGTCGTCAGCGGTCAGACGGCCGATGTCGGCGTTGACTTCTCTTCGGCAGACTACGTCTGTTTTTATAACGAACCATGGACTGAATACAATAAACGACAGCAAACTTCAAGAGTATATCGCCCAGGCCTTTCCCATGATTTAATGGTCGTTACTTCAATTGCGAACGGGACGATCGAAGAAGGCATACACGAATATATTCAGTTGAAGTATCAGGCGATCCAAAAAGTCCTTAAGGGTATACCGATTACGGAGATCGAGCAGGAAATTTTACGGTCAGCCGAAAATCAAAAAACTCAGGATATCGAAGGCGACGTCATGCTAGCCAAGGAGTGGCTTAATTCTCCTCAAAATCGCCTGCACAGATTTTTTGGTCTGACAAAAGAAATCGGCGAACAAAATTTCCACAAGTTCCTGCTTGAACACGGGGATGAATATGCCGATTGTTACCAGGGTATTGGCAGCTTGGGTTTCCAATCGAATACTGGCCGAGTTGTTGGCAGCTTAATCGGTAAAATGGTCAGAGAAAAAGGTCAGAAAACGGAGGAAGTAAGTATTTTGGATCTGGCTTCAGGCCCTGAGATACTAAAGAAACATATTCCCGATCAGTTCAAATCTAGGGTGATTAGTTTGGATCTCAATCCAGCTCACTTTAAGGGCAGGGCGGGAAATCGAATAGTAGCGAGCTTTTCGAAAGTGCCGCTCGGCGATAAATCGGTTGACTACGCCAACTTATCTTTAGCTCTCCATTACACCAGATTGGTCCCCAGCCGCAATGAATACGAAAGGCTTAAGGTGCTCGTCGAAATGAACAGGATTTTGAAAAAGGGCGGAACCGGAATTATCAATCTGCTTCACTCTTTGGAATTCAAGAATGAGGAGAAGTTAGAAAAAACCCTTAAATTATTGGGCTTCGAGATTGTCAGAGAGTATTCTGGTTCTGTGTCTGCCGGCGCCCACTACAGATCCAATGCTTTGGTCGTAGAAAAATTTTCTGATGCGCCGCAAAACATCGAGGAGTTGGTAGAAAAGATCGGTAAAGACCTCGATGGTTTGAAACTAAAGGAGCGCGTGTCACAGCTAAAAAATGCCAGGAAAATCGTTGACCGTTTTGAGATAAACGGCCAGTCCGTGCCTGTAATTTTCAATGATAGTGACAATAAGATTTTCAAAGAGGAGCAGGATGTTCTAAA
>JAGXBC010000016.1 GCA_018971305.1 Patescibacteria group bacterium | reverse complement strand
GATGGGGTTCGACAAGTTCCGCAACCTTTTCGCAACGGTGTTTTAGCGTTGCCCGCAATTCCGCACGCTGCTCCTGTAAAGTATGCGCCTTCGTTACGAACAATTCACCCGGAAGCGGCTCTTCGTTCTCTATCGGCGTTTCTTGTACCATAAGTTTCGGCAATGTAAATTTCTCGTCATTAAAACCTAAATCGGATGGACGACGGCACGCCCGTGCCCACGAACAAACCCATTTCCAAAAATCATGCTCTGCGTGCCCCTTCAAACGCCATTTCCCCTGTATATATTTTCCTGAATATTTATATTGCGCTATATCATTCTCATCGTTCTTAAAAAACGTGGAAAGCACGTCCATATATCCAAGCTGCCCTAACGCCTCAGATGACGTTCCAAGTTCGTTAAAATCGTTTGGAGCTGCGGTAGCCGTACCCAATAACCGATAAGGAATTTTCGACATGAACCGCGTAATGTCTTTTTTCCGTTGCCCTGTGAAAGATTTTAATATAGAACTTTCATCACACACTACACCCGTAAAATCTTCAGGGTTAAATAAGTGCAATCGTTCGTAATTTGTTGTCGTGATATTTGCGGCAGGTTTACCGTTTATCGAACGCTTGCAATCTATATCGAACTTTGCGCCCTCATCAATCATTTGCCACGAAACGCCGATAGGGGCAAGTAATAAGACCTTGCCGTTTGTTTTCCGTACCACGTTTTCTGCCCACACTAATTCTTGAACAGACTTCCCTAAACCGCAATCTTCAAATAGAGCCGCTTTGCCTTTTCTTATAGCCCAATCGAGCAGCGATTTTTGAAAATCAAATAAATACGCGGGCATCCATAGCGAATCAAACCCGCTATATAAATCCGACTGCGATTTACGTTCTAAAAATTGTTCGTATTCCGTCATACATCGTATCCTTGTAACATCGCCCGTAAAATTCTCTTTATCCTACGGCGTTGAAAATACCGTTTCACAAATGCAATATATAACATTGAAATATAAAAGTCAAGAGCAAAATAAGGTTTCATCCGTTATCGTGTAATTGTGTTAATGCCCGCCTAATAGCCGCCTCCATCTCTACAATCTGCTTGCGGTTAGATATGTTTTGTTTTTCAAATGTAATATCGCCATCAATAGACAACGACCACCGCTCACTTAAATCCCATTGTGATTTTGTGTCGGGTGCAATCGTACCGCGTCGCTTATTTTCAGATACCGTTACTTTGTATTTCATCAAGTACCTCCAATTTTTCTGTGGCTTTCCGCCAGTCGCCTTTAATAAAAATCAATACATTCTGATGCGTCTTTCCCATCTTGCGCCCGCTGTTAAATTGCTTCGTTATCCTAATAGGCAATGAGCCCACCGCCGTTATGAGTATTGCTTCGTTATATAACTTACATCCCGCCGCAAGGAACGCCGTTATCGTATCGCTAACGAAATTCCGGTAATGCCCTGCTTTGTCCCTAAAATCTCCCACCACAATCGCCGCGTATGAATTTTGTCGTAATTTCCCTACTGCGCTTTTTATTA
>JAGXBC010000015.1 GCA_018971305.1 Patescibacteria group bacterium | reverse complement strand
CGACGTGGAGACCGAGGCGAAGGTGTTCACGCCGGTGGCGTAGAGGAGGCCGGAGGCGGCAGCGATGGGAGAGGAGGTACTGATGCCGCCCCAGGTGAGGGCGGGGGTGGTGCCACCCGAGGAGAGGATGGGCCAGGTGCCCGTGACGCTCGTCACTTGCGCCGTGTTCGTGACATTCCCGAGTCCGACGTCGGAAGCGGTGAGGGCGAGCATGGACTTGTATGTACTCGTGGCAAGTCCGGCGGTGACGCCGGCGCCGGCGGTGTTCCTGCCGATGATCTCGCCGTAGTTGAGGTTTTGGAGTTTTGCGTACGTGACGGCGGCGGCGGCAAGCATCGTGTTCGATACCGTGCCGGTGTCGGTGGTGTATACCCCGTTCGTCACCGTGCCCGCGTTGCCGCTGATGCTCGTGTTGAGCGGTGAGGAGGTGCTGATGGCGTATGAGACTCCCCCATTCGCTCCGATGAGGCCGGTGAAGGAAGCGAGGGTCGGTGCGTTCGTGAATACTTGCGTGCCGGCCCAGGTGTTGGAGGTCGTAGTGCCGAAGGCGGAGGAGATGACGTTGGAAGAAATCTGGAGCGGATAGGTGGCGGAGGTGATGCGGTTGGTGTATGCGGTGTTCCAATTCACTGCGGAAGCGATGCGGCCGTCGGCCAAAGTACCGATCCAGTACGGGGTAAAGGTTTGGGTGTTGCCGGAGCCGACAATGGTCATGCCGAGGTTGGCGTCGGCGGTGGATGTTGCCAAAGTTTGCGTCGTGCCTGACTGGAGCTGTCCGGCAGGACCGAGATTCTGAATACCGGCTCCGGCAACGCCGCAGGCCCCCGCCGTTGCCGAGACCGTACCGTCGGCGGCCACCTGGAGACAGCGGGTGCCCGAACCGCCGGCTGAAGAGACGATGAGATTTGTGGTGGAGGCAGTTGAGAAGGACTGGGTGCCACTCCACGTGTTGCTTGTGGTGGTGCCGAAGGCGAGGCTGATGGCCGGCGTGGTGCCGCCGCTTGAGGCGACCGGGTACGTGCCGGAGACGGAGGTGACTCCGGCGCCGCCGGCTGCATTCAGAGTTGTGCCGTCAAAGGTGAGATTCGTTCCGACGACGAGCGACTTCACGGCGGAGCTTCCGTTCCCCACCAGGATGCCGCCGAGTGGCGTGGAAGAAGCGGTGCCGCCGTTGGCGATGGCGACGATACCGGTGATGTTCCCTGCCGTGCCGCCGATGTTGAGCGTGCTCGTACTGACGGCGGTGACGTTGCCGAGGACGCCGGTCGAGTTGCCGAGGAGCGAGTTGGCCGCGAGCTGCGCAAGCATGCCGACCGTCACTTTGTTCGCGCCGATGGTGGTGGCGTTCCCCGTGGAGGTGACGTCGCCGGTCAGGTTGGCGTTTGTGGTCACGGTGGCGGCGTTGCCGCTGATGCTTGTGTTGAGCGGAGACGACGTGGAGACCGAGGCGAAGGTGTTCACGCCGGTGGCGTAGAGGAGGCCGGAGGCGGCAGCGATGGGAGAGGAGGTACTGATGCCGCCCCAGGTGAGGGCGGGGGTGGTGCCACCCGAGGAGAGGATGGGCCA
>JAGXBC010000014.1 GCA_018971305.1 Patescibacteria group bacterium | reverse complement strand
GGCAACGCCAACCTTATCGGGCCGGCCGGCAATGCCAGCCACACCGGCAATGCCTACGACTACTCGCTAACCTGGCAAAACCCGCCGCCCAGCGGCAGTTACCTTATCTATGCCAAAACCGACACCGGCATTAGTTCAAAAAAAGTGCAAATTACCGTACCTTAAACAAAAAAAGATATTAAATGATATTCGTGGATATTTATAGATATCAGGGTATTGCGCCGATGGTTCTAATATCAATTAATATCTACAAATCACTAGTGTCTCGTTAATTTTTAACAAAAGTCTAAAATGATTTTAAATGAGCCATAATCTGACAAAAACATATTTTTCGATTTGAATTTTGGGCTGTGCGATAATTGAGTAATTAAGCTCAATTTACCCACATGAACCAAGGAAAGTATGTTTTTTCACAGGTTATGGAGCAAGTGGTTCGTTACCAATTTAATAAATGCGTCCAAAGGTATCGCGGCGAGTATTGGGTTAAAAACTTTTCCTGCTGGGAACAATTTCTGGCTATGGCTTTTGGCCAGCTGGCTATGAGAAGCAGCCTGCGTGATGTCGTGGTCTGTTTGAACGCCCAAGCCGATAAGCTGTATCATCTTGGGTTTAAAAGTTTAACCACTCTGCCTACTTTAGCTAAGGCCAATGAGAAACGGGATTGGAGAATTTATCGGGACTATGCCCAAACATTGATTACCCAAGCGCGGAAATTGTATGTTAAGGATAAAATTTTTAATCTTCAACTGGACGGCACGGTTTACGTTATCGATTCCACGACCATCGAGTTGTGCCTAAACTTGTTCCCCTGGGCGAAGCTTAAGAAAGTTCGGGCGGCGGTAAAATTAAATCTGGCTTTGGAGCTTAAAGGTAATATTCCCGCATTCTTCCAGATTTCCGAAGGAAAAGCCCATGATATTTACTTTCTAGACTTTCTGAAATTTGAAGCCGCCGCTTACTACATAATGGACAGGGGCTATGTGGATTTTGACCGCCTCTACAAAATTCACCAGGCCGGAGCTTTCTTTGTTACCAGAGCCAAAGACAATTTTTCTTTTAAAAGACTGTATTCCAATCCTGTAGAAAAAAGCAACGGCGTCATCTGCGACCAGGTTATCGCCTTGCGTTCCTACCAGCCTGCCAAGGACTATCCGGAGAAGCTAAGAAGAATTAAATACCACGATAGCGAGACCAACTGTACCTATGTATTTTTAACAAACGATTTTAACCTTCCTGCCGTAACCGTCGCCCTGCTCTACAAATACCGATGGCAAATTGAGTTATTTTTTAAATGGATTAAGCAACATTTGAGCATCGAAAGCTTTTGGGGACGATCAGAGAACGCGGTTAAGACTCAAATCTGCATTGCCCTATGCGCTTACCTGCTGGTTTCCATCCTAAAAAAGAATTTAAGCATTAAAAGGAATTCTTACGAAATTTTACAAATATTAAGTGTTTCCCTTTTTGACAAAACTCCTGTAGTTAAGCTGGTTTCCAGGTTTAAGCTCCCTGAAGCGGAGGCACAAATCCAGAAGCAGGCTCAACTATGGGACGATTAACGAGACACTAGTGATGTTTGCTTATATCAAGAATAATATAAACGTCGTCTTGAATTAGAAAATAAAATCTCCAACCCCTATTCACCCTTGCCTGCCAGACATCGTTAAATTCATCATACTTTTTGGCATGAAGCGAGGGATGG
>JAGXBC010000013.1 GCA_018971305.1 Patescibacteria group bacterium | reverse complement strand
ACTGCACTTTTTTGGTAGGAAATAAAAATGAAGAAAGCGATAGTTTTATTTTTTTCATTTCTATTTCTTTTTTATGGTAACTTATCTGCGCAAGCTCAACAAGTTTTTGAAAAATTGTTATCTAGTCCGCCTGGATGTTTATTGAGCGGATGCACGTTCTCCGGCCCTGTGACCGTCACGACGCTGAGCGCGATTGGGGCGATCACGACGAATTACATCGTAGCAGGGCCACCAACGCAATTCGGTGAGGTCAATGCGAATGGCACCTTCAACTGGCCTATTTCGTCTGCCGGTGGATGCTGTCGCTTGCATTATTGGAACGATAATGTCACAGTAACAGGAAACCAAGCAGGTGGAAATGTTATTGAATCCAATTTTTTTAATCTCAATATTTCTGGTTCTGGGACGCTTACAGGGGAAGCATTCAACATTGTTCATCCTCATGTTTATATTCCTTCTGGTGTTACAATTTCTGGATACGCTGAAAATATTGAAACATCATATCTGAACGATGGAACATCTAGCGGAACGCTTTATGGTAATTTTTCCCGTCTCACGAATGGCGCAGGCACCATGGGCACCATGAGCGCCTACACAGTGCAAGGGAATAACAATAATGCAACAATAGGATCAGTTGGAACTTTTCAGGGCTATGAGTGCCAAGCATTTGGCGGAAGTGGATCGGCACCTACAATAAATTGGTGCTTTGTCAATAGAGATTCAAATGCAACTATATCTTCTGCCGGCGGTGTCAGAATAGGTCCCATTGGTATTTCCAATGGGCCTGGAACACTACAAGTTATTGGTCCAGATGCATCTGGAGGGACTTGTCCTGTAGTCATTCAAAATAATGCGACGCAAATATTCCGTGTTTGCGATGATGGCACGACAACGGTAAATGATGGCGTGTTTCAGTTGGGGATAGCTAATAACTGGGGTAAACTTTTATTCGGGAACACCACGTCTGGACAGTTAGTCCTTGTTGCCCCGTCTACGGGGGCATTAAGCGGTTTACTAACTTTGCCAAATGTAACCGGCACTCTTGTCGCCACAGCTACCGTGGCTGCGTCCCCGACTGCACCAACCTATGCAAGTGGCGGTTGTTCGACGCACAGTGCTATTACATCCAACGGAACGGTGGCATTTTCCATCCAGATGACCGGAACCTGCACCGGCAGCCAACCCATCGTGTTCACCTTGCCAGCCGCGACGACCAGTTGGGCTTGCAGCGCACGAGATGTCACGACCGCGACGAATGCACCGAAGCAGACCGGAGCGCAGAGCACCACCTCGGTTACGATCACGAACTATGCGATAACGACGGGCATTGCCGGCGCTTGGACTACCGGCGACGTAGTGGAGGTAGCATGTTCGGGATATTGACGACGTGGGAACGAACATGACCGACTACAAATCCGTCCTCGATTTCGGCGCGCAGCCAAACGGTGTGTTCGACAACACCGCCGCCATCCAGACCGCGCTCAACACCATGAGCACCACAGGCGGCACGCTGTTTTTTCCGCCTGGCAATTACCGCGTGAACGCGCCTCTGACCATCGACCGAACGGCGATGACAGTTTTTAGCGACCTGACGCGGTTCTCGATCAAAGGGAGCGGCAAGGGCAACCCCAGTACCGGAAACACCCAAGTAATTAATTTTATTAATACTTGACTACACACGCTAATACATCTACACATAAAGGAGCTAACAACATGACAGCAGTAAATGCCTTTGACGGATTGCTATCAAGTCTTGGATATGGAGCGTAT
>JAGXBC010000006.1 GCA_018971305.1 Patescibacteria group bacterium | reverse complement strand
CGATGCAGTTAAAGTCGGAAAAGGACGAAATCGCCGCTGCACAGTCGGTCGTCAATGATGAATTGCGGGATCGGCTCATTAAAATGAAAGTGACCGGCATGAGGGTGGATGGGCATTTTCTCTCGCAGGTCAAGCGGATAATCGTGACTGATGTGACATTCTCAAAGGCGAAAGAGCTAGGGGCCGTAAAAACCGTCGCGGACAGCGAGAAGCTGCGGAAACTCTATCAATCCGGCGTAAAAATCAAGGGTGTCAGAGTAAACATATTCATTCAGATTCGTGAGGCGAAAGATGAATAGCCTAGTTGCAAATGATTAGAATATAGGTTATACTGTGTTCATGGAAATTAAACGCGATAAATTAGGTAGATTTTTGAAGGGAGAAAAAAGTACAAGTTGGAAAGGTGGTATTGTTGGGGATGGTCAAGGATACATAAAAATATGGAAACCAGATCATCCTAATAATAATCATGGATATATTCTACAACATAGATATGTTATGGAACAAGAATTGGGTAGATATTTGAAAATTAATGAAGTTGTGCATCACATAAATGGTAATAAACAGGATAATCAAATTACAAATCTTATTGTAATGACGCGCCATCAACATCCTGCAAATCATCAAATTGGACGACCTATACCAAAAGAAACAAGAGAAAAAATAAGAAAATCATTAATGGGACACCCTGTAAGCAAAAAAACTCTTAAAAAAATAAGTATTGGAGTTAATAAAGCATATAAAGAAGGAAAAAAGTTTGGTTTTCAAAAAGGTAATATATATGGGAAAAATTATTCTTAGTTATACAAAAATTAATAATTATCATATATCACCACATTCTTGGTTAAATGCCATGTTAGGAATAAAAACGGTGACCACAGAGGCCATGCAACATGGCAAAGATGCCCATAAAATCATACAGGATCATTGCCTCGGCATAAAAAAAGATCCCCGCCTTTCAACCTTCGATTGGCATTTTACCGAGGCCGAACACCATACGCTCAAGCCCTATAATGACAAATTCACGTTGCACGGCTACATCGACATGATCGCCTATGACAGTAAGGTAATCGCGGAAATAAAGACCGGGGGCACTACATGGAGCCAGCAAAAGTTCTGGGATCATATGCAATGGCGCTACTACGCGATGGTTACGGGCTTCCACAAGGCGCTACTCATTACCTGTCATTTTGATCTGTCGGACTTCAAGACGTTTTACTTTGAGGCGAGTGATACGGAGCTTGCGAAAGCGAAGATCTGGGTAGACGAGGCTATCACCGGGATAGAAGCGGGCAAGTTTTACGGGGGGCTTGATGAAAATAAACATTGTATACAATACGATTGCCCATACGGGGAGGCTTGTCATTTTAAGATCTAAAAATTATGATGTATAAATCTGACGATATTATCGAGATAGTGAGGGGAAAATGAGAATACTTAACTTATACGCCGGAATAGGGGGAAACAGAAAATTATGGGGGGATAGCCATGAGATTACGGCTGTGGAGATAGACCCGAAGATTGCTGCGATTTACCAAGACTTCTTTCCCCAGGATAGGGTTTTGGTTGAAGATGCCCATGCGTATCTGTTGGCGCATTTTGAGGAGTATGACTTTATATGGAGTAGCCCACCATGTCCGAGCCATAGCCATATCCGAAAAGAATTAGCCGTTGAACAGCGAAAACAGAATAAACCTGTATTTCCCGATATGAAACTTTATGAAGAAATTGTATTTTTGCAGGGATATTTTAAGGGAAAGTTTTGTGTTGAGAATGTCATAAGCTGGTACCCCCCCCTTATCAAGCCGAGAGAAATCAGCCGACATTATTTTTGGACAAACTTTCTGATACGGGATATTGATAAGAAAAGCCGGAAACATATGGCAGGCATAAAAGTATTGGAAACACGAAAAGGATTCAATCTAGATAAATATACGGGAATTGATAAACGGGCAATACTGAGGAATTGTGTTGAGCCAGAAACAGGTTTGCATATTCTCAATGAAGCCTTAGAAGTAAAAGAAATTATCGGAAATCAGAAAAGTTTATTTTGAGGGCTTCCCCCTCGGAGAAGATATGAAAAAACCTTGTGAAAAATGCGGATATAACAGATGGCATACAGTAAAAAAGAATTTTTCTTGGAAGTGTAGAAAATGCGGTTATGTTCGACAAAAATAATATGACCACTCAACGAAAAGGAACATGGGAAGAAGAAAAAGAACATATAGCCATGAATATCGTTTATCAAATTGGTGATGCTCTATCCGAAGCAAAGGCTAATGATTTCGTAGGTAAACGGCAGGAAACGAATGATATGTGTATTGACTTTGTAAAAAAGTTTCTCCACTCCGTCTACTTTGACGCTCTTGCCCAAGGACGGCGGGAAGCGGTGGAGGAAATAAAAAAACGATTTCGGGAACATATGAAATTAAACGGAAAAGGTACAGATGCTCGCTATTGGATGAATGAAGATGAAATTGTGGATATTTTTTCTTCCCTTCAATCGACAAAGGAGAAGGTATGATAATTTGTCCAAACTGTCATGATTATAGCGATATACGGAAATTATGGAGTACTTTGTATCGTTGTTGGAACTGTGGATTTCAATGGAAGATTACAAAGGAGAAATAACTATGGATACAAAAATAGACGAAAATTGCATTTGTACTGAATATGATGGCAAAGGTTGGTCGGTGTGTGGTTTTCCTTGTCCCGTTCACAATAAGATGAGCAAAAAAGAATTGAAACGACTTTTCAAGGAAAGAACTATACGAATCAAACAGTTTGTAAAAGATATAAAAAGCGGGAGAATAACGGAAGAAATACCATTTTAACTATGACAGACTTACGGGAAAAAATAGAGAAAATAATGAAAAAGCATATTGTTGCCCTTACAAAAACAGGAGATAAAGACTTTAATCCACCAGAGATAGTAAGTTTTGATACTGTTGTGTTGAATCAATACGAAGCGACAAATGACTTGCTCTCTCTCCTCCATACGGAAATGATGGGGGTGATAAATGGTATGGAAAAAAAGCACAAAATAAGTGGGGAGTGTAATTGTATGGGCTATAACCAAGCTCTCTCTGATGTAAAAGCAAGGCTTACGGAACTGATGGGAGGTGAAAAATATGGATGATGCGATAAGTATAATAGGTGTAATAGTAATTTGTATGATAGGGCTTGTTTTGTTGATAATGGGAATTGGTTTAATTCATCTTAATTTTGATGCAGATGGTACACACACTGGGTATGTTACGGCTGTAGAAAGAAGTGGCATTTTTGTTAAAAATTATGTCGTATATTTTAAGACAAATAAAGCACAATCCCAAGAAGATCGTTACTGTGTTCATCAGGAAGATACTCAATTAGCAGAAGGTTTGCGAAAATCTGGAGAAAACGATAAGGAAATAACGATAACATATACGGGAGAATCGGGACTAGGGTATCATATTTGTTATTCTGATAAAATAACGGGGTTTAGTTTTAAGTAACTTTCGGGGGATGCGATACATCCGCACAAACACGCATGAAGGTACATATGAAACAAATAAAGATGGTTAACAAGAAAGGAATAGTTAATTATACTTTGGTAGATGATGAAGATTTTGAAAAATTCGGTCATCTAAAATGGTTTGTTAACCCTTATGGTTATGTTATTCATACAGTAAATAGTCCGCAAGTTTTATATAAGCGGAAAGTAACAGCTATATTTTTAGCACGAGAAATTATGAATTGTCCTAAAGGATTGGAAGTTGACCATATAAATCGTGACAAATTAGATAATCGGAAACAGAATTTACGAATAGTGACGGGTGCAATAAATTGTAGTAATCGGGATTTAGGTAAAAGCGGATTTGTGGGTGTCTCTTTTCATGAAAGAGATAAACGTTGGAGAGCAAAAAGACGCTTAAACGGTAAATTATATTATTTCGGTGGTTTTCATACTTTTGAAGAAGCAAAACGAGCATATGAAGAAGGTAGTAGAAGGTTAGGATTGTAAAATCTTTTGTCCGAGTTTTCATGTACTCATACGAAAGGAGATATATGATTAAAGTTAAAAAAATAGAAATTATTTACAGCGATGAATCTACTCTTGGCAAAGGAACAAAAGAAGATGTCGTGCGCCGACTGATAAAACTGTATACATTGGATGGAGAGTTAATAATGGTGAATGACCCGATACGAAGCCCTAAATGGGAAATAAATGAAGCAGTTTTAGAAGATGTTTTAGTCTAGCTCACCCCTAGTCTGTAGGAGAATATATGAAAAAAGGATTACGAAAAATTAAAGTACGGGCGTTAGGAATGTTTGAAAAAACACTGTGGTTAGAACCAGAAGGAAAATGCTATCATTTTATGAATGAAAATGACCTCTGTTTTTATTGGGATAAGACACGAAGAATTTTAACATTACATTGTATAAACAATAAAAAGATTTAGCCCGTCTACTTGATACGGATATGAAATATTGGGAAATAAAATCCAAATCAAATCTGAATAAAAAATGGCTGGTGCGCGAAACAAAAAAAGGATTACGCTGTAATTGCCCGAGATTTATATTTACTGGTGATTGTCGACATCTTCAGGAGGTTTGGGCGACCGTAGATCACGACCACTATCATCTTCCAGTTCTCCGCCGGAGGCGAGTAAATCAACAATCTCATGCCATGCCCAGCTCCAAAAATCTACAATCTCCTGCTCAGATTCAGCCTCACGCCGTACAGTAGAACGCAATCCCTCATGGTGTGCGTCATCATGCTTCCCATTAATGAATTTTTCGGCAGACATTACTGCACCGGCCCGTCGATAAATTTCCGAAGAAGATCAATCGCGGTATTTAATGCCCACATATAAAGAACAATAAATGCCTGATGTGATGATCCTGTGTTTCGTAGAGCAACCAAAAATACTAGGGCTGCCGGCGCCAAAAATATGACTGCATTATGGAGCCATTTAATAATATCTTCCTTACTTAGTGTAAATCGTGGTGACTGCATATTATTCACCTCCCCGCTATCCGTACAATCGTATACGCAAATGCGACAAGACCCATACAGACAATAACTCCCAGCACAATTTTATCTGCTATTTTTTCTGCACTTTTTAAGGTGTATCGTTTCTCTCGTTCAAGCAGTACTTTTATCAATGAGCCCTTGAATTTCGTCAATTCGTTTGTCGTGAAGGATAAAATCCCACCACGGTATTTGAGATTTGTCATTGATTATGACCTCTATGGAATCCACTATTTGTTTGTAGTCAACCGCCGGCGGTGTGCTCGGCGTCGACGGGGGCGCAGGAGGGGTTTGTGGAGGCGTAGGTTGACCGTTAGAGGGCGGATTTGGTTGTATTGGGGAATGATAACCATATGATAAGAATTTTGCTGTATCACCGAAAAATACATCTGCGTCTACCACTCCTGTCGTTATCCCTGGTACGGTTTCATTTCCCCATTGCTGCATAGCCGCTTTGGGCCATGCGCCTGTTTTGAATATATTATTATTCGGATCGCCTGTCGGTGCTGCTACCCACAGGGGGTATCCAGAGTTCACTATGGGTAACCAATCGTGGCTCGTAAGCATTGACTGGTAGGAATAAAAGAATGGTTTTACTCCCAATTTTTGATAGACAAAATCCAGCCACGCCTGCACCCACCCCACATTATCCCCGATATACTGCACTTCATAATCGAGATACAGCGATTCCCCTTCCTGTAGGGGCTGGCCGTTTATAAGATTGACAAAAAACTGTGCTTCCTGTTGGGGGGTATTACCTGTATCGGGCCGTGCAAAGTGGTAATAGCCTCTGGGGATATTCACATCGCGGGCCTTTTGCCGGTTATAGCCAAACTGCTTATCTATGTAGGTCGCTCCCTCCCCTGCCTTAATAATCACGAAGTTGGCATTATTTTTGAGGGTAGGCCAATCGGGTTGCCCCTGATATTCTGATATGTCATTTCCGACTATCATGCTTTTATTATACTCCTTTTATGAGTTTTCTTTGATGCAAATACGCCCAAGAGCATACCAATAACCCAAAATATTGTTACAAACAATATAGTAAGTAGTCCCCCATAGCGCGTTGGATCTTGCACCGATAAACCATTTTCTAAATGAAGGATACGGGTAAAGGTGATTTCAAATATAAAAAATCCATAGGTAAGTATGCTGATAATACCCTTCCATGCGGTCTTGAGGTCGCCATCGTAGATAATGGCCCCGACAAATACCGATACACCGGCTACGAGGCCCATTGATAGCCAAAAATAGGGAGCATTCACTACATAATTTAACGTAGTATTATCCATATCGTTACTTTCGTCTGGGTAGACGCTCATTTATGACAGTCGATAATTTTTCTGTCGCATTCGTATTCTTGTCAAGGTTCTCGCTTACTTTTTCCATTTTATCACCAAACTTTTCCATTTTGCTCTCTATGCGTATTAGCAAAAGCAGTGAGATGACAATCGGAAATCCGACCTGCGAAATACCAGAGATAATATCACTTAGTTGGTAGTTCATACGTGCTGTATTCCCATTAGTTTATCTAGTAATGCAAGGTGTGCGGTAAGCGCCTTCACGATAAGCTCTGCGCGGGCGTGCAGTGGATTTTTCGGTGGCTTTGCCCCCTGTGCCGATTGACCGGGCTGCCCCCTATTTACCAGCCCCTGTGCAAAGTTGTTCATTGGGCTTTGATTGGGCATCGGCGGCTGCGGTGGGATAGTCGTATTCTCATTAAACCCCGGAGCCGATGGTGACTGCTGCTGCGTAAGCACATTTGACCCTCCGGGCTGCATCATGCCCTGCGCCACCTGCTGCATACCCCCTAGTAGAGGGCTACCGCTGCCGAATGATGGTGTTTGTGGGTTCATTGTGTTGGAAAATTAGGAGCCGGCAGTCCTCCCGGCGCATTATTTAGACTGGGCAAACCTACAGGTGGCAAGTTGAGTGCGGGCATATTGCCCCCCATAATTGATGCGGCATTTGGTGATGCTTGTGGTTGTTGGTACTGGGTTTGCGGGCCGCCCGGTGCATTGAAGCTCTGAGGCGCCTCTGATGTTTGCAGGTACGGCACCTGAAACTGTGCGAAATTGTCATGGATAAACTTCACCATTTCCTTATACTTTTCACTAAACTGTTCGGCACTATTGCCCGGTGAGAGCATCTGGCTATCGTCCGGCTTTTCACCCGTTACTGCGGTATATGCTGCCCTAAACTGGCTATTGAGCTTTCCCACATCGGCCAGCTGCTTTGCGTATGGGCTTTTCGGATCGCTAAGGTATGCGCTCACGTCCTGCGCACTTTTGAACAGCGTCATTATATTGAGTGGCATACCGCCCTTCACATCGCTATTCACCTGATTTACCGTACTCATATACTGGGGAGCATTCTGCATAAACTGCCTCGCCCCGCCCGATAACGAGTTCTGCGCACGAGTATACTCTGGGGTACCGGGTGTTAGTGGTGTTACTCCGGGGTTTTCAGGGAGTAAATAATTGCCCGTCTTCGGGTCTTGTGGTACGCTATCAACATGAAACATGACCCCATTATCTTCTTGCCCGCTTTGTTTTGCGTTTGCGTTATCACCGCCGCTAAGTACATCATACGCTTTCTTCGCTCCCGCAAGCATACCTCCCCCAAGAGTTGATGCAATTTCCGGCAGATGAGGTGCCACCTGCATACCACCCACGATTTCAGCCCCTACTGCGAGGGGATTTGTAAGAATACGTTTCAATAATGGCGGCTGTTGCCCCATTGCGCTTTTATATGCTGCCCCACTTTCGAGGTTTGACTGTTTCCGCAGTGCGTCCTGTGCATCATATAAATCCTTCATGTCATTATTAAGGGTTGAAGCATTAGGATGGGCTGTATCAAGGGTTGTGTCAATGGCATCACGCGCGAAGCGTGAGGTCGCCTGATTGGCTGTCCATTTCGTAGGATCGGTGCGGTCAAAAGTAGAGGCTGCGTCCTGCGCAGCAAACTTTTTCATATCAGCAACAACGGTATCAGGTATAAAATCGGGGGCACCTGTGATGCTTTTTGTAAGATCGGCCCCTGTCGCGCGAGCGTAGAGGCTGTCAATGTATGATTGTGAGGTGAAGGGCACCTGTTCCCCCGGTACCGCATGATTGCCACTAAGGGACATATTCTGTGCGGTCTGTTTAATAAGGCTGGCGCGTGATGTTACTCCTCCCTCATTCGCTATGATTTGCTTCGCCTGTTTTGATAAATCAGCGATTTTATCGTTCGCCATCTGTAGCTGCTGTGCGCCTGTGCCTTTAATCCCATACCCGTTAAGGGTAGAGTTGATCTGCTCTACCTGTGCGGGGGTTTGTATATCTCTGCCATCGATCTGTATATTGCGCTTCTGATTTTCCAGTAGGTCAGCACTCGATACTTTACCGGGCGTATAGGTACGTGTTGCCGGTAGTCTTTCTGGGCGTGGCTGGGGCTGTGCCTCCGTCTGTATATTTTCCCCGGTACGCATCGGCTGTGGCTCCGTCACGGGTTCCGGGCTTTTTATTGGATTGCCACGTTGGTCGAGTATAGGGCCGGCCTCATCCGGCGGGTTGAACTTCGTTGAAGTGAGGGCTTTTCCCTCTTTTGTTACCAGCCCTTCGCCACCTGCCTCTACCCCACCCGTAAGGCCCATGACCATCGGAAGGCCCATTTCGGTGCTTTTACTGATAAACTCATCTTTTGATATTTTTCCCTGTGCATAGTCCTGTTGTAGTTTAGCCTGATCTGATAATCCCCCTCTCCCTGTTATGAGGTTATTCGGTAAAATCCCCCGCTTCGGGTCGTATATGTACTGTTTCGTAAGATCACCCAGCGTTGTACCCATAGGTGAAACGGGGATATTTCCTATGGCATTTAACCCCCCGCCGACTGCAGAGGATAAACCCTGCATGGCATTATTAAACCACGATAAGCCCGTAGGTGTCATTTGTGCCGATGGTGCATTAGTTGGATCCATATTGACCTCTAAACTCCGGCGTATTTGATACATCGTTCACGTATGTGGGCGATGTCGCATACCCCGCATTCTTTATTGCCTGTAATACTGCCAGCGTATCGCCTGATTTTATGGCCTCTGGTACGCCGGGATAGCTTGTTACGAGGTCAATGTACGCATTGATCGCATCTTCCGGCTTCTCATATGCCGCAAAATCCGAGTTTTCCCCGTAGTAGCCACCTGCCCCATATTCCTTTGTAGCCAGATTATTCGACCCCCCTGTTCCGCTTCCCTTTATACCAAAATAGTTATTGCCCGGTGCTGCAGAGCCTCTCCCCGATTCAATCGCTGCCTGTCCCAATAATACATTGGTAGGGAAGCCGCGCTGTTGGGATATCCGTGATGCCTTATCAACAAACCCACTCCAGCCCTGTTGTCCTTCATCTGCCTGTGCGGGGGCCATACCGGGAAAGTACATACCCTCCATCGATGCCGAAGCATCAGGCTGTGTCTGCTCCATGCCCGGAAAGTATATATCGTCCATATTATCGCGCCCTGTATGCGCCGCCGGTAAAGGTATTTATAAGCGTATTGCCAGCCGGTATATTTTGATATTTGTTCGCAAGCTGGCTTGCTCCGAGGGTCGTCTGTTGCTGTATCTTCGCCGTATCAACCGCCTGCTGGTATGCCTCCTGCGCCTGTAATAGAGAGTTTGCCCTGCTCATTTCCGTTTGCGAAAGGGTGACGCCGGCGTTCATTTTTGATACCAATCCTTGAAGCTCGTTCTGTGCCGCTATATCAAACCCTGTGCTTTGGCGGGCGAGGGCATCAGAAAGCATCTGTCCCTGTTGCTGGACGGGTAAAAGATTAAACTGGTTTTGGGCGATACCTGCCTGCACGTACTGTCCCGCTAGGTTCTGGGCAGTCTGTGCGAAGTTTGTCGCTGCTGTCGCCTGCGGCTGTAAAAAGCGCAAGTTGGTATTTATTGCGTTTTGCACCTGTGGGTCTGATACATCAAATCCTCTAGCCAGTGAGTATTGCGTGGGCGCGACGTTTGCGACCTGATTATTCAGGTAGGCGGCCTGATTTGCCAGCTGTGGCACGTTAAACTGCGTATTTGCCGTATTGTACAGGCCCGTAACTGAGGGATTTGCCGCTATTGCGGAGGCATACTTATTATAATAATCCTGTGAACTTATCGGGGCGCCTGCACCCATTTGGGAGCCAAATAGTGAGCTAAATCCCTGACGCTGCGTACCTGCGAC
Source organism: Patescibacteria group bacterium (assembly GCA_018971305.1). Classification (GTDB taxonomy): domain Bacteria; phylum Patescibacteriota; class Minisyncoccia; order UBA6257; family 2-01-FULL-56-20; genus REEB91. The sequence continues at coordinate 29,630 of JAGXBC010000006.1, read as the reverse complement.
ATCTTGAGGATTGAATGAGTTAATGGCATTTTGGCCCGTTTGTACTGCCTGTCCTGCCAGTCCTGCACCAAAATCTCCACCTGAAATGTTATCAGCCATAAAAAAAAGCCCCCGAGGTTATGACCTAGGTGGCCTGTCCCCATTATACCACGTATTAAAATACTCTTGTGATACTGAACATTAAATGGTCTATCGTTATATTATTTGCCCCGCTATGGTTAAGGACAGACATTGATACCAAATCCCCCACCGCCAATGTTAGGAAACCTGTTGCACCCATTGTAACGGGTTTTGTGGCTGTACTGACGTTTGAATGCCCTGCAATGGTAGTGTTAGCGGTACCATTTACCATTACCGCTGCCTCCATAGTCTGCGCCGCTGTGGCACACTCAACGACTATGGTAAACGTGATAAGATATGTCCCCGCAACGCTGGCCTTTAGCTCTCGGGCATTCTGAAAAGTAAAGTTTTTCACTACCCCCTGTGTTATTCCGCTGCCTATTTGGTAGTAGGTATCTTGGAGGGTTATCGTCACAGTCGTGCCCCCGGTGCCCAAATTATAAACATACATTGACCCGTATGAAGCCGAGTAGAACGGTGACTGCCACGTGGGGACGCCACCCACTACCGTTGCGACCTGCCCCGCTGTCCCAATGCCTAAATTAGTAAACCCACCATTCGCATCGGAGTATATGAGATCACCCTTGTTCGCACCCGAGCCTACGACCAGATGGCGTTCTTTAATGATACCGGGGAGAAGTGCATCTTGGGTTATGGTAACGCCCCCGGTTTTGCTTTGTTTAAGGCTGGCTATTTCACGCTCGAGCGACTGTAACCGTGATAATAATTGGTTGTTATCCATACTAGAATTGTTGCTCCTCCCCTAGTGCATCATGGAGGATAGTTACACCTAATAGCGTAGGGCTGGTCGTACCTGTCGCGTATAAATCCACGGCGAGCTGGAACTCCCTGCCACGGCCCGTTGCGTTGGTAAGGGACGTTGAGGGAAGTGTATAGAACTTATCACCAACCGTGCTGTCTTTTGCCGAGGTTATATACGCCGCCCGATCGATAGACATAGCCAAATCGACACTTTCCCCCGAGCGCAGCGCGAGGAAATCGGCACGTACCTGTGTATTCATTTTCGGGTGCCATACCGCATTATCGTCAGTCATCATCATCTCAATGCGGCCCTGCGGGGCTGGGTTGTTGGTAAAGTCTATAACATCGGCGCCATATGCTATCCCGTCCTGCCAGCCCACGATAAGTTTATTGCCTACGGGGAACACCAGACCGATTGTTACCGTATTTCCTGTATTGCCCGTTGATACGAGATAATCACATGATAGCGTGGGCTGCAGCTGGGGATCGTATGTCCCATACGCATACACGCCCCGCGTTATGGTGGTTGAATTGGACGATGAGGCAACACCGATGTGTATAAGGTTTCGGTAATAATTGAGTGCGCCCGGATATACTTCTATAAGATCAGCTGCGGTACGCTTCGGGATAAATCGCAGTTTCAGCGATGACGAATTGCCGGTATCGAAGAAGAAGTTACCCTGATAATCCAACAGATCGCCACGGTACCCCGCGATCATGTAGAGGTCTGAATCCTTGCCCCACAGTGCGTTTATTTGCCCGTCTGGGACATCAATGAAAAAGTTGAATGTTGGCGCTATACCGTCCCAGAAGTACACCCTGCCGTGGGTGTAATCCTGTATGTTTGTCCCGCGCCATACCCCTATTGCAAGGTACTCGCGCCATGTTCCGAAACACCGCACGCGCCAGCCGGTAGGGAAAGCGATAGCGTTTGGAGTATAGAATGCCCCGTCCCACTTGGCGATATATCGCTCATTGCCTATTGCCATAAAGTTGAGGAACGGAATAATTGGGTGGAACTGGGTATCATTCACGAGAATGCCAAAGTAAGTATGGAAATCAGCTGTGGCGAGATTATTTAATGATGAACTGACTATTTTTGATGTACCAGTGGAAACCGTAACGTGCATATGGTACGTCTTTCCAATAACAATGCGCCACTGCGGGGAGTAGATAAACTCTATAAATCCAGTCGAGAGGCTTGCATGATTTATCGTTTGGCTTGCTACTACTTTATTTTGCTGGTCATGCACCGTCACCGTGATATTACCCGTCCCCACGGTATCTATATTAAAATCAACAGATTTTTGCGGATCATCTGCTGGGGTAAAAGGAAGCGTATCATTTGTCGCTTCTGATATAGCTGTGGGCAGTGTGTAGGTACTCCCCGCGGTGGTATAGGATTGGTCTATATCCAGCCGTGTTGTTGGGGCAGGGAAGGGAACATCTGATGTATCAAAGGTCGGGCTGTTTACGGCGGTGAGTGTATTGGCATTGGCCGTGGTATCGGTATACACAGAATTGAACGTCCATGCCGCCTGCAAACTGGCTGCTGTTGCGGAAACCTGTATCTGGTTATTAGCAAGGATTGTTGAAGCTGATAGTGCTGCATTCCATATACGGAAATCGTCTATCTTTCCGTCAAAGAAGTTCTGCACGGCAGATGCGCCCTTATTTGCGCCGATATAGAGCAGTGATACGTTATTACTTATTGCTGTTTTTGTACCGATATTCGTACCAAGTAGTATGCCGTTCCAGTAAAATGAGGCTGTTGATGTTGAGGCTACCCACGTGATAGATATACGGTTCCACACCGATGTTGTAAATGAGGCGGGCAGAGGGTAAGACAGGTATTCTTGAAGTGTGCCATCATTGGATATACCAATACGTGCCTGATACCCAGTAGTATTACCGAGTGTCGTGTCCTGAAGGGAATCTATGGTTGGACTGGTAGTACCTGTAAAACTCGTATAATAGTCGATATGTACCCGTCCAGTCCCACCCAGTCCCCATACATAGTTTGGGTTTGAATCGTAGAGCTGTGTTGTTGTGCCCCCGATTGCTGTTGAGAGTGTCCCCAGTGTTCCTACCTGTGTTTTTATGAGGATTGACCCTCCCCCGCCGGCGCCGCCCTGCGCTGCTTGGGCTTGTCCATTCTGGCCGTTTGCGAGGACTGATCCTGTCATCGTTATAGTAGCTCCAGCTATAAATATAATTCCTCCACCATTGCCACCGTTTCCGCTAAATGAAGGGGTGGCGTGATAATCAGAGCCAGCTTTGCCACCACCTCCACCGAAGGTCATGGTTGTTAAGTCTGCCGTTCCGCTTAATGCTCCGGGCGAGTTATGGCCCTGATCCCATGACCACGGTACCGCACCCTCAGTTCCCTGTGTCCCATTACTTCCACCGGCGCCTGCAACGATATCGTTCCTCCCAGCCGCAGCCTCGGTAATACCGCCACCGCCCCCATTTCCGTTTGCACTCATGGTTTGTATAGATGGCCCCGCAGTACCCTCACCGGCGTATTGTACGGCGCTTGTTCCTCCGACAAATGTGGTAGCCCCTAAAAATCCACACCCGGAGGCGTCTATCGTTCCCGTTATGGTCACGGTGCCATTGGCGAGGAATGTTAAAATACCCCCTACAGTGCCATTCCATGCTTTTGCCGTCAGTGTTACGCCGTTATTTATCGTGACGTTTGTATACTGTTTAATAACGAGTACCTGCGCAGCATTATTGCCACTCGTTGTATAGTTAAAGGCCACCTGTTCCACCGTGGTGATCGTCCCCGCCGTATAGCTTTGGATAGTCATGCGCTGCCACGTACCTGCCCCAGTCCCGCGTGTTTGGTGTACAAGGATTTTCTGATTAGGCGCAAATGAAGCATTTGTTGCGGATATGGTATAGGTACCTTTCGTTGCATTACAGGAAGAGTCTATGGGGGCATCGGTGGTATTTACAGATATTGTTAAGGCACCATCAGCGCCATTGCCAAAGTAGTTCGAGATTGCCTGTATATCCATTTTATAGCACCGTAGCGCCCCGCTTTCGTCCCATTTTCCAATAAGCGTCATGGTATTTGTCCCTGTGGGCAATGATGCTGCTTTGAAATATGCCTCCAGTGTAATATCGCTGGTTATATCCAGTGAGGCCGAATTGGCTGCTGTGGCATACATACTCGATGCTGCCGTAAGGACGAGCGATGCGGTATTGGTAGGAATACCCCCCTGCGCGGTGATAAAATCATCGGAATAGGTCGGGGTACCTGATACGGGGCCATAGCGGCCCAGTGTGTAATCGCAGGAGTAGTACAGATAATCATCTGCGAAAAAGTACGAAAGGCCATTGCCATGAGAAGCCCCTGCTGTATGGATGAATGACCATGTAGCAGATGAACTGCGCTGGTAGAGGTTTCCGGCATTTCCGTAAAAGAAGGACGTGGTGGTATTTGGGAGGAGATCGGCCCATTTCAGCAAATCAGTAACGACAGTCCCCGACTCCTTTACTGATCCCGGCAGCAGGGTTATAGCATTGGGGTCGTCCCTGTAGTTGACACAATACCCAAAATAATACCCATTTTGCAGCGTAGGCTTTTTGGTATAGTTCTGAATGCCCCCCGAGAAATCATTTTGTGATATAGGTACTTGTGCCATATTACGGTATTACGATAACAGTGCCCACCTTCGACTGTAGTGCGATATTTTGTGTCCACGCGGCCTTATACACCTTCCCGGCATTGATAATGTCAGCCACAACCTGTGCCTGTGTGATCGTGTCGTTGTTCGAGTAGGTAAATGTTTTATCCGTGGATAGGTTCGTTACTGAATCATAGTAGCGAACACCTATGGTGATGGTGTCCGGGGTCATATTTATTGTTTTGATCGTTGCAGTGAAAGCCATAAAAAAAGACGCACCACGGCGTCATAAGTTGACTGTCCTTATTATAGCACTTAGCTTCTATACTTTTTGTCCTCACGCTCATCGCGCGCTCGGGCTGTTTTTCGGGCCTTCTGGTAGTCCTTTATAACCGACCCGACATAGTGTTCTTTGCGTTTATCGTACATCTGGTATCCCGATGCACGTTTGCGCAATACAATATGACTCATGCCTTTATTATACCACTGATGTATAAACCACGAATTTTACGCACGCTGTTTTTTGGGGTCATGCGTAGCCATAAATAAGAAATGGCGCTGTCATGCGATAAACACCAAGTCAAGTTTTTATTTTCACGCACGGATTGTGAAAAGTGTAGGCGTGGGAATAAAAATATGGAAAACCCGATTGGTATAATTGATATAGAGGTATAGATTGTTCCTACGCCTCAAAAGCACATTTACAAAGGAGGACAATATGAAAATGTACGTCGTGAAAGTAACCGCATACATTCCATATCCGATCAGTTTTGAATACACAGAAAAGGCGTCGAGCTTTAATACAGCCATAAGCCGGGCAGTACGAAAGTACAGGAAGGAGCCACGGATAGGCCGGAAGCGCATAGATAATATGAGCGTATCTGCCGGCACCCACTCGATGTAATAAATCCCGCCGGGACAATACGGCGGGTATTTTTATCCGCTCGATGAAAGTGAGGTCGCCCATGCTTTGAACTGTAGCGGATTGAGCTTCGGGCGCTTCTGTATAACCCGTACATCGTCACGATCCATATACCGATTGACGAGGCCGATAAGCCCGGCAGAGATTTCGCTGTTGCCCTCCTGCCGTTTATCGTTCCCCGGATCGCCAGTCCAGAATAGGTTTGAATACCATTTGTAATTTACTTGATCTTTGCGCATACCGCCGTAGTAATCAGCAGTAACGCCATCCGAGAGAATAATATGCCCTTCCTCGGGTAGTTCGGGCGACTCCCCTATTCGGTACGCTACTGATGAAGTCGTTGCATTGGGCCAGTTTCGGTCTATTGTTACATGGGTCGCATCGGTATACCCCAGTATACGGAACCAGTACCCCTGCCCCGGTACAGTCGTGTCGGTGATGGTCAGCCACCGTCCTACCATTGCGGCGGTGAAGGTTGTCCCGCTTCCCAGTACGATATTTGAGTTTTGGGTCATCGTAACGGTACCTGTTAGGTAATCATCGACCATAAGGTTCCTATCCCGGTAGTGGTAGAGGATAGTCCCCTGATAGGTGGATTGTGGTACGGGCCATATACCAAAATCATCCCGGCGGGGAAAGTAGAATTGCGGTAGCGCAGACGCTTGGATAAGGATTGCGTTCAATTCCTCCCATCCGAAAGTCGTACTGATAAGCTGCAGGGGGAAATTGACCGCCCCCACGGTTATAAAAATGCCATCTATGGTGATATTTCCCTGTGGATATGGAAAGTACTGCGCGGGCATTGCGGGTATGCCATTAACATTTGATGCCAGAGTATAGGTAAAATGGGTTGTGTCGGTCACTGTAATCGTGTAGGTGCCATTATATGCATTGGGATTGGTCAGTCCAAAGGTATTGACCGCAGAGGCGTTCTGGAAGTTTAGGGCTGCCCCCATGATATTTACTGAGTTTCCTGTACTATATCCATGCGCTACTATCGTTGTGACGGTTGCTGTTGTTCCCGATGATGTAATCGAACTTATCGCTTGAGCAACACCTGTTGAGAGTAATACAACATTCATGCCGGTAAGGAAAGGTGCATAGTAACTCTCGGTGCGGTAGTTCTTGAGCTTCGCAAGCATGAGTTGGTACCGTTGGCCCAGATGCAGCTGAAAATCCTTCTGCACATTAGTGTCGTTCAGTCCTACCTGATTGGTATTGCGTAAAAACTGACTCCAATAATCGGTGTAGGTTAACCTCATAGGGATTATGTAATAAAAAAGCACCTAGAAAGGTGCAATATGTTTGCTTTCATCATTATATCATGTCAGCCAACACCTAATATAGAAAAAGGAGAAAAGTATTGGGTACCTCCTGCCGATGGCGTATAAGTAATAACTATAATTCCTTGCGCTCCGTTGCCGCCAGTTCCATAGTAATCAAATAAAGTATTACTTCCTGCACCACCGCCTCCATATAATCCACCATTTCCATTGTGTATAATTGTATCATTTGCATTATATTTACTTCCTGCACCACCGCCTCCACCCCCTGAGCCATGCGTTGAGTCCCATTCTTGACCTGGACCACCGTCGCCACCAGCTGAAGCAGCTGTTTCACCTGAATTACTTGCTCCTCCCCCTCCACCTGACGCACCGTTACTATCTCCTGTACCATTTCCACCTGGCGTAGAAGTAGAAGATGAACCAATACCACCAGCTTGAGTAGAAGTATAATTTGCTCCTCCATTCCCGCCAGTATAACCACTTCCAGCCGCTCCAACTAACCCCCCGCCACTTCCTCCTCCTCCCGCTCCCCCGTTGCCACCATCCGAAGCCCCATCTGCACCATTTCCGTTAGGTCCAGCGGCTCCCCCTCCACCAGGACCACCGTCATAACCCCCTGAATGAACTCCATTTCCACCTAACTTTATTATAGTTCCTACGCTTCCTGTATTTCCTGATTGTTGGCCACCTAAACCATTAGCAGAAGATTGTGGACCTCCTAATCCACCCTTCGCTCCGACTGAAGAACCCGCTAAAGTAGTTCCATTAAACCAAGAATCTCCGCCATTTCCCCCAGCTTTGGCAGTCGCTCCACCAGTTCCACCCACACCTCCTATTCCTACGGTATAATTTATACTCGCATTAGGAGAAAGAGAAAGATTAGAAATTTTTGAATATCCTCCGCCTCCGCCACCAGCTGACCAACTTACTCCTCCGCCAGTCCCTCCCCCTCCTCCCCCAATAACCTCAATCGTATTATTAGATGAATTCCAATCTGAGGGGACTGTCCAAGTATTAGCACCTGTCGTAGTTAAGAAAATTACAGTTGCCATATTTTAAAGGTATAAAAAGGTTGCCATAATTGCATTTGCCGGAGCTGTAGAACCTGTAGGGGTAGTTGTTGCCGCTACCGTTATACCCGTATTCATAACTATCCCTACGCTAAACTCCACATTTGCTGCACTTCCTGTGGCTGAAGCAGAAGCCACTCCTGGAAGAGGAATTACAAAGTCTGGTGCTGTAGTCCCAACAGTTACATTAGCACTTGCTTTATTAAAAACTTGAATATAAGTTACGGCTGTATTGGGGTTATATAACATTACATACCCTCCAAAAATGCCCGCCGTCCCCTTAATTTGCGCTTTTGTGTTTGATAAGGCCGACTGGTAATTAAAAGACCATCCGGTATTTGACGTGGGAATTTCGGATACTACCGCTGGATTGGTAGTAGTATTTAAGATATTCGTGCCGTCCGAGACTTCAACTTTTCCTATTAAATTAGTTCCTGCGGGAATAGCCGTAATGTCTATTTTGCCAGCAGTTGAGAAAGCAGTACCCAAAGTTCCGAGTAAATTAATATCTTGGGCATACTTAGAAGTAAAAGTAGTTGAGTTTGAAGTAAATTTATTACCAGCAGTATCCGCTATATCTACAACTCCTATATTGTTAGTTCCCGTGGCTAAGGGAGGAAGGGAAGCTAGTGATACGGGTTGAGTGGTTTGCCAAAAGGTACCTGATACTGGTTGAGTCGCCTGCCAGAAAGTGCCCGTAACAGCAACTGAAGCGTTAGCGAGTAAAACTTTTAAGTTTTTGGAAGCGTCAATCTGCAGGGGCTGTAAATTAGTTCCGTCCGAACCTCCTAAAAGCGTGGCCGATGTAGGAATTGCCACCCCCGTTGAACCTACAGAAGGGTTAGTCGCCGTTATCGAACCCGTCACGTTTAACTTTCCCGTGGTATCGGTTAACAACGCCCTGACATTAGCTCCGTCATAACCTAAAGCCACCGTACCCGTGGGAGTAGCTACCACTGCGGCGTTGGCATATTGCGTGCCGCCGCCGAATGAGGTTATTTGTGTTCCCGATGCGTCAACAATAGCGACATTCACGGGATTAACTCCTGTAATAGGAGTATAGGTAATGGGGGATACTGTTGTAGAGCTTAATGATGAAACTGCTCCCATAACAGGTACCCTATTTGCATCGCGTTGTAGTGGATCAGCCATAAAAAAACCTTGCCGGTATGCAAGGTATGTCCTTTATATATATTATACCACTTACTCTAAATTATCATCTGCTTCAATCTGTAATCTCTGTTCCACCTGTCGTATTTTTTTTACCCGGTTATCGAGATGTTCTTTCCGCTTCCTGTCAATCTCTTTTTCCTTTTGTAACATAGTTTCACGATGTGCTAATTCGTCCTCTTTGGGTTTAAGATTTTCTAATTCCTTTTTCTTTTCATTAATTTTTACCTCATAAATCTGCATTTCTTTTAATTTTTCATCAAGAATAGAAAGTTGCTCTTTTGCTTTTATTATTTGTTCTCTACTGTGATTTATTTTCTGTTCCAGCCGCGCTAATTCTTCACGTTTCAATTGAAGGGCATGTACATCATTTTCTAAATTTTTTTCCCGTATATTTAACGAATCTTCTTTAAGAAGTATTTTCTTTTCATTTTCACGTACCTCATGGTCATATTCCTCAATCTCTTTTCTTTTTTGGTCAAGGTTAGATAGTTCAGAAAAACTTACCTCCAATATTTGAAAAAGATCGGCGGATTTATCTTTAAGAATTTGTATATTCATAGTGTTACCTCTATTTCCTGTAAAATGGCAGGCATGATACTTTCTTTTGTTATTTTCCCCCCATATCGGTCTAGATATATTTTTTCAGCTAATTTTTTCTTAATATGACGTGCTATATACGCTGGGAATGTTTCAATTTCCTCCGCGTGGAGGGTATAGAGATGGGGGATATTATTATCATCTGCCATTTGTACAACAAAGTCATTATTTAGCGGGTTGTACAGACTCGTCGGGGTGTCGTCCCGCTTCGTTTCGCGCAACATAATCCTCCAATTCCTTCACGCGCTTTTCAAGGTCTTCTACGACCTCACAGAGAGCGAAAAGCATATCCGATATATGCCTCCGTGTCGGTTCCCCCTCCTGATCCATAGGGGTTATGAAGGAGGCCCATTTGCCCTCTTTGATCGTGAAGCCCATGATTGCTGATATTTTTTCTGATATGGCGCTCATTTTGCTTTCTCCAGTTTTTTGACCGGCGGTGCTCCGTCCTCATCCTTTTTCATTTCGTCAAGCGTTTTGGTGACCGGCTTTGCTACCGGCTCGGGGGCGGCCTCTATTTTACGGTCTGCAATTTTCCTAAAGATAATTTCGTCTACGTTGGTCATTTCCGGCTTCGGTTCCTCACGCTGTCCGGGCAGCGGTTCCTCTTTTCCGTATTCCTCTACCAGACCGATAATGACTACCTTTGCGATTTGTTCCAGCAGCTGCGGGTCGTTCATTTTCGGGGTATTATCCCATATCTGCTTGCTCTCTTGGTATTTATCCAGTATCTCGTCCAGCCCCCTATCCCGGCGCTTTTTCAGCAGCGCCTCACCCTTTTCGATCTGTGAGAGGCCAATGATGTACTGGGAGATTTTCTTGAAGTACAGCTCGGCTTTGTAGCGTTCCACGTCCTTCGTTTCACGCGCCTTTACGGTGTTAGGATACCCATCATAGAGGAAGCGGAAATCCTGATACAGCGGATTATAAATCCGTATGATGTCCTGCGACTTGCGGGCAAGCTCCCGCTGGCGCAGCTGATTAGCTACCAATGCTCGCTGTTGTGCTTCTGGATCCATGTTAGTTTGTTAGTACCTTATCCGCTGGCTTCTCCGGCGCTGCTGCAGGTTTTGCTACCGGTTGCGGTTTTTGCAAAAGGTCTGCATCGCGTGCCACCTTCTCAACGATCGGCAGGACGAGGGTTGCATCGCCCAGCTTATACGTTACGGAGGTTAGGATATTATAGATCAATACCCATTCGCGTTTTTTGAAGACAACCGAGTATTCGGTATCAAGCTCCATCTGCAATTTTGCAGCGGCTTCCTTTTTCTGCTCATCTGTTGGTTCTGCCATATTATTTACTCCTTCTCAATGTAGTATAGCATAGGGGTATAAAAACGATTAGACGATGGCTAAATCACCATCTGCGGAGAGGGGGTAGTAGGCTACGAAGAACTGGATAGCACCTGATGTCGGGGTGTCAGTCGTGGAGTAGACGAACTCGATTTGTGTCGTTGCTGCCGGCTTTTTAACTATAACAAAGGGTGAGAAGTACAGCGTTTCCAGTGTCGTAGGCTCCGACACGCGCTCCTGTGATGCGGACAGAAGGACGGCGGCTGCGGCTGCAAGGCCATTCTTCACAATGACCGACCCTGCTGCGGCGGCACTTAGGGTTACGCCGGTGTTTACGGTGATGTTTGATTGTACCGTCTGGTCGTTTAATCTGAAATATGCCGCGGTGTTATTTGCCCCTAGTACTGTTGTTACAACGCCCCATAAGCCCGTCACCATGACCGTCCCCGTAAGGGTAAAAAGGGGCACGGCCACAGTCGCATTGCTTCCGACTAGGGTTTTTGAGTTGGAAAGGACTGGGCCTAAGTAGGTGAGTACTTGCCTGTTTGCGTCTCTCGGCTGGGCACCGTTTGTTGCTGCCATAGGGTCATTATATCACTTTTTGCAAATGATTACCTGATAGCCTATGGAAAGAGGGGTATAAAGATGCCCAAAGCAGTCTAAAAAGGCGTCTATGCCCATCTTAGGGCTTCGTACCAATTTGCCTAATCCCGTCCAGAGGTAATCATCGAAAACCATGATCCCGCCCTTTTCCAGTGTGCGGTGTGCCAGTACCGCATCAGTGAGGACGTCCGGGGCCATGTGGGAGCCGTCTATATAGATGAGGCTGAACTGCTGTGCAGTGTGCCGCAGGTAGTTTTCAGAGGTGTCAACAACGAGTGATACTTTTCCACCGTAGGGGGACGTATTGTGGATAAATCGTTCTTTCACTTTTCCAAAATCTATATCCTTTAGTTCCTCATCGCTGTGGAAGGTATCCACGCAGGTTATATGGCTCTCAGGGCTGGTCAGGACGTTATCCAGAAGCCAGCAGGTTGCACGGCCCTCGAAGCACCCTATTTCCAGCGCGTTTATGGCATTTCCCTTTTTGGGGCCAATAATAGCCTGCCATATGGGGATATTTTGTGAAAACCAATCTTGGGTGAACTCAGTATTCATACGTTCCGATATGTTTAATCTCTATGGTAGGGCTGCACCATACATCATACCCTGCCTCGTGGGCCTTTTTACAGAACTCGACGTCCTCGGTGTGGTGTTCACCGTTTGGCTCCTCATACGCAACGAAATAGGGGCGCGCGAGCTTATCAAACACGCTGGTCTTTACCAGCATGAAGCCCGTACCAAGCGACCAGCACTTAAAGAGCTGCGGGGGGAAGTTAACCTGCATATACTGTCCTTTATTTTCATCGGTTTCGGGGTTGGTCAGCTTCATTGTCATTATCACAGGTTTCCCCGGTACGCCCCGTGCATTATAGTTTGCCCCCACGATGTCTTTATCGTGGTCTAAAAGGCGTTGGATTGCGGAGGGCTTGAAGACCATATCATTATCGATGAACATGATGTGGGTGGATTTATTCTCCTGTGCCAGTTTGACCAGCTCATTTCTGTTATGCGCGACATAGCCACCGATCTGTAATGAGAGGGCCACGCCGGCACCCTTCCCCTTTATAACTTCTAATGCCCCAACGAGCGAGCTGACCGTCTCGGAACGGACGGTGCCGCCGGTAGCCATGCCAACCATGATATTGTACATGAAGGTATTGTATCAAACGGGTAGAGTTTAGTAGGTGTCTGCCACCGGGCCTTGGGCCGTGGTGAAGGTTGTGGTTGCGTAGGTAGCTGTCGTTAAAAATGTTCCAAAGGTTTCTGAGGTCAAGAGCTTCGCCCCGAAGTTCCCGATCGTGTGGGTGGCGAAAAATCCTGTCGTTGCCGAGCCTTGCAGAACGATAAAGTACTTCGCCGGGCCGACTGCTTGGTATGTTGCGGTGAAGGGAATCTGTTGATAGGCATCTGCTGCTCCTTGTGCGACGGTTGTTGCACTCTTCGCTACGATAACCCCGGTAGAGTCTGCCAATCCTACAGATAGATTGACGCTGGCATTGGTTGTATGGCCCTGTAAGAGAGAGATACCAGTTAGGGTGACATTTGCCGGGATAAAGACTTCGACATAGTAGCTGTCCGTTGTAACGATTTGCGTTTGTGTTAATCCTGTGGTTGCCGGTGCTTGGTAGCCGCCGGAGTGGTAGACCGTGGGGACGGATTTGCCACCTGCTGCCGCAATACCTCCCGTGGGGGTTAGGACACCTGTTACGGCCAGTGTCGATGATGCGGTTGCGGCTGCCGATAAGGTAACAGCACCCGATACGGTAACTGCCCCCGGCCCGATGGTAACGGCGCCCGACGGGGTAAGGAATGTTCCCGATGATCCTGAAAGGTCAATATTTGCAGTGCCACCGACCGTGATGTTTTTATTGGTATTGATACCAAAATCACGGACAAGCGGTAAACCGCCCATTGCGCCTTCAAGTAGTCCTGATGTGAGTGCTGCCATAGTTTAGACTCCTTCCTCGAAGATAGAAGGTTAGTCTATCTGGAGGAAAATTGAAATCCAATGTCCTGATGCTGCTGCTTGTCGAACGGAGCCAACCTTTGCATGGGTTGTACCTGCTGCATACACTGTGACACAGCCTGCGGTACCCGAAGGTGTCCCAACCTCGGAGCCTACTGCGAACGTCGACCCGTCCGAGAGAACGGCGGCTTCGCCGTGGGTCTGTACCCACCCATAGGTAGCCGTCGGGATGGCATAAATGGCGACACCGACTGGGATACCGGTTTGGGTCGTAGCGGGTGCTTGGATTACTTTGCTCCATGGGTTCCACTTCATGTTGACTTTGGTGGAGGTTGTCCATGCGGTTTGTAGTGGCCTATCAATAGTGAGCGTCAATGCCGCACCTGATCCCCCAGTCGTGTGACCAAGGATTTTATATTCAGAGCCGCCATCCGGGGTCGTGTAGACGGAGAGCGAGCCTCCATCGAAATCATGGGCTGCGACGGTTGTTGAGCCATTGGTTACCGGGACGGTTTGCAGAACACCTGCGGTTGCAATGGCCTGTGCCAGTACCGCCATGTTCTCAAATTGCGTATCTTCCGCGCGTTCCTGCAGTAAGTTGCCTTTTACAAGATCAGAGCCACCCGCTAAGGCATAGCGGAACATCTTGCCGCCGTCACCGTATGATCGTGCGCCAAGGTACAATCCGCTCGGGATTGTCGTGTCGTTTGCGTAGAGGTCTGTATATGATAAAAATGCTGGTCCGGTTATGTTAGCCATATTAAACTCCTGTTATCCCTGTACCCTTGCTGTGACGTCGGAAGGACAGCGGGATTGTTTGTCCTATGACGTAAAACCTTGCAATGCGTCCTGCCTGATCCGGGATCAAAAGCGGTTTCTGGTAGAACCATCCATTATACTCGGACGGCATATCCAGTGCCATTGCACCTGTACCCTCATAGACTTCGCTTGTGCCAAAATCCACTTTCTCAAGGACGTCTTCATACTCTGCCGGCACCTCTGTGCGGCCATGCCAGTGTATGTAATCTTCGTTGACCATCCAGAGCATTTGTGCTGTTGCCTGATCGTCACGCATGATGTGCATATCGCGGTAGGACAGTGCATTAAAGCCTGATGCGTTCTTGAGTTCTGCGCTGCCCCTCTGGCCGAATTTGCTGCGTACCAAGACCCGATCATATCCGACTTCATCGTAGGTTGCCCGGACATTCGGGGTTAAGAGCTGCTCATAGAGTGTGAAAATGCCTTTTGTGGTAACGCCGACATTCGGTGTTTCCTCTGCCATACCCGAGGCGATGGCACTATCATATTGTGTGCCCATCGTTGCCAGCGTCAGTTTACCTGATGCATATGCGGTAAGGGTTGAGTCGAGTACGGTGTAGGTCGATCGTGCCAGTCCTCCGATAGTTGCCACGTTGGTGCTGTCATCGACAATGGCGGTAAGGCCAAGCGGCTGGTTACCAGAGCCTGTGCTATAGATTGAGCTGCCGAGCTGTTGCAGTGCTTGGGCCGCTGCTTTGTTATATTTGAAGGTATCAAGATTGATAATGCCGAGGCTTCCGACGTTTGCAAAGCTCTCAAGCATAATGCTAACCACCGGCTGTGTGTAGGCCGTGTGTGCGAATGATGCTGTTGCTGTCGTGTTGACGGCTGAACTGTTGAGCGTTTCAAGCCCGGTGAAGAACTGCCCACCGCTGTCTGCCGTTACATCATAGGTAACGTCCATCGTTGAGCCTTCAAAGGGTTCGCCCTGTGAAACAAGCCGGGAGTAGTAGGTTGCGGAGTTAAGAACTTGGTCGACTACCTTCGTATAGAGAGCGCGGGTAGTTAAGCCGGTTACGCGATTTGAATTTTGGATTCCATCGTATGCCATATTTTTTGCACAAAAAAACTCGGCTACTTGCCGAGTAAGTCTCGTGAACTGTACATATCGTAAACCCTATTTTAATTTTTGTCAAGGGGTCTTTTTTCCGAGCGCCCTCTGTGCCGCTTCATACAGGATTTGGCGCATACTCTTGCGGTGGTCGCGTGCATAGACATATCGGTCTTCAGTATCTGCCGGGGGCGGCGCTGCTTTATTGGTCGATACGGGGGCATCGGCTCCCGCGGGTTGGTCGCCCTTTGGCTTGTAGTACATGAAGAAGAACTTTGCGATTGATGGCTCCAGCTCCTTGCCTTCCTTCTGCCGTTGCATATTGTAGGCTGCGGCTTGGTCGAAGAGGTCTTTCACTTTGCGGGCCGCCGGGTCTTTCAGATCGTTTATATCCTTTGGCCGGGCCAGTTTACCTTGTACGAATAGTTCCTCCATTTCATTATTGATACGGGCCTGCACTTGGGTCAGGCGTTCTTCATAGGTTTTTTTCTCTTGTACCTTTTTCTGCTCGTCCTCGGTCTGCACTTTTTTCATTTCCTCCAGTTCGTGTTCCTTCTGCTCTTTGTAGAACTGTTTGACTTCCTCCATGACGATACGGCGTGTTTCCGCAACGATTTCATCATAATTGACTGGTGACGGCTTCCCGGTTTTGGGGTCAACCCCCTGCCATTTCACTTTCAGTGCTTCGATTTGTTTGTTCTTTTCTTCATTGGTTTGGGTGGAGTCCTGTATCTTTTTGATTTCTGCCTTCAGTTCCTCCGTGTTTTTCTTCACTTCCTCGGCTACCGCCTCGCGGGCGTTCTTTTTGATGTCCTCTACCGAGAGCGTTGGCTTTTCATTGGGTTTCGTTTCCGGCGGCTTACTCTCCGGGGGTTTCGTTTCGGGAGGTTTGGTTTCAGGCGGCTTGGTATCCTCAGGCGGCTTACCTGCATCAGCAACCTTTTCGTGCGCCTCTTTCACGAGGGTACGCATGGATTTGTTGTGCAAATCCTCATAGGGAGGTTTAATCTTAGGTGCCATAAACGTATACTACCACAAGGGTATAATTTACGCTCCGACGCTGTGGGATTTATTGAGCTTTTTTCCACCGTGCCATCCGTACTTTGCCTTCTTAACGCGGTACTTCGATGCTGGTTTCCCTTTGATAACTTTCTTCATATCACCGGCCATATTGGATCACCCCCCTTTATACGCATAACTTTTTTTTACTATTCTGCGTGACTGCTTTATTTTATCATATTCGCCCTGCACTTTTTTGGGGGCTTCATCGTGGTCGTAGATATGGCTGTTCAGCGATCCTTTATCAAGGAGGACTGGGTGGCCCTCGCTGTTTAGACCCCAGTTGCGCTTCGAGATAAAGTCATTCCACAGCAGCGGAAACTTGAGGAAATTATCGAGGCCCATTTCCTTCATCTGTTCGACCAGTTCGGGCTTCTTTTCCTCGAAGTCGCTCTCGCTATAGTCCTGCAGGGGTTTCAGCCATTCGCCCAGCGCCGTATCATCGCGCATGACCTTCTCCGTTATGACGAAATCCTTACCTTTCGCGAGGGCTTTGGGTGTGTTGGGGGTATCATCCAGTTCTTCATCGTTCTGCTGCAGTCCCTTGGCATTTTTGGCTACCTTTGCCACAGCATTACCTAAGTCATAGACATCGCGGGTCGCGCCGCCTTTCGACATTGGCTGGGACTGCTTGCCCGCCATGAGTTCGGCGAAGAGCTGTTTGCTGTCTGGTATAGCCATATCATAGTCCCCGTGGACTTCCTACCGGCGCACCTGCCGGGGGCATAGCGGGTACGGCTGCCGTATTGGTTGGCGTTGGTGCTACGGGCGCACCCATTAGTCCGGGGCTTGGTGCCGGTGGTGCTGGGGGCGCCATAGGTGCAGGTGCGGGTGGGGCCGGTGGTGCGGGTGGCGCTCCGGCGCCTCCTGTTGCGCTATCCTGTATCAGCTTATTTGCCATATCCTCTGAGGTTTCCAGACCCAGCACGTATTGCATCATGTAGGTATTGGGGTCGCTCATCCACATCATCAGCTGCTTTGCGCGTCCCTCGGGGTCGGGAAGTCCCATATCCCTGAAGAACTGCACGGGGTCAATCATCTTGAGCTTCGCCATATCTATTGCGTTGTTCTGGGCTTTCAGTTTATCCGTTCCCGATGCTTTAATCTTTATAATCATGCCATCGCGTACCATATTGCGGTTGAGCTTCACATAGACGATATCCCCGGCTACGCCGAGGATTTCACGGAAGTGGTCTTTGGTGTAGCGCAGCTTTATAAACTGCAGCGCCCAATCCCCCATCCACTCTGCGGCACCATTGATGGTGTCCTCTACCAGATCATCGGCACGGGTGAAGTCTGCCTCGCGTGCGATTTGGTTGGTGGTGGCGACCTGCGTCTGTATCTGTCCGCGTACCGCATTGGCCCCTGCTATGCCATACATACGGTTGCGGATTGATTCCATATCCGAAAACTCATCGGGGGTCGGGCGGGCCGGCTCTATATACTTATGTACCTTATTGACATCGCCGTCCACGATGACATCGACATCGGGGTCGTTCATATCCATGCCCTGCACATCGCCACTTTTTAGACCTGACTCCTTGCTCCAGACGTGGTGCCCGCGGTTATCCAGTGTTTCCTCTATCTGCTTGCCCCGCTTATCCAGTGCGCGCTCAAGGTGTATGTTCTGCTCCAGCTCGCTCGTTTCATCCAGCGGCTGCTTTCCCCACTGGTCGTATCCCATGAAGTAGAAGGGTTTGCGCGGCCTGCGGAAGTAATTGTGGTATACCTTCTCCGTCTGTACATCGGGCGGCATAACGCCTAGCGCGATAATCTGCATCTCCTGATCGACGGTCAGCTCCTGCTTCTTCCCCTCGACATAGGTAAAGTATCTGTCCTCCCCTTCGTAGTCGAAGTTGGGGTTTTTCATCTTTTTGAGCAGACACTTTTCGTATTTCCACATGACGCCCTCGACCCGTTCGTACTCGTCTTTTTCCTTTGCCTTTTTGTACCATGTAAACCACGTTTCGCGTATCTTTATCTTAGTAGCTTCGTTCTCCCACGGCTTATCGGGGTTGATGTTTATTCCCTTGGTCTGCAGCTCCGCGATGAACTTATCCTTCGCCTTGGGGAAGCGCATGAAGACTTCCTTTATAGTGATGGGGATAATCTGGCTCACGATCTCCATGTCGTCCGCATTGTTGGTGGGGGCATAGCAGTCGACGTCAATCATATCGGGGTGTATACAGAGGAAGCGGTAGTCATCAATCTCTGGATCCCATACCGCTTTTATAACACCGGCGAAGTACACAGGACGGTGCTTGAAGGCGAGGCCCAGCACCAGCCGGTTCTCCCTATTCTTTACCTGTGTGTCTATGGCCTTGGATAGCTCCTGCGACATCAGCTTTGCGTCTTGGCTGTCATTGCCGGGCGTTACCAGTAAGTCAGGAAGCCTGCTCATTGCCAGCGGCTTGAGGGTTGCCTCTATCTCGAAAATGGCATTGTCTTTATATCGTGATTCGTAATCTTTCAGGAGGTGCGCCTTTTCCTTTTCGATGATCTGCTTGCCGAAGTAGTACACCTCATTGGTCAGCCTGCGGTTGTACAAGTCCATCGTATTTTTATAGAAGTTGCGCGTTTCCTGTATGCGCGTGTCTATGATGTCGATCAGTTCATCATCGGGGATATCCAGCGATAGCGGGTCAAGCAGCTCGGACTCAAGCCCTTCCTCTGCCACCAGTGGAGGCGTGTGGGCATCGTGGAAGCTGCCTTGCATTGGAACATGAAAATCTGATTCTGCCATAAAAAAGCCACTCGCGGGTCGCCTAAGTGGTGTAGTTTATTATAGCACGTCCTGAAAATAATAGATGCCGGGGCACCCATCATTGGGACATGGTATATGACTGGGTATATGCACCATGCTCATATCGCTGATGCGTATAACCTTGTCACCACGAAACTCGACCAGCGGTGTGCGACATATATAACAGCGGAAGGTAGACATGGCCCCCAGCGAGTTAACCAGCATGACCTTCGTTTCGCGTATATCGGGGTACTCGAGGGTCTGGAAGGTATAGAGGCGTTTGCAGGTAGCACACTGGTGGACGACTATCACGTTCTCCGTTGGCTCCACCCCCGCCACTATCTTATTCACCAGCCCCTGTATCTGCGTGATTGCCGTGCCGCAGTACGGGCAGCGGAACAGGTACAGGTTGGTGGGGTCAAACTTGTTTTTCTGAAGGCTTACCGTCTGTACCAGTATTTCCTTCTCTTGGTTTTTGACCGTTATCTTCATACCTCTATTATAGACAATCTCTATAGTGCTCCCGCGGGAGGACTCGAACCTCCGTTCTCCGCCTTAACGGGACGTTGCACGACCAAATGTGCTACGCGGGATCAATGCTTAAACTTATCTATATCCAGCCCGACCTGCTGCCCCCTAAAGAACTCGGCGCTCGGGCTGGGTGAGTGCTTATCTGCCAGCCGTTCATGCACAGCCCCCACTCTCCCGTGCTTGAGGTTCCAGCAGTAGTACTCGAACGCCCGGAGGGCATGGCTGTACTCGTCGTGGACTGGTTGTTCGTTGTCTTGGTTTACCAGTGTGGTCGACTTCTCCGGGTAGTGGTAGTTCAGTATGCAGTCGCGGAAGCGTTCGGCCTTTGCACTTGATACCCACAGGTTCGGGACGTAGGTATGGGCGTTGCGTATCTGCTGTTCTATATCGGGTATAGGCATACTGCGTACATCGTGGCCCAGCTCGCGCAGCAGCGATATGGGGCTTTTCCCTGTAATGAGCGACCGCGCCCGGCCCGAAATGTCGCCGGCTTCGAACGATGGTTTTTTGTATCCCTTCTTATCTATCTCCTCGACAAAGTACTCTAAGTTTGCATTGGACGCCTCGATGTAATCCACTATACGCAGCTCGCTGCCGTTGGGCTGTATAAACAGGACGACCGTGGGGTCATTTACCCCGAAGTCCCACGACAGGTGCAGCGGCAGGTTTTCGTCATACCAGAAGGGTATATATTGCTTCATGTCCCACTCGTCATATACCACGCCCTCGGGCTTTTCGTACTCGGCCAGTATTTCCTGTCGATAGGAGCCCATGCCCATGGATTTATATTCGCTAATAAGGCTTGCGAGTTCTTCTTTGGGAATGTCTGGGTTGTCCATGGTCGTAAAGTGAAATGATTGGAATATGTGACTGCCTTTCTCATCCTTCATGTTTTCAATATGGTAGAGGTTTCGAAACCCATTGGGCGTACCACCTAAGATAATTGGTGCATGATAGGTAATTAGGTTGGGCCGGATAATATCAGAGTAAATATCTTCTTCCCAGTCGTCATACTCATCACCGCCCACTGCCCCCCAGTTTGATATACCACGAAGAGAGTTTTTGTTTTCTACGCCAAGAAGCTGCACTTTGCCGCCATTGGGAAATGTAATTGATAGTTCGCTTTCATTTGCTTTGTAGGGAAGCCCTTGTGCAGTGAAGTGGTTTAAGAGTCTATTGATATGGTCATCCCATGCAATGTTTTTGGCTTGCACGCGGTTTGGTGCAATATACGGACAGACGAGTCCTGTTTCAAATGCCTTTTCGAATAACCAAGAAATGATAAGTGAGGTTTTACGCCATTTGCGTCCAGCACGCAGTTGTACAAATCGCACGCCATTATCCAGGGCTTCCAATACTTTCTGTTGACCTGGGTGTGGCCCACTTGGGTAAAATGTGTCAATTTCAATCTTTCGTTTTACCACGGCGGAATACTACCTCCAATCCTCCTTCAATGTCGTGCTTTTGCTCATCCTTCCAGCCAAAGTTATTTTTTAGGTTGAATATAGCACCTGCCTGTGCCTTGCCATCCATGAGTCGTGTTTCGACATCTTCAGCTACTTTTTGCCGTGCGGCTTTTATAGCGCCGAAAAACTCTTCTTTATGAGAATAATTTATAAGTGTATCCCGATCAATTCCCATAGCTCTGGCTAGTCCGTGCATGGTATAAGGTGCGGGATAAGAAACCATGATTTCTTTTTGTTTGTCATCATCCCATATCTTTTTAGTACGCGCGTCACAAAATGCAAAATACTCATCAATAGCTTTTTGGAGTTCTTCAACGGTTTTGTATTTGACTGGTCTTCCTCCTGCGTGAGCCATAGTAGTCTCCCCTATCCCCTATTATACTCGTACGGCATAATTAGCCTCAAAAGAGGGGAGAGGGGGAGTGTGTCGATAGAGTAGGGGAGAGGGAGAATTATTACCGCTTTTTTCCCGTTTTTGGCTTTCGGCACTTCGGGCATAGTGTGTATATGTCCGACATGAATTTATCCCTGCATTTTGGGCACGTACGCTCTGATTGGTAGTATACTGTTGTTCTCATTTAGTTACTTCGATAAACTTTAAGACATCGTGGGCACATAAAACCTTTTTCTTCTACATCAATAGTCTTTCCATCTTTTTGCTTTTCCTTTTTTGTGTTGACGTATGGTATGCACGCGATTGCAAACCTCTGGTTATGGTGGTGAAATTTGCTCAATGGATTTTCAACACGGTAATGGAAACAGTACATATTATTTTTGCTTGGCCGCTGCCTCTCTCGCTTTTTTAAGCTCTGGTATGGTATCAAGTGTTTCTTTCATGGCTTTTTTTGATGCCTTTTTCTTATCGTCTTCGTTCCGTAAAAATACCTCATGTGCGCTGGGTCGGCGCAAAACTCCTACCTGTAAATCACTGTCAACCTGATCGAGGGCATTCGTGATTATATCGGCAATGTGTTTTTTGTCTTTTCTGATTTCTTCTACATTAATTCGCAAACCAAAATAGAAACCGATTGCTATACCTAAAATTGTGCCAAATACTAGAAAAAAGTCTGTCATAGTCGTACTGGGTTATGTATCCATTCTACACCATTAGTAGTTTCTTTGGGGGTCATATCCTGATCGTGCACCCATTGATCGTAATATGCTTGAGTAATGTAGAGTGCCGGTGTAGGGCTATCCTTACTTTCCAAATCCACTACTTCGGTGATTGAAGAGTTTATACCGAGGGAATAAATATGTACCACCATGACTGGCTTTCCGTTTAGTATATTGCGTATTATCTCACCTTTTTTCCATGTAGGTTGCCAAATCATACGTGTGAGGGGTAGTATTCATCTACCCCGTCCCATACATACCGAGCGTTTTTTATTTCTTCATCAGTAAAACCTCGTTGCTTTGCCTTTTTGGCACCATAGCGGTCAAGCCAACCTTTATCAAGCTGGCCGCGATTATGGATAGGCAAAATGTCTTTTCGATACATTTTTCGCTGTTGTTTTATTGAATCGCTGGTGAACTCTGGGGGTAAGGAAGAACGCCGAAGGTTTCTATGGCGTTTAATGCACAAACGACACGGCAGTACACCAAGTCGTTTGTCAATCTGCGCTGTGCCTAAGTGGCAGCTAGGACAAATCATAGGTTACTTTGAGCTTTTTTTGGAACTTTTTTTTGAAGAATGCTTTGAGCTTTTCTTCGATCCTTTTGAACTTTTTTTACCAAACATACTATCTCACCTCCAATCACTTTTTGTCAACTTTTGGCACGATAATAGCCTCAGTGAGTATTAAGGCATTTGCTACACTAACGCTATTATACAATGCGCTCTCTACAACTAACAGGGGATCAATAATCCCCGCTTTCACCATGTCTTTTATTTTGTTATCTCGAAGATCAACACCGGCATTTTTTGTAGTCACATTTCGTAGACGTTCACGCATCTGTCCGCTGTCGAGACCAGCATTTTCTACCAGCTTATTAAATGGGCGCTCAAGAACTTTATACATAATACGCTCAGCTATTGAGTTACCAAGCATTTCGCGGAGCTTGAGATAAATAATTTCTCCACCTGGCACTATCCCCTTTTTCATTGCGGCGCGCGTAGCTGATACAGCATCAATAATTTTTTCTTTGCGGTCTTTCATTTCAATCTCCGTGTACCCGCCAACGTGTATGACTGCAATACCGTTCGTGAGTTTGCCCAATCGCTCACGGAGTTTTTCTTTTTTGAACTCATCATCCTGTGTTTCAATCTGACTTTTTATTTTTTCTACCCGTAGCTCTATATCTTTTGTGTTGCCTTTGCCACCTACAATCAATGATGAGTTTTTATTTGCTGTCACATAGTCGGCACGGCCTAATTCTTTGAGAGTTATATCTTTTAAGTCCATGCCGGTACCCTCTGCAATAAACTTGCCGCCAGTAAGAGTCGCGATATCCTCAAGGGTTGCTTGTTGGTTTTCTCCAAAGGAGGGAGCTTGTATAGCGAGACAGTTGAGTTTTCCTCCCATTTTATTTTGCAATAAGAGGGGAATCGTTACACCTGAAAATGACGCACACACAAATACGATGGCCGCATGACGGTTGTATACTTCGGTCAAGAGCTTCTCGAGAGGCTCCAAGCTCATAAGGTGTTTATCAGTAAGAAGGATATAAGGATTTTCCAATACTGCCGATTCTGTTTCCTGATCGGTAATGAAGTATGGATGGTAATATCCTTTCTCAAGCTGCATACCTGTCTGATAGTCAACAGTAGTTTCATTATTTTTGGATTCCTCTATGGTGGCGACTCCTTCAGCGCCTATTTTATAAAGGGTATCCGCTATCATTTCACCAATTTGGGGATCCTGACATGATATGGTTGCGATATGTTTAGCTTGATCGTGCGATTTTACAGGGATTGCATATTTTCCCAGAGCCCCTACAAGCGTGTCAGCCGCTTTTTCTAATCCTTCCCGTATCTCAACAGGGTCTGATCCTGTGGCTATTGCTTTATTTGCCTCTTGATAAAGTGCCTGGCTAAGGAGAATCGTTACCGTTGTGCCATCACCGACCTCCATGACCGTTTTCTCGGCAGCCTCACGCATAATGGCCGCCCCCATGTTCTCAAATTCGTCCGGCAGGTCTATGGCTTTACTTACTCGTACACCATCGTGGATATTGTCTCGTTTGTATATGTTGCCCTGGAAGTCCTGCATAGCGATTGCCACGTTTCGGCCTTTTAATCCTAACGTGATTGTGACCGTATCGGCCATCTTATTGACGCCAGCAAGTATTTTTGCACGCGCTTTCTGCCCATGTAGTATTTCTGTTTTTTTCATTTGAGTACGAATCGATGATCTTTTCTTAGTACTGCGTAATATGTTTTCCCGTCTATTTTTGCATTATCGTAGTCTCCCTCGTAGCTAAGAAAATATACAACGTCACCGACACGAATAGGGGTTTTGATTTCTATACCAAAGTCTGTCACTTCTACAGGGTTGATGGCGACCACTTTTCCTTTTATGAGACGGGTTTTCCGCGTGTCGACAAATATTTTTTCTTTATCTTCGAGAAGCTCTGCTATGTAAACACCTTGTGCCGGATAAAATTTCATATATGTAGTATAACAAATAACTATTATTTGCTTGCTGATTTAATAGCTACTAGAAACAAAAAAATAACAATCACCAATATTATTATTCCTGTACCGCCCTTTCCACAAACACCCTCCCACATATATCTATTAAATGGACTTGTCCACGTAATATTTCCTAGGTCACAAACACTGTGCATATTATTTTACTGGCATATCACTTGGTCGTACTATGGTGACACCAGTTCCTTTTTCGTCTTGAAAATACAACATACCAGCGGCTTTTTGATATAGGTCATACCTCGCGTGTGCCCAATCTACTTCCTTAGGGTGGTCTTTGGCCCACCACATCTGCGGCGTGGTTAATCGGTAATATAAAAATCCTGCAAATAACATTCCTAATCCAAAAACCACGGGATACCACATAAAACGATAAAATAAATTGAGGGGTTGGATTTTCATTTTTCACCTTTCATTTTTTCAATGATGGTTTTAAGTTGGGCAATTTCTTCATTATACTTATCACCATTATAGACGCTCCATTGTGACAGATCATTTAGTTCTGTCTCGAGTAAAATTAACGTATTTGTGAAAAATTTATCATCAAAGTCCATATTTTGTCCTTTCTTAATACCTATTGTAATTCATATAATAGGTATTGTCAAGTACTATATTTATTTCGGTGCGACATTCTAAACTTAGATAATGACCCTTGCCATGCTACGTCCTCTGGTGCCGTTTTTTTCTTCTGTAGTACCTTTTTAGGGATTGGCTGCGCCGGTGGTTTCGCCGTGATTTGGTCGAGGAAATCGGTGAGTTGTAAAAATACATAGGCGGTTTCGCCATTACGTGTCCAAATGATGACGGGTCGGCGCGGCGTCGATTCATCCTGCGCTTTTTTGTACCATTCCATGAATTGTGTTTTTTCCGTGTTTTTACATTCAATGAAGAATGGGAAGCTACGGCTGGTGATATCGCCAGCCCACCCATCAAGCGCGCCGGATAGCGGAGTACGTTCCGCTTTGTAGCCATAGGCTCTAAGGACGTCGCGCACATAGTATTCAAATCGTTTACCTTTTGCTTGCGGGTTTTTTAGGCTCATTAAGAATAATCCAAATACGAGCTTGCGAAATATTATACTTTTGCGCAAGTTGTCGTTGATTATATAATCGTTTGCCGGCTTCGTCTTTTCTGTTATAGTCCTCTCTGATTTGTTGCCGACGTTCACGAAATTTTGTAAGTAATTCTTTGTATTCCATAACACCTATTATACACTACCTGTAGTGTTTTGTAAAAAACAAGATCAGGACGTGACAAATTGGTTCTTGACAACAGGTTATGATGGGTATACTGTTAAATAACTATGACGACCCACTTTTTCCAAGTTAGTAATCCCTCCGCGTCCACTTTACTGAGTGGGTCGTCACGCGGAGGGGTTTCTGATTTGGAAAAGATAGCAATGAAAATACAGATTTTATGCAAAAAGGGAATCGAATACGGAGTACTTTCAGTTCTTTCATATTCTAAAAAAGATCGTCTTAACAATGCTTTATTAGAGTCCTTAACCGATAAAAAAATAATAAAAAACGTAGAGCAGTTTTTAATTCTTTATGGTCAAAAAAACGGTTGATGAACAATTAGACGAGCAACTAAAAAAAGAGCTTATACAGGAATCAAAAGAAAAAAACAAAATTTCCTATAAGGCCTCATTTCCTAATTTGGTTGATTTGGTGGAAAACGAAAATCACGAATTAGAATATCTCATTTTTGATCCGACAAGTAAAAGTGTTTCCGTTTCTCCTTCGGTTATTATAGATGATAGAACCTATCAACCTCCTCCAAAGAATTTATTACCCCATAATCTTTTGTTCCCACGTAAAGAAGAAGTACTCCATTATATTTTTGAAAGGAAAAATTCAAAAATAGAAAAAAGCGTATCAAATAGTATCAAAAAAGACGGTATTGGTGACGATGGTGACGATAAGACGATAAATAAGAACGTCATTTTTTATTGGGACGTAGAGTTATATGACCAAATTATAGAGTATTATCACGGCCGAGCAGAGCTTCCCGAAGAAGGCCTATATGATGTAATGACGGTATGGGCTTTTCACACATATTGTATGGAACGCGCTGACTTTAGCCCTATTATTTATTTTCTTGGTTTGCCAGAAAAAGGTAAGTCGCGAATGCTTAAATCAATGATCTATATAGCACGACGCGGACTTCGTAAAATAAGCCTCACCGATGCACAGGTTTTACGTGATTGTACGCATATTGACGCCACGCTTGCTCTTGACATGATGAATTTATGGGAAAAAATAGAAAAGGCAGGAAGTGAAGATGTGTTTCTCAATAGGCCGGAGCGAGGCATTGACGTTTCTCGAGTAAATCGACCAGAAAAGGGAGCTTTTCAAGATACAGATTATTATACAGTTTTTGGCCCTACAATTTTCGCTACCAACGAAACGATACACGAAATACTAGATACTCGAGCAATTCCAATAATCATGGTAAATTCAAAGAAAGAATTTACACTAAAGGTGCAACCAGAAGATGCGCTCCCGATTAAAGAGAAACTGACAGCTTGGAGAGCCTCTACAATGGGAGATATGTGGCCCGACGTTGGCCGAATAGCTAAATCACGACTTGGAGACATTACTCAGCCTCTTTATCAAGTTCTAATGAATATAAATCCCGCCAGAGAAGAAGCATTTAAGAAAATGGTACACGAGATTGAAAAACGCCGTC
Organism: Patescibacteria group bacterium; assembly: GCA_018971305.1. GTDB lineage: Bacteria > Patescibacteriota > Minisyncoccia > UBA6257 > 2-01-FULL-56-20 > REEB91. The sequence continues at coordinate 2,197 of JAGXBC010000006.1, read as the reverse complement.
TCGCGGAAAAGGTTGATAGTACCAGCGGTCAGATTATTCTGGCGCTTCTCTATTGCCAAGATCAGATAGAGAGCGGCTGTATCAAAGGACAGCTTATTGCCAATAAATATAATGAAGGAAATCTTAATAGCAAATACAATACACAGAGCCGAACAATCCTTAATAAACTTCGTTCTATGGGTCTTGAGACCAGAACTCTCCACGGAGGATCTATGGGCGTTGTTTGGAATGAGGATCGTATAAATTCCTTAAAAATAGAGTTTGGTATTGATATTGAGATTCCCAAGACAGAAAAACAACAACCCGAACTATATTATACAAAATAATCGTATACAACCTATACAACGTCAACAACGTAACTATCGTCACCATCGTCACCAAATAAAACTATGAGTAGAAAAGTTATTTTTTGCCCCAAATGTAAGGCAATATTTATGAACAGGAAAAACCGTTCCTGTAGAAAATGTGGACTACCGATGGCGCGAACCGGTGAATATTGGTCAGAAGGGATTATTTTATATAGAAATAAACAGAAAATATCCATGGATCACGAAACTTTTGAAAATAGTCTATTGAGATCCAAAAACGAGGCTAAATTGACCCCTTGACAATACCTATTATATATTTATAATAAGTAAAGAAAGGGTGAAAATATGCTAAATACAACCGATTTGTTGATAAAAGAAGGTGAAAAACTAGCAGAAAATGTACATATCCCCTCTGGCTATATATACTACGGCGAGGATAGCGAGTGTCCCAAGTGCCACACTGTCGGCCTTGTCTATGCCGACGTAAATCCAAATGATGCTGGGGGATTATCAGCAGATTTACTGTGTCATCATTGCGGGTACGAATGGAGTGAAATTTAATATGAAATTTCTACTTATTCAACAATTTCTTGAAATGTTATTACTTATAGCCATCGGTATCATTATTATGGAATTTGTCAATGGCGCGAACCTGAAAGCCTACAATAAACATATGTGCGCAGTTTACGGCTACCGCGAGGACTGCAAAACACCATTGCCGGAGAATGAGAGGCTAAAATGAACATAAAAAAGATTGATCCAATAAAAATGGCTCACTTAAAAGATATTGGATGTATTGATCCAATAACAGCAGCAAAATATGTTAGATCTGTTGGTATAAAAAAAGCACAAATATTTATAAATGAAAGCAATAGATTATTTATGATACGAGAAAAAAGACGAAATAATTTTATATTAAAACAAACAAGTAAAAATTGGTTAGAAAAATTACTAGGATTATGACACTCATTGAAATCGTCAACTTATGGAAGGCTGGAGTATTAACAACAAAACAAGCCAATGCACGTATAAAAGAATTATCAAAAGAAAGGAGTAAATATGACAGAAGATCACGGTAAAAAACTCATGGTTGGAAAAAGTGTATTTACAACAGAACAAATCCTGCGCACCCTACAGCGTACACCCCCGCATCACGTCTACCAACGGCCGGCGAAAGGCGGTGGAACGTGGCAGTATGTGACAGGGGTGTATATTAAAAAATGCTTAAATTATACCTTCGGCTGGATGTGGTCGAGCACAGTCCTTGATATACGCGAGAAGCATGGGCAAGTCTGCGCGACAATCCGATTGACCATCCATAAGCCGGATGGAAGCGAGTTACTGCATAAAGACGATATCGGTAAAAAGGATATTATCATGCGCAAAGGAACCACAGAACCTCTTGATTACGGAAACGATGAAAAGGCTGCGGTTACTGATGGGCTCAAAAGATGCGCAGCACAGTTCGGATTCGCGAGTGACATTTACGGCAAGAATGAGTTTAAGGAAATCAGCGTGGAGGAATTGACCGAATCGAAAGAAATACCCAAAGACGAGCATGATAACGATCCGGCGACCTCCGCGCAGATTCAGACAATGAAGTCATTAAAAATACCGATACCGCCAAATCTCGTACAAAGTAGGGCCAAAGAATTAATCGCGGCCCATTTAGAGGGAGGTAAAAAATGAAAGAGCCACAGGATATCAAAAAGGAAAGTATCGAGTATCTCGTCAAATGGGCGATGCAGTTAAAGTCGGAAAAGGACGAAATCGCCGCTGCACAGTCGGTCGTCAATGATGAATTGCGGGATCGGCTCATTAAAATGAAAGTGACCGGCATGAGGGTGGATGGGCATTTTCTCTCGCAGGTCAAGCGGATAATCGTGACT